>CANDBG010000004.1 GCA_947382875.1 uncultured Oscillibacter sp. | reverse complement strand
CCGCGGAAGGCACCATCGAGTGCAAGTTCTGGGGTCTGGGCGGCGACGGCACCGTCGGCGCAAACAAGAACTCCATCAAGATCATCGGCGACCATACCGACAAATACGTTCAGGCGTATTTCCAGTACGACTCCAAGAAGACCGGCGGCGTTACCGTCAGCCATCTGCGCTTCGGTGACAAGCCGATCCGCTCTCCTTATTATATCAATAAGGCCGACTTTGTTGCCTGCCATGTGCCCGCCTATATCATTAAGGCGTTCCCGATGGTCCGCGACGTGAAGCCCGGCGGCGTCTTCCTCATCAACTGCCAGTGGAGCGACGAGGAAGTCAACAAGCATATGCCCGCCGTCGCCAAGCGCTATATTGCCGAGAACAACATCCAGGTTTACACCATCAACGCCATCGACCTGGCGAAGGAAATCGGCATGGGCAAGCGTACCAACACCATTCTGCAATCCGCTTTCTTCTCTCTGGCGAAGGTCATGCCCGAGGCGGAAGCCATTCAGTATATGAAGGACGCCGCAACCCACTCCTATTTGAAGAAGGGCCAGGACGTGGTTGACATGAACCACAAGGCCATTGACGCAGGCGCAACGGCTTACCATAAGTTCGAAGTTCCCGCTGACTGGGCCAATGCGCAGGACGCTCCCGACACGACGAACCTCACCGGCAAGCCGGAACTCGTGGAGCAGGTCAAGAACATCCTGAACCCGGTTGGCAAGATGAACGGCGACAGCCTGCCGGTCTCTGCCTTCGTCAAGCACGTGGACGGCCAGTTCGAGCTGGGCGCAGCGGCTTATGAAAAGCGCGGCGTAGCCGTCAGCGTTCCCACCTGGCTGCCCGAAAACTGCATCCAGTGCAACCAGTGCGCTTACGTCTGCCCTCATGCCACCATTCGTCCCTACGCCCTCACCGCCGAGGAAGCTGCCAAGCTCCCCGCCGCTGCGAAGGTCGTGGACGCCACCGGCAAGAACGATTACAAGTTTACCATGGCCGTCTCTCCGCTGGACTGCATGGGCTGCGGCGTGTGCGTCAGCGTCTGCCCGGGCAAGAAGGGTGAAAAGGCTCTGAAGATGGTCTCCCAGGAGCAGGAAGCCGCTCAGCAGGATGTGTTCAATTACTGCGTGGCCGAAGTCTCCGAAAAGAAGGATATGCAGGCTCTGCCCGGCGTGAAGGGAAGCCAGTTCCGTCAGCCGATGCTGGAATTCTCCGGCTCCTGCGCAGGCTGCGCCGAAACCAGCTATGCCCGTCTCGTCACCCAGCTCTTCGGCGACCGGATGTATATTTCCAACGCGACAGGCTGCTCCTCCATCTGGGGCGGACCGGCTGCCACCTCTCCTTACTGCACCAACAAGGCCGGCCATGGTCCCGCCTGGTCCAACTCCCTGTTTGAAGACAACGCCGAGCATGGTCTTGGCATGTACCTGGGCCAGAAGGCCATCCGCGACAGCCTGAAGGCCAAGACGGAAGCCCTCATCGCTGTGCCTTACACCTATCAGGGCCTGAAGGACGCCGCTCAGAAGTGGTTAGACACCATGAACGACGGTACGGCGAACCAGGAAGCGACCAAGGAATATATCAAGTTGCTGGAAGAGAGCATCATGACCACCGACGATATTGTCGCGTTCACTGCCAGCCCCGACGCGTCCAAGGTCTTTGGTGATCAGCTGCCTCAGTTCCAGGCCCACGCCAAGGAGCTCAAGGAGTCCGGCGCGAAGTTCTGCGACTGCGACGCCTGCAAGCTCGTTGCGGAAATCCTGGAACAAAAAGAATATCTGTCCAAGAAATCCATGTGGATCTTCGGCGGCGACGGCTGGGCCTACGACATCGGCTTCGGCGGTGTGGACCACGTTCTCGCCTCCGGCAACGACGTGAACATCTTCGTATTCGACACCGAAGTGTATTCCAACACCGGCGGACAGGCTTCCAAGGCTTCCAACATCGGTCAGGTGGCGCAGTTCGCCGCGGCTGGTAAGGAAATCAAGAAGAAGTCCCTGGCCGAAATCGCCATGAGCTATGGTTATATCTATGTTGCCCAGATCGCCATGGGCGCGAACCCCACCCAGACCCTGAAAGCCATCCAGGAGGCCGAGGCATATCCCGGCCCGTCCCTGATCATCGCCTATTCTCCCTGCGAGATGCACAGCATTAAGGGCGGCATGGCGAACTGCCAGGTCGAGATGAAGAAGGCCGTTGAGTGCGGCTACTGGAACCTGTTCCGCTTCAACCCCGCTGCGGAAGGCGCAAAATTCACCTTGGATTCCAAGGAACCTGCGGGCGGCTATCAGGACTTCCTGAAGAACGAGGCGCGTTACAGCCGCCTGACCCGGGAGTTCCCGGACCGTGCGTCGGAGCTGTTCCAGCGCAACGAAAAGGCGGCCATGGAGCGGTATCAGCACCTGCTGAAGCTCAAGGATATGTACGCCGAATAATTTCTCAGGCAATCAAACATTCCGGCGCGGCAAAACCGCGCCGGAATGCTTTGTTTTTTCGAAAAGGGTAGGATTTTCCGGCAAGGTATGTTATACTGGGTTTGATAATCCGGAAGGAGGGACCGCTATGGCGGCAGAAGAACGGCGGCAGGCAATTTTGGAGGTGCTGCGGCAGTCCGAACGGGCAGTAAGCGCCGGTGATCTGGCGGAACGGTTTTCTGTAAGCCGGCAGATCATTGTAGGCGACGTCGCACTGCTGCGGGCCGGCGGCGCGGATATTTCCGCGACTCCACGGGGCTATGTGATCGTAAAGGCGGCCGTTGGACTGGTCCGGCAGGCGCCTTGCCGGCACGATGCCGCCGGGATGGAAGCGGAACTGAACACCATGGTCGACCATGGCTGCATGGTACAGGATGTAATCGTCGAGCATCCTGTCTATGGACAGTTAACCGGCTCCCTTCACCTTTCCAGCCGTTACGATGTACAGCAATTTCTGCGGCGCTGTGAGGCGTCCGAGGCGCGGCCCCTGTCGGATTTGACGGGCGGAATTCATCTGCATACGCTGGTATGTCCGGACGAGGCCGCCTGGCAGCGCGTCCAGGACGCCCTGCAAACGCTGGGCGTTTTGCTGGAAGGAACCTTTTGATTGATTACAACTTATTGTATAAAGGAGTTCATAAAATGATGGAAAAAACACCCTTTGGCGTCATGCCGGACGGCACCCCCGTCGACCTGTACACCCTGCGGGCCGGTGCGCTGTCCTGCGACATTATCACTTACGGCGGCGCCCTGCGCGCGCTGCGGGTTCCGGACCGGAGCGGGAATTTAGTCGATGTGGTGCTGGGCTTCGACCGCCTGGAGGATTACCACACCCGCGGCAAATATATGGGCGCGCTGGTAGGGCGTGTGGCGAACCGAATCGGCGGAAGACCGTTTGTGATTGCCGGCAAGGAATACATGATTCCCACCTTTGTGCTGAACGGCAGGGAGTACCCCGTGGCCGCCAACGATGGCCAAAACCATCTTCACGGTGGAATGACGGGGTTCAGCAAGCAGGTCTGGAGGGTGGAATACGCAGAGGAATCCGTTCTGACGCTGGCTCTGGGCAGTCCACACCAGCACGAGAATTATCCGGGAAATCTGACCGTCCGCGTGACCTATACGCTCACGGAAGGCGGGTTGACAATTGCGTATTTTGCCAAAAGTGACCAGGATACTCTGTGTAATTTGACGAATCATTCTTATTTCAATCTGGCCGGCCACGCCTCCGGGCCTGTGCTGAACCAGACGATCCAGATTTTCGCGGACCAATACACCCCCGCGGATGCGGCGTCAATTCCTACCGGAGCGCTGGAAGACGTGGCGGGAACCCCCCTGGACCTTCGGGAACCAAAGGCCATCGGTGCGGAAATCGACTCGGATTTCACCCAGATTGTTCAGGCGGGCGGCTATGACCATAACTGGGTTCTGCGCGGCAAAACCGGAACCATGCATCCGGCAGCCAGAGCCGTTTCGCCGGAAACCGGGATTGTGATGGAAGTGGAAACCACCTTGCCGGGCGTCCAGTTTTATACCGGAAACTATCTGGGCGATTCCCCGAAGGGCAAGGACGGTGCGCCTTATGACAAACGCTGGGGCTTCTGCGTGGAAACGCAGTTTTTCCCCGACGCGCCGAACAAGCCCCAGTTTGAAAACTGTCTTCTGCGGGCAGGGGAAACCTGGGAACATACGACGGTTTTCCGGTTTTCGACGGAATCATAAGAGAAAGGCGTCGATGATGGCGCAGGCCAGGGCCGCTCCGCCAACGGCGGCGGCTGCGCAGATTAAGGACAGCAAATACCAAAACGCAGCGACCCAAGGCCGGTGGAAACGGCGGCGAAGACGTTGGCCTTCGTCAAAAAAAATCTTCGCAAGCGCCGTACCTCCAAGAGCCAGGAGACATCCAATTCCAACGGTTAACCCCATACGAATCTCCCCCCTTTTTTGTGTTCATTATAGCAAATTTTCCAGACCATGCCAAGGAAAAAGGAGATCTGACCATGCGGATTGCACTGATTCAGATGAGCGTGACGGACAACAAAATGGAAAATATCCGTCGGGCCTGCGCGAAAATCCGAGAGGCGCAGGGGATGGATCTGGCGGTTTTGCCGGAGATGTTCTGCTGTCCGTATGACAACGCATGTTTCCGCGCTTACGGCGAACCCGACGGCGGCGAAGCGCAAACGGCGCTGTCCGCCCTGGCGGCGGAACTGGGCATTTACCTCGTAGGCGGCTCTCTGCCGGAGCTGGACGAGGACCGCGTTTACAACACCTGTTACGTCTTCGGACGCCGCGGAGAACGTCTGGCAAAACACCGCAAGGCCCACCTCTTTGACATCGACATCGCCGGCGGTCAGCGGTTTATGGAATCCGAAACCCTGTCGCCCGGCGGAGCCGTGACCACCTTTGAAACTGAATTTGGAACGATGGGCGTCTGCATCTGCTTTGACTTGCGGTTCGAGGAACTGGCCCGGTGTATGTGTCTGCGGGGCGCACGGTGCATTTTTGTTCCGGCGGCGTTCAACGACACCACCGGTCCGGCCCACTGGGAGCTTTTGTTTCGTCAGCGGGCCGTCGACAACCAGTGCTTTACCGTCGGCGTGTCGCCTGCGCGGGATGAGCGGGCGTCTTACGCGGCCTACGGCAATTCCATTGCCGTGGACCCCTGGGGGACGGTTCTCTGTCGGGCCGGCGCGGAGGAGGTCACACTTTTTGCCGACCTGGATTTTGACCGTCTGGAAGCCGTACGGCAGCAGCTCCCGATTCTCTCAGCGCGGCGCACGGACCTATATGAACTGCGGGAAGTTCTTCCAGAAAAGCCCGCCGCGGGCGGCACTTTTGCGGCCATTTATGACATTGTACGGCAGATTCCGTCGGGAAAAGTAATGACCTACGGGCAAATTGCCCGGATGATCGGAATGCCGAATTTCTCCATTACCGTCGGAAACGCCATGGCGTCCTGCCGGGATGAGAGCGTCCCCTGCCACCGGGTCGTGGACCGAAACGGCGGCACAAAAGCCGCCTTCGACACCTACGCGCCCGGCACACAGCGGGCCTTGCTGGAAGCGGAGGGTGTTTCGTTCCGCCTGAACGGAACGGTAGACCTTGCGGCGTGCCGCTGGAACCCGTAAACTGGAAAAGGCTTCACGAATTCCATTCGTGAAGCCTTTTTGTATCAGTCCGCAAACAACGGGGTGGAGAGATAGCGGTCGCCGGTATCCGGCAGAAGAGCTACGATGGTTTTTCCCGCATTTTCCGGACGTTTTGCCAGCTGAACCGCCGCCCACACCGCCGCGCCGGAGGAAATTCCCACCAGTATGCCCTCCGCCCGTCCAACGAGACGGCCGGCGGCAAACGCGTTCTCGTCTTCCACGGCGATGATCTCGTCATAAATCGTGGTATCCAGCACATCGGGAACAAAATTCGCGCCAATGCCCTGGATTTTGTGCGGACCCGCGGTTCCCTTGCTCAAAAGCGGCGACGAAGCCGGTTCCACCGCAACGATTTTTATATCCGGCTTCTTGCTTTTCAGGTACGCGCCCACGCCGGTAATCGTGCCGCCCGTTCCCACGCCTGCGACGAAAATATCTACCCCGCCTTGGGTGTCCTCCCAGATTTCGGGGCCTGTCGTCGCACGGTGTGCGGCGGCGTTGGCGGGATTGACAAACTGACCGGGAATAAAACTGTTCGGGATTTCCCGCGCCAGCTCCTCCGCCCTGGCAACCGCCCCCGCCATGCCCTGTGCGCCGTCCGAGAGAACCAGCTCCGCGCCGTAAGCCTTCATAATCTGGCGGCGTTCCACACTCATTGTATCCGGCATAACGACGATCATCCGCATCCCCCGCGCCGCGGCGACGGAGGCCAATCCAATCCCTGTATTTCCAGAAGTCGGCTCAATGATCACGGAATCCGGCTGTAAAACGCCCCGGGCCTGGGCGTCGTCCAGCATGGCCTTGGCAACGCGGTCCTTGGCCGACCCGGCGGGGTTCAAATATTCCAGTTTGCCCAAAATGCGGGCGGAAAGGTTTTCCCGTTGTTCGATACGGGTCAGCTCCAGCAAAGGAGTGCTGCCGATCAGCTGTTCAGCAGAAGTATAAATCGCCATTGTGAAACGCCTCCTGAAAACGGTTCGCTGCAAATTTACGGTATCGCCGCGGACAAATAAATTCCCAGTAAGTGGGTTGCTATTTCTGCATTATAAATGTTTTCTTGTCTCCTGTCAAGAGGCGGCGGCAGATCGCCGTAAATGCCTGACCGTCTCCGTACAACGGAGAAGCGCCGCAAAGCGGCGCTTCCTCTTTCCGTCATTGTCTTTCCGTGGGAGACACATCATGCAGATTTTCCTGCTTTCAACCTTTCATCGCTGCCAAATTTTCACAAAATCACACCGGAAAAAGGTTTACAGTTTTTTCCAATCAAGGGGATGCGTTTTTTCACCTTTCAGCGAAAAACAATCAGGCCGAAACAACTGCGGGACCGCTCCGGCCGCCTCTCGTTGGGCGTTTACAGCAATTTCAAAGCCTTGAGGCACTTCGGGCAGACATTTTTGTCCTTGAATACGGTAATATCTTTGGTGATGTTGCAGAAAATACAGCTGGGTTTATACTTCTTGAGAATAACCGACGAGCCTTCCACATAGATTTCCAATGCGTCCCGCTCGGCAATGTCCAAGGTACGGCGCATTTCAATCGGCAGCACAATCCGTCCCAGCTCGTCCACTTTTCGCACGATTCCAGTCGATTTCACAATAAGACTCCTTTCTCCGTTGGTCTCCCACGTTCTCTCAGGTTGAAATGACAATATCACTCTCTGTCGGTATTTGTCAACCGCCTCTCAATCACTTTTTCCATGATTTACAATTTGTTCATATTTTCGCGCAAGGAGGAATTTCATGGCAATGACCTTCGTCTGGACGGGAATGGTTGTTCTCTCCCTGGTGTTCGGCGCAGTCTTCGGGCGGTTAGATGCTGTTGCAAATGCAGCATTGGAGGGTGCGCAGTCCGCCATACAACTCAGTTTGTCCATGGCTGGCATACTTTGCCTCTGGAGCGGCGTAATGGAAGTGATGAACGTGTCGGGTCTTTCCGCCGGACTGGCCAAAGCCTTCCGTCCGTTTCTGCGGCGTCTTTTGCCGAACGCCTGCCAGGACACGGAAACTCTGGCGGCAGTTTCTGCCAATGTTTCCGCTAATTTACTGGGACTTGGCAACGCCGCCACACCCCTCGGAATCCGGGCCGCCCGGCGGATGGCCCAGGGCTGTTACGGCGTGGCAAGCAATGAGCTGTGCCTGCTTGTAGTGCTGAATACCGCCTCAATTCAGCTCATTCCGGCAACCATTGCCTCAGTACGGGCCGCGGCGGGCTGCGAGACCCCCTTTGACATTCTCCCGGCGGTCTGGTTTGCATCGGTGCTGTCGGTTCTGGCAGGATTGTCGGCGGCGTGGCTCTTTTCGCACTGGGGGAAACGCAAATGAATTGGAGTTCTTTGGTCATTCCGCTTCTTCTGGCGGGAATTGCCCTTTACGGCACTGGAAAGCGTATGGACGTATATGCAGCCCTGACACACGGCGCAGAGGAAGGACTGACGGTCTTATTACGGGTTGTACCGGCTCTGGTGGGCCTTTTGACAGCCGTTTCCATGTTCCGGGCATCGGGAGCCATGGAGTGGCTTTCGGACGCCTGCAGCCCGCTTCTCGGCCTTTTGGGCATACCTCCCGAAACCGCCCCTCTGATGTTAGTGCGGCCTGTATCGGGAAACGGGGCCTTGGCTGTCGCCAGTGACCTCATGGCGTCCCACGGCCCGGACAGCTACATCGGACGTGTCGCGGCGGTGATGCTCGGCAGCACGGAAACGACGTTTTACACAATTGCGGTCTATTTTGGTTCCGCCGGAATCCACAAAACCCGTCACACCGTTCCCGCCGCGCTGGCGGCGGACCTGTCAGGTTTTGCGGCGGCGGCGTTGGCGGTACGACTTTTTTTCGGAACTTAAACAGGAGGTTTGCTTCCTTTCAAACGAGCTGTCTTGTCACCAGAATTTCCCTTATTTTCCTGCTCCAAAATCAGAAAGGGCGTGCCGTCAGGCGCACCCTTTCCAACTAAATAATATTATATATGTATGCAGCGATTTCTCCGCAGATCGCGTAAATGTCATTTTCATCCTTCACGCCGTCCGCGCCGGTGGTCAGCACGACAACCCCATCTCCGGTTTCGGGGTCGTACGATATGCAATTATATACACCATAAGCGCTTCCTGTGTGGTAGTACAAACCATTCCGGCCATACAGCCCGGTGCGGTAACGCAGCGGCATCGCCTGACAGGACCCGTCGGGAATCGGCTGACGGCTTTCCATCAAGCTTACGGATTCTTCCGACAAAAGCTGCACACCCTCATAACGCCCATCGGCGGCCAGCAGGGCAACCAGCTTTCCCACGTCGGCGGCGCTGATCGTCAAGCCGCCTGCAAAATACGAGCCCGTCGTGCCGGGACCGCCTGTCAGGTGCAGGTTTTTTTGTGCGTCGGCGGTCCAGGAAACGCTTCCGTCGTCCCGGTAGAGCGTTACCAGCAAATCCTTACATTGGATATCGCCGGAGGCAAACGCGCCGTCAATGGACATCCAGCGGTAAAGCCGGTCCTGCAAAATAGTATCCAGCTTCTGGTTTGACGCCAGCTCCAGGGTCAGGCCCAGCAGGGAAAAACCGTCGTTGTTGTATTCCCAGGAATCCATATCGCCCGGCTTGCGCAGATTGAAGCCGCTGCCTTGAATACGCATTTTCACGCTGTCATAGGTTTGACTCGCATTCACTGAAATCGAGAGGGATGATGTGTGCATCAAAAGAGTACGAAGCGTAATCGGAATTTCGGGGTAACGGGGATTGCGCACGGTACAGCCCCAGTATTCTCCAATGTCCGCATCAAGATCAATCGTTCCATCTTCCCACAGCAGTATGGCGGAAAGTCCTACGGCCAGCTTGGTAATGGAAGCAACCCGCATTTTGTGATTTGGAGTCATCGGTGTTTGATTTTGCGTCGCCCAGCCATAAGCGAAGGTGTCGCTGACCTCGCCGTTTTCAATTACGGCCGCCTGTACGCCTACTGCACCGTAGCGTTTGGCGATGTCCGCAATGACCGTTTGAATCTCCGCATGATGGCTTTTTGAGGTATTCTCAAATGTCCGGAAGGGCTGCGCGGCGTGTATGTCCGCGGCCAGACGGTCCCACTGCCCCGCCAGAGCGACAAGCGCCTGTCCCATTTGCAGGCGGGAAACCGGCATATGTGCGAGAATGGATTCTCCGACTGTTGTGCGATAAATGCCGTTGCCCAGCGCCCAGGAGAGCGCTTCTTTCGCGTAGTCCGGCACGGAATTCCCGTCGGGATAGAACGCAAGGGGCGCCATATGAGGACCGGTTTCCGGCAATAAATCCTGGGTTTTTGCAAAACGGTAAAGCAGCACGGCCAGCTGTCCCCGGCTGACCGGCTCATAAACCCCGAACCGCTCCTCACTTACGCCTTGCGTAATGCCCGTCTTCACGGCCCAGGCTACTGCACCAGCATACCGCCCGTCTGCATCGGAAAAGGTTGTATAATTTGTGATTGGCACGCCGCCGCTCATGCGGTATAGGGCCATGACTGCCGCGCCACGCGTTGCCATGGCGTAAGGATCAAACACGCCGTCACTCCGGCCCTGCATAATTCCCTGGTACATTAAATAACTGACCGTATCATAAGCAGGACTGTCCGTCGGAACATCCGAAGGACCGGATTTCCGAACTGTTTCCAGCGTAATCGCCGGTTTTTGAGACTTTTTCACAGAAATCTGTACACAATCTTCGGTTTGCTGGAATTCAGCGGGGACGGCTTCCAGTATTTTGGGGGATTCCTCCGGCAAAATGCCGCCCGGAGCCGCCGAAGGATTCAAAGCAGCAGCAGCCGTCAGCAGAAGGCCCGCCAACAACAGCGCCGGTCTGGCACGTTTTTCCATCGTCTTCTGTCACCTCTGCGGCTCTGCTGACACGGGTTTTCCCTCCGCAAAATACCGGCGGGTGGCTTCTGCATCGGCGGCAATCTGCGCCCGCAGGGCATCCAGGGAGTCAAACCGAATCTCGCTCCGCAGGTGTTCATAGAATTCCACCCGCAGCGTTTGCCCGTACAAATCGCCCTCGAAGTCAAGCAGGCACGCTTCTACGGTAACATCGGTTCCGTTATTCACCGTGGGACGAGTCCCCACGTTGGTGACTGCCGCACAGCCCCTGCCGTCCGGCAGGCTCACCCAGGTTGCGTAAACTCCGTAACTTGGGATTAAAACATGAGCTGGAATGACCAGATTTGCTGTGGGAAACAGCCGGGACGAACCCAGTCCTCGCCCATGCCGTACCGCGCCGGTCAGGGTGTGCGGATGGCCCAGGTAACGGTTTGCCCGGTCAATTTGCCCCAGCTCCAGCAGACGGCGGATGTATGTGGAACTGACGGTCACGCCCCCCAGCTCCACTTTCGGAATGATATCACAGCCCAGGCCAAGCTCTGCGCATTTTGCCCGCAAAAGCTCCGGCGTCCCCTGGTTTTTGTGCCCGAAGCGGTGGTCGTGCCCCGCCACAAGATGCACCGCATGGTAACGCCCCACCAGCAGTCTGGTTACAAAATTCTCCCAGGATGTGGTCATCATCTCCTGGTCAAAGGGGGCCATAATCACTTCCCGAATGCCGTACAAACGACGCACCAGATCCCGCCGGTCGTCGGGGGAGTTGATCAGCGGACAGGGTACGTCGGTTACGACCTCCTTTGGCGGGCGGTCAAAGGTAAACACGGCGGGGATGCAGTTCCGGCGGGCGGCCTCCTCCGCGGTACGGCGCAAAAGCGCCGCATGGCCCAGGTGAACCCCGTCAAAAAATCCAAGGGCTATGACACGTTCTTTCCGTTTCTGGTCACTCATGGTTCAAAATCCTTCCATTCCCCGTTTTCTAACCGTTCATAGTGCCCCCATTGCGGCGTACCGCGCTCCCGCCCCTTGACCCGTACGGGAAAAGGACAGTCGTGCTGGCAATCCGTCAGAGGATCATCCAGTTCCGCCCATCCTTCCGGAGTAATTTTGTCTTCCCAGTTCTCCAAGGCGTCTGCCAGGGTTTCATAATGGAGGTCATAAGAGCAGAACAGGCTGTCCGGACTGGTGTAAAGGTACGCAAAAACGCCCTCCCGCCCGGTTTCGTGGAGCATGATTTTATAGATCAAATCCTGATTTCCATTCGGCAGCGGGGCTTTCAAAAATCCATACAGGCGCATACGGTCAGAAAAAATTTTTGACAGAGGTCAGCAGACCGTTTTCCGCCCGTGAGAGACAGAGAAACGCGCCGTCCTGGGCATACAGGCGGCAGGTTCCGTCAGGCGTTCCCGGCAGCGTGACCGGGTTCCCGCAGCGGACGCGTTTTTCCTGTCCGGCAGATCGCACCGTCCGGGCCGGGTAGGCGGCAAATAAGCGGTCTACAGGCCGCAGCAGGGCCTCGCCCCGGGCCTGTACGTCTTCCATCGTCACGGCGTCCGACAGCGTGAACCCTGCTGCACTGGTGCGCCGAAGGGCGCTCATGGTTCCGCCGCAGCCCAATGCCTGCCCGATATCATGGCACAGGGTTCGAATGTACGTCCCCTTGGAGCAGACACAGCGAAGACGGAAATCCGTTTCACTCTCCTGCCCCAGAAGCTCCAGTGCGTAAATCGTGACGGGCCGCGGCTTCCGTTCCACCGTCCGGCCCTTCCGGGCGAGGTCATAGAGCCGCTGTCCGTTCACCTTCACAGCGGAATACATCGGCGGAATCTGCTGGATTTCGCCCCGAAAACCCTCCAGCGCCGTTTCCAGCGCCTGGAGGGTGACGTTCAGCGGACGGCGTTCCAGCACTTCCCCCGTCACGTCCTGGGTGTCCGTCACGACACCCAGACGCAGAACGGCGGTATATTCCTTCTGACTGTCTTCCGCAAATTCCACAGCCTTTGTCGCCTGCCCCACAAACACCGGCAATACGCCGGTTGCCATAGGGTCCAGGGTGCCGCCGTGTCCCACGCGTTTTTCGTGGAGAATCCCCCGCAGCTTGGCGCATACGTCCATCGACGTCCAACCGGCGGGCTTGTCAATAATTACAATTCCATTTGGCATCGTTCAGCTCTCACAAAAGTCTTCCACCGTCTCCGCAACGGCGGCCAGAACCCGGCGTTTCGCCTCGCTCCACGGGGCCTCGACGGTACAGCCCGCCGCGGCGGCGTGCCCGCCGCCGCCGAGCATCGCACAGACTTTGGACGCGTTGACACGACTTCCGGTCCGGACGGAAATTTTCCAAACACCGGAACGCAGTTCCCGCATGGTTACGGCGCAGTCCACGCCTTCGATCTGCCCGCCCAAAGCGGACAAGTCTTCTGCATCGCCCTCGTCCGCCTGGAACCGCTCCATCAGCGACAGCGGCACAGATAAAACGACTGCCCGTTCCCGGTCGTAAAATTCCATGTCGCTTAGCATAGCGGCTTCCAGCGCCAGACGCTTCCGGGTTTTCGTACGGAAAAACGCTTTGTTGACCGCCTTGTAATCAATGCCGGTACGCATCAAGGCCGCCGCTACGGCGTGGGTATACGGCGTGGTATTGTTGTAGGCAAAGCAGCCCGTGTCCGTGGAGACGGCCACATAAAGCGGAAGGGCAATTTCGGGCGTCATCGGACCAAGCTGAGCGAGGATATCATAGATCAATTCCCCGCAGGCGGCGGCCTCTGCCCGAACGATGTTGGCCTGACCAAACGCCTCAAAGGAAAGGTGGTGGTCAATGGCCAGATCCACACGTCCGGCGTAAGCCCTGGCATTTTCCGGAAACAGTCCGGTGGTTGCCAGGTCGACGGAAACAATTTTCTCCGCCGTGAACCCTTCCGGCGCGGCGTAGGGCTGGAAATAAGGCGCACAGGCGGCGGTAAGGTCGGGGTTCGGCAGCAGGAACACCGTTTTGCCCAATGCCCGCAGTCCGGCGCAGAGCGCGGCGGCACAGCCCACCGTGTCGCCGTCGGGGCGCAGGTGGGTCAGAATCAATACGTTATCAAACGACCGCAGTAATTCTGCGGTCTGGGAAACTGTCAGCATAAACTACTCCTCCGTTTCTGCGGGACCGCGGGCCGCGTCGTCCCGTTCCACTTGCCGCAGCACTTCCAGAATGTGCGCGCCGTGCTGAATGGAGTCGTCGCCGATGAATTGCAGCTCCGGCGTATAGCGCAGCTGAAGCGCGTGACCCAGCTCCCGCCGGAGAAATCCGGACGCCGATTTCAGGCCCTTCAGCACATCTTTTTCCTGAGCCTTGTCCAAAACGCTCACATAAACACGGGCATAACGCAGATCCCCGGTGGTGTCCACGCGGGTGATGGAAACCATACCGGTTCCCGATACGCGGGGGTCCTTCAAACGGCGGAACTGCTCCGCCAATTCTCGTTGAATTTCTTCGTTGATTCGGCCAATGCGATTACTCGCCATATGATTCCCTCCTGATTCAAACGTCAGTCCCAGACAATACAATAACAATGAAAGCCATCCGGAACGGGCGGCCTGTATGAATAAATGGAATCCAGTTCAGAGGGTTCCCATTCCTCCGCCCCGCCGGAACAGAGCCGTTCGCACTCCGCAAGCGTTTCCAGTTCCGGCCCTTGGAGCAACGTACACACCGCAATGGACTCCCCTGCAAGAACCAGCTGCTTTTTTTCGTCAGACTTCGTGATTTCCGTATCGTTGTGCAGGGCAACGCGAACCCATGCAATGTTCGGGTTTTTTCAAGCGCCTGCATCCGCCTCCATAGTTCGGAAATCGGAGGACGGCCATATTCCCAGTCGTTCGGCGCAATGGAGTCCTCTGCCGTGTTTCCGGAAAAAAATTCGTCCAAGGTCAAAAGTGGAAGACGGCCGTCATTTTCGTCCGCCCGTTTTTGAAAAACGTCCCGTTCGATCATTGCTTTCCGCCTTCAGAACACAGGGGCAGCGGCACAGCCGCCGCCCCTATTATGCGCATTATTGCGGGATTTCCTCCATCGTGTAGCCTTCGACAATATCGCCTTCCTTGATATCGTTGAACTTTTCAATCGTCAGGCCGCACTCATAGCCGCTGGCAACTTCCTTTGCCGCGTCCTTGAAGCGCTGGAGCGACGCGAGCTGTCCCTCGTGAATGACAATGCCGTCACGCACCAGCCGGATCGAGCAATTCCGTACGATTTTGCCGTCCTGCACGTAGCAGCCCGCCACGGTGCCCACGCCGGAGACCTTGTAGGTCTGCCGCACTTCCGCATGGCCCAGCAGGGCTTCCCGGAACTTCGGCGCAAGCATACCTTTCATAGCGGCGGTAATTTCGTCGATGCAGTCATAAATGACCCGATACATCCGCATATCCACATTTTGCCGTGCCGCGCCATCCCGAGCGGCAGCGTCCGGGCGGACGTTAAAGCCTACAATAATCGCATTCGAGGACGACGCAAGCATCACGTCGGACTCATTCACCGCGCCAACGCCGCCGTGAATCACTCGGACGTTGACCTCCTCGTTGGAAAGCTTTTCCAGCGACGCCTTCACAGCCTCCACGCTGCCCTGTACGTCCGCCTTGACAATCAACGCCAGCTCTTTCCGTTCGCCCGCCTGAATCTGGTCAAACAGGTTCTCCAGGGACACCTTCTGCACCGGCGCAGCGGATTTCGCCCGTTCCTCGGCCTTGCGCTGTTCCACCAGCTCCCGCGCCATCCGCTCGTCACGGACGGCAAAGAACGGACTGCCCGCCGTAGGCGCTTCACTCAAACCGGCAATCTCCACCGGCATGGACGGTCCCGCTTCTGTCAGGCGTCCGCCCTTGTAGTCCAGCATCGTCCGCACGCGGCCTACGGCAGTGCCCGCGATGATAATATCGCCTTGTTTCAGCGTGCCGTTCTGTACCAGAAGCGTCGCCACGGGGCCGCGGCCCTTGTCCAGGCGCGCCTCAATGACCGTACCCTGACCTGCCCGGTTCGGATTCGCCTTCAATTCGGCCATTTCCGCCGTCAGCGTCACCATTTCCAGGAGGTTGTCAATGCCAATGTTCTTCTTCGCGGAAATCTTGCAGCAAATTGTTTCGCCGCCCCAGTCCTCGGGAACGAGACCATGTTCCGTCAGCTGCTGCATAACCTTATCCGGGTTTGCATTTTCCTTATCAATTTTATTGATTGCCACAACAATCGGAATATTCGCCGCTTTTGCATGGCTGATGGATTCAATCGTCTGCGGCATGATGCCGTCGTCGGCGGCAACCATCAGAATGGCAATATCTGTCACCATCGCGCCGCGGGCGCGCATAGAGGTAAACGCCTCATGGCCCGGCGTGTCCAGGAAGGTAATCGGCTTGCCGTTCACCTGCACCTGATACGCGCCGATGTGCTGGGTAATGCCGCCGGCCTCGCCGGAGGCAACGGAGGTATTCCGGATGGTATCCAGCAAGGAAGTTTTGCCGTGGTCGACGTGGCCCATAACCACAACCACCGGTGCACGGGGAACCAATTCCTCGGGCTGATCCTGCCGGTCATCAATGAGCCGTTCCTCGATGGTCACGACCACTTCCTTCTCGACCTTACAGCCCAGCTCCATCGCCACCAACGCGGCGGTATCGTAGTCAATCAGCTGGCTCAGAGAAGCCATCACACCGTTTTTCATCAGGCACTTGACCACTTCCGCGCCGGTTTTTTTCATCCGCGACGCCAGCTCGCCCACGGAGATTTCGTCAGGAATAGAAACTTTGACAGGGGCCTTTTTTGCGATTTCCAACTGAAGACGGCGCATCCGTTCCTGTTCATCCTGCCGCCGTTTGTTGGAGAACGCGGGCCCGCCCCGGCGCTGCTGTCCGCTGCGGACTTTTTCCCGTCCGCTCCTTTGCTGACGCTGCATCCGTTCGCCCTGCTGACCGCCCAGGGTTTCCAGGCGTTCGTCGTACTTGGCGAGGTTTACGTCGCCGCCCTTGCGGGTGTCGACGATTTTCTTCTGCGGCACACGGCTGGTTGGAGCCGCAGGCTTTACGGGCGCAGGCGCGGGTTTTGTACCTTGCCCCTGGGCTGCTTTCTGCTGTCCGGAGCCTTGTGTTTGGGCTGCGGGCTTCTGACCGCCCGTCTGTCCCTGTCCGGCCGGACGCTGTGTCTGTCCCGCCGCTTTCTGACCGGAAGCCGGCTGCTGACCGGAAGCCGGCTGCTGGCCGGAAGCCGGCTGCTGACCGACAGTCGGCTGCTGACCGGAAGCCGGCTCCTGACCGGAAGCCGGCTCCTGACCGACAGTCGGTTGCTGACCAGACGCCGCTTGTTGCCCGGACGCCGCTTGTTGCCCGGACGCCGGCTTTTGACCGTCCCCCTGCGGCTGTCCGGACGCCGCTGACTGCTGCGTTTTCTGCGCCGCGCCGCCCGACGGTTTTTGTCCAGACGCTTGAGCGCCTTTGTGCGCCGAAGGAGTCTCCGGCGCTTTTGCAGGTTCCTGATATATCTCCTGGAAAATGACCTGGATATCGGAAATCGGATTCTGCTGGGTAAGGCAGTCAAAGATGACGGAAAGCTCGTGATCCGTCAAGACCTGCATATGGTTTTTCGGCGCGGCCACATACTTGGTCAGAATCTCCGTAATGGTTTTGGTCGGGACGCCGAAATCCTTTGCGACCTCATGCACTCTGTATTTTTCAATAGCCAATCCAAACACCTCGTTATATGCCGGTCCCCAATCCGTTTGAAAACCGTCAAAGCCATTGGCGGCTTTCAGACGGACCGGAAACCGTAAATTTTAATAAAACACAAGCCGGGATTTTCCACCGGACCAAACGGCGCGGCACCTCAGCGGCCTCCGCCCCGTCCCGGACCGTCGGAACGGCGTCCCGGTCTCCGGTCGGAACCCTGTGCGGAATTCCGGCGCGGCCCGTACAGGCGGGAACGGTTTCCCGTTTGCTTTCGGGAGGAATGCCCTTCCGCAGCACGGGGTTTTCCCCGGTCAGGCCCCGGTTTTCCCGGCGGACGTTTTCCACGTCCCGGCCCTTCCCGGCGTTCCGCCGGACGTCTTCCGCAACCCTCCGGCGAACGCTTTGGACGGTCCGCCTTTGCCCTTTCCGGCGGCTTTCGGGAGGACGCCTTCTTACGCTCCGCCGCCCGGCGGACCTTCAGCGCCATACGCTCCGCCGCTTCACCGTAGGCGTCCGGGTCCAGCGCGGCCAGACGCTTCACGATTGCCGCCGCAAGGCCCAGGTCGGTCACAGCGGCCACCGCCGCCGAACCCCGGCCCAATGCGCCGCCCAGTTCCGCTTTGGTGAAGGGAATCGTCAGCCACAGGCAATGTCCAATTTCCGCCAGATGCTCCGTACGCCGCAGGATGCTTCCGCCTGCGTCGGAGGCCGTCACAAGAAGACGGGCTTCTCCGGCCCGCGCCGCCAGAGCCGCAGGTTCGTCGCCCACGGCCAGGCGTCCGCCCCGCAGCGACAGGCCCAGCATGGAAAGCACTGGATTCATGTCACGCCTCCTAACTCCGCCTCCATAGCGTCGTACACCTCCGGCGGGATGGCCGTTTCAAAGGCCCGCTCCAGAGCCCGGGACTTCCGCGCTTTTTTCAGACACGCCACATCATGGCACACATAAGCGCCCCGGCCGGGCTTTTTCCCGCCGAAGTCCAGGCTGACGGTTCCCTCAGGGGACCGCACCACCCGCAGCAAGGTTTTTTTCTCCTTCATCTCCCGGCAGCCTACGCACTGCCGGAGAGGAATCTTTTTCACTTTCGGCACAGCTCACCAACCGCCTTTCCGTTTTCTGAGGAACCCATTGGACTCATTCCTCCGAAGTTTCCTCAATGCCCTCTTCCTCTGTGATTTCATAAGGAAGCTCCGCCGGTTCTTCCCCTGTGTCCTCGTCGGCCTCGGGTTCCTGATAGCTCTGAGGTTTGATGTCAATTTTGTAGCCGGTGAGCTTCGCCGCAAGACGGGCGTTCTGACCCTCTTTGCCGATGGCCAGGGAGAGCTGGTCGTCCGGCACCAGACAGCGGCAGGCTTTGCCCTCGGGTTCCATACGAACCTCCACCACATCGGCGGGGGCCAGAGCGGCGGCAATGAATTCGGCGGGGTCCTCGCTGTACTTGATAATATCAATTTTTTCGCCCCGCAGCTCCTCGACAATCCCCGCCACCCGCTGGCCTCTGGGACCGACACACGCGCCGATAGGGTCGATGTTCTCGTCGGAGGACCAGACGGCCATTTTGGTCCGGCTTCCGGCTTCCCGCGCGATAGATTTGACTTCAACAATCCCGTCAAAAATCTCCGGCACTTCCAGCTCAAAAAGCCGCTTCACCAAACCCGGATGGGTCCGGGAGATCAGCACCTGGGGGCCGCGGGTGGAACGCCGTACGTCCACCACGTAAACCCGGATATGCATTCCTTCTTCCAGGGTTTCGCCGGGCACCTGTTCCCCGGCCAGAAGCAGCGCCTCCGTGGACTCCGAACCGGTGCCGATACGGAGGGACGCAGCGTCGTTGCGGGGGTCGATGCGGGTGACGACGCCGGTAAGAATTTCGTGCTGCTTGGAGTTGAATTCGTCGTAAACCATACCGCGTTCGGCTTCCCGCAGGCCCTGAATGATGACTTGTTTTCCATTGCCGGCGGCGATGCGTCCAAATTCCATTTTGTCCACGGGGAAATTGATCACGCTGCCGATTTCGTACCGGGCCGACATGGCCTTTGCTTCTTCCAGGGGCACTTCGTTGAACGGATCGACATAATCCTCCTCGTCGACCACAACCTTCTGTACGAACATCCGAAGATCCCGGTGCTCCTCGTCCACCTCCACGATTACGTTTTCCACATCGGTGTGGTCTTTTTTGTAAGCGGTGGTGATGGCCTGAATAATCTTATCCATCATGAAGGAACGAGGGATATTGCGTTCTTTTTCCAGCAGCTCCAGGGCGGCAAAAATTTCCCCGGGATTCATGCCCGCTGGTTCCTTCTGTTTTTTGCCTTTCATCGTTGATTCTCCTTACTGTCAGATGGAAACGCCTTAGAATTCCACCCGCAGGCGGACCAGGGCGACATCCTTTTTTTCCAAAGTGTGCGGACCGCCGGGCAGGGTGACGGTAACGGCTCCGGTGGACGCGTCGTAGTCCGACAGCGTACCCGCCAGTTCTTTCCGGCCATCCAGGGGGCGGTAGAGCTTCACCAGCACCGGACTGCCCAGAAAACGCTGGAAATCACCGGGACGCTTCAGCGCCCGTTCCGCGCCGGCAGAGCCGACCTCCAGCGTATAGCTGCCTTCAATGGGATCGGCTTCGTCCAGCAGGTCGGAAAGTTTTCGTGAGACAGCCTCACAGTCCAGGATATCCACGCCGCCCTCTTTGTCCAGCAGAACCCGGAGATACCACGTTCCGCCCTCCTTGACATACTCCACGTCCCACAAGGTGCAGCCCGCCTCTGCGATGGCCGGAGCCGCCAGTTCGGCAGTCAGCTCGGTGATTTTTTTCATGCACGTCCTCCTGTGCGTTCCAGATTTCAGACGGGTGAAAAAGTCAATAAGAAAGAGCGGGCTTGCGGCCCACTCCTGATCCTTCACCCTACTACCATACTCTAACATATGCAATATACCACACTCTGCCGGAAAGTGCAAGCATTTCTTTTGCAGGGGCGGACCTGTGTGTCCTTTCGGCCACAACTCCCCTTCCCCTTGGAGACGCCCCCTTTGCGGAAAAAGCGGTACGCTTTCGCCGGAACCATCATAAAATGGACGGAGGAGGAATCGCCATGCCTATTATTTATTTGAGTCCCTCGACAGACGCGTATCTCTTATGAAGTATTTTATGACAGCCCGGAAAGGTTCCATTGGTACTCGATCCGCCGGTCTTGATGGATTCGGATTTCTTTCAGGAGAATTCGCCAGAAGCCCCGTTTTTCTTCTGGCTTCAGGTCGAAATACATTTGTGTCCACTCCTCCTGCAACGCCGCTTCCAGTGCGGAAGCGTCCATTTTACGCGGCGCGGCGGCCAGATTTTCCAGATCCCTGATCGCTTTTTCGTATTCATCGATTCGCCGCCTGCATTCCTCGCGTGAAATCATGAGGTCTACATATAAATCCTTGACCCGACGGCATTTCCGCCGCAGCGATTGGATTTCCGCGGTAAAATCCCGCGGTTTTTCCTTTTCGTGCAAGCCTGACGCTTCCAGCTTCATCAACCGCATGGCGCTGTCAAGGTCCCTCAGTAAGCAGGCCTCTATTTTTTTCTCGCCAGGGTTCCGGTTGTTGTCGCAGTCTTTTGTTTTCATATAGTGGGCCGTGCAGTTGTAGAAAAAAGACGCCTGGTTTGTATTTACCCGGCCGCCCATCCGACCGCCGCATTCGCCGCAGAATACGAGCCCTGAAAAAATGTAAACACGGTTTTTGGACGTTTTGCGGACAATGTGCTTCCGCATGGCTTGAATCTTGTCAAATTCTTCTTTGGTGATGTATGGCGGCGTCATGCCGTCCACTCCATAATAATGTCCGTAGTAGCAGGGATGCGAAAGCATCTTGTGCGCCAGCTGACAGGAAATTCGAAGGCCATGCCTGCGGGCGCATTGTATGGCTTCCGAAGTGGAACCGCTTTCCAGATACGTCCGGAAAAAAGCGGATACCGCCGCCTCTTTTTCCGGCGCTTTTATGAGGGCTTTTCCTTCCAGCTGATAGCCCGTTGGACAGTCTCCGGTCAACGGCTCCCGTTTCTGCCGCTTGATCTCCATGACCGCTTTGATGCGTTCGCTGGTGCGGTCGGCCTCGTCCTGGGCTACGGAAAGCATAATGTTGATTTTCAGCCGTCCGGAGGCGCTGGAAGTATCATAATCCTCCTGAATGGTTTTCCAGTCAACTCTGTGCGTTTCCAGAACTTCCTGTACCTTGTAATATTCCGCAATGTTTCGGAACCAACGGTCCAGCTTGGTAAAAACAATCAGGTCCCCCTTTCCGCTCTTTACATCTTCCAGAAGCCGCAGCAGCTCCGGACGCTTCGAAGCCGGTTTGCGGGCCGAGATTCCGGCGTCGGTGTAGATGCCTGCTACCTTGTGACCGTTTGCTGCCGCCCAGGTTTCCAGAGCGGCGGTCTGCGCCCCGATGGACAGGCCATGAATGGCCTGTTCCTCCGTGCTTACGCGGACATATAAAAATACACGCTTCATGGAATTCCTCCTTTGCCCAAAAGCGCCCGTCTTCTTCTGCTACCCAATATACGCACATAGCCGCTTCAAAAATGTGCAATTTCCGGCAGAACAGGAACCGAATAGAATCCAGCCCGGCGCATAGGATGGAAGCAGAAAAGGAGGTACAGGTATGGAAAACGAAAAAGCGACTTTATTGGCCACGGCGTTGGAATATCTTGTAAGGAAGTCCCGTCTGGAACCCGCCGGGGCCGACGCGCATTCCATCCGGATTACCGCCCCGGTGGAGGGTGTGGAAACAGAAGTCCTACATATAACAAAGGAATAACCAAAGCGCCGCAGACCTTCCAAAATCTGCGGCGCTTTTTTCTTGTTTCAATCGCGCGTCCCTTACACGCTCAAAGAGAACGTCTCGCAAAGCATGGTTACGGTCATCACAATGAGCAGATAATCAATCTCATAGGCGCCCATCAGCTTGAAATCCGGCTCGCTGTACAGCCGCAGCATTTCCTGCACATGGTTCGGGTCAAAAACGCCATATTTCCGAATCAGGGACTCGCTCAAAAATTCCAGTCGTCCCCGGGAACGTTTCACCATCGCAGACATACCGGGGGCCTGGAAGGGGAATTTCTTCCGCTTCAAAATCTCGTCCGGCACGATGCCCTGGGCGGCCTTTTTCAGAATATATTTCTCGTTTGTGCCGTTGAGCTTGTACTTGTCCGGAATGGTCGCCACAAACTCCAACAGCTCTTTGTCCAGGAACGGATGCCGTCCCTCCACGGAATGAGAGAAGAACATTCGGTCTCCATGCTCGCCCAAAAGATGGTCCGAAAGACGCAGTTTATAGTCAATATACGACCGGCGTCTCTGGGTGCTGAGGCCCCGTACATGGTCCACATTGATCGGGCTTTCCTTCAAAGCGGAAAAGCGATCCAGCTGTCCCCAGGCGTCTTTGCTGTATACCTGCTGGTGCAGCTTCCGAATTTCCGGATGATTCCGCTCGAAACGAAAATACGGGTCGCCCCACAGACGCTCGTTCAAGGCGCATTCCTCCGGCGTCATTTTATCCTTCTGCATTCCGCGGAACAAGTCCACCATATAGCCGACGTATCCGCAGAAGAACTCGTCGGAACCCTGGCCCGTCAGCACAGCCTTCGCCGGAGACCCGCTTACCAGCTTGGACAGCAAAAAGGCCGCGACATCATAGCTCTCCTTTACCGCCGACTCCGCATGGTAAATGACCTTCGTAAGATTTTCCCAAAGTTCGTCCTCGGTGATTTTCGTGACGTAATGCGTCGAATCCACATACTCATGAATAATCTGTTGAAACCGGCTCTCGTCCAGCTCGCCGGAACCAATTTCGGCAGAGAACGAATAGTAACTGTTCAGCAAATACTTGCCGATATAACACGCCACAACCGAGCTGTCCAGCCCGCCGGAAATATAGAATCCGATGGGCACATCCGCAATCAGGCGGCGGGAAATCGCTTCCTTGAGCAGTTCCCGCAGGCGCTCCACATAATACGCCTCGCCCCGGTCCTCCTCCTCGACGGGATGATAGAGCAGGTCCCAATATTCCCGGTCCTGAATTTCCTTGCCCGGCTCGATTTGCAGCATATGCCCGGCCCGGAGGGAATCAATACCATCAAAAAACGTCGTGGGCGACACCACGCCGGGGAAGTTCATCAGCTGGTCCACTGCCTTGAGGTTCAAGCGCCGTTCCACGCCGGGATACTCCAGAATCCCCTTGATCTCCGACGCAAACACGACTTGTTCCCCGACGATGGTATAAAACAGCGGACAAATGCCAATGGGGTCCCGCACCAAAAGCAGGCGCTTTCTTCGTCCGTCATACAGCGCAATCGCAAACTGTCCGTTCAGACGGTTCGCAAAATCGAGTCCTTCCTCCTCGTAAAGATGCAGAATCACTTCCACATCGGTCCTTGTACGGAACCGGTGGCCTTTTTCTTCCAGTTCCCGGCGCAGCTCCTGGAAATTAAAAATCTCCCCGTTGCAGATCATGGAAATGGTTTCATCCTCATTCTGCAAGGGCTGCATTCCTCCATCCAGGTCGACGAAGCTCAGACGGTTGAAGCCCAGCGCAGCCCCTTCCAGAAACAGGCTCTGGCTTCCGTCCGGCCCGCGGTGCCGGAGCGCCTTCAGCATCTTTTCAACATCCTCCTGCCGAATCTCCGGACAGCCCTTCCAATTCAAAACTCCACAAATGGCGCACACAGTCAAGACTCCTTTTCGATTCCATAATAGGCGTACTGCGCCTGTTTCTCCGCCTCATAAGCGGCAATTTTTTCCTTCCAGACGGCGGCAAGCTCCGTTTCGTCCCGCCGGTCCGGGAGGCCGATTTCCTCCGACAAATACCGTCCGAAATACCGCGACAGCTTTTCCGCGCCGGAGAGGTTCATATGCAGACCGCCGTCGTAAGTGTCCGTTGTGTAATCAATACCCGTTTCCTCCTGCAATTCCAGGAAGTTGATGTAGGGCAGATTCCGTTCGGCGGCGTAAGCCTCCACCTGTTCCTCCCACTCGGGGTACCAGTACGGGTACAGACTGGGGGCCTTGATGAAAACCAGCTGAATTCCCTTTTCTTCGCAAAGGTCCGCCATCATGTCCAGATATTTCCAGGCGTTTTCCCCGAAGCTGTAATCCGCCAGGGGTTTTCCCTCCGGCACGTCCTCCGCCGGACGCACGTCCACACGCATATAGTAACCGTTGTGGGACACCTTTTTCGTCCGGAACATATACATTACATCCGCTTCCGTCAGTTCGCTCCAGCGGGAGTGATACCGCAGAATTGGGAACACGTAATCCAGAAAATGCTCCTCCTCCCGCATGGACGCCAGAATCGCCTTTACCTTTACCGGCGACCACTCCATTCCTTCCAGGCTCATACGGTTGTAGGCTTCCCGCTGGGACTCGCTGAATTGCAGGGATTGGATGTTGAACACCACCGCCTGAGGCGTCTCGTAGCGGAGGGCGTCTTCCAGGAGGTAGTAAGACTGCCAGATATACTGTTCCGCACTGCCGCGGATGTAACTGTTGATGCCATATTCCTCCCAAAGAACGATGGGAGAAAAGTTTTCGTAAACCTCGCAGTCCCCGACAAACAGAACGTCGTGATCCTTTTCCTCCTGATAATATTCCGCCACCATCGCGCCTTCGACAATATCATCCACATATTTGGGCATCAGCAGCCGCTGCAGTAGGAATAAGCTGCCCAGGACAATCATGGCGGAAATTCCGATTTTCAAGCCTCGCTTCATGTTCACCTTGTTTCCTCCAGGCGGTCAGAATTGGTTATAGATAAACTGGCTCGCGTCATAGCCCACGCCGTAAGCGCCCGCCAGCAGTACCGCCAGAAACAGGCCGTACCACAGCACAAACCGCACCGGATAGGGCTTTGCGGCAATTTTCTCCCGCACGCCGCCGCTTCTTTGTACCAGGCTCACACCCAGCATGACCGCCGTGCCGATGGCGAGAATGCCGTAGTCCAGCGCCGAAAGGCCAATGGACAGCAGGGAGCCATCCCAAAGGACACTCCAATTTCCGGCGGTGAAAATCGACGCAAACGCGCCGAAGGTCCCGGACAGCGTAGGATAGCAGTCGAACAGGTTCAGGACGCAGATCAGAAGGAACGTGCGGCCCACCCGGAAGAATTTGTACCAGGACTGTCCGCCCACTGCAAAACGCTGGTGAAACCGGCTGTACAGCGGTTCCAGTTCCTCGGAGATCATAAGAACGGCAAAGTTGCACAGGCCCCAGACGATAAAATTCCAGTTTGCTCCGTGCCACACGCCCGTGGCAAACCAAACCACAAAGGTCGCAATATATACCGGCATACGCCGCCCCACCTTTTCACCGAAGCGTTTCCGGGCGAACCGCGTAAAACGCTGCATCGGTTTTGAGGTGGACAGCGGGTAAAACAGATAATCCCGGAACCAGCTGCACATGGAGATATGCCAACGCCGCCAGTATTCTTTAAGGGACTTGGAAAAATACGGACGGTGGAAGTTCTCCTGAACGGTAATGCCCAGGGCCTCCGCAACGCCGATGGCAATGTCAATGCCGCCGGTAAAATCGGCGTAGAGTTCCAGGGTATAGAGCACCATCCCCGCCAGCACATAACCGCCGGTCATCTGGTCGCCCGTGATCGTGGACACCGCCGCAAGAACCCGGTCCGCAACCACCAGCTTTTTGAAGTAGCCCCACAACATCCGCTGCAAACCAAAACAAAACTGTCTGGATGTAAAGGCATGGGGCTGGCAAAGCGTTTCCGACAAATCCCCGTAACGGCTGATCGGACCTTGAATCAGCTGCGGGAAAAACGACACAAACAATGCAAAACGCATCAGATTCTTTTCGGCGGGCGCCGTCCCGCGGTACACGTCGATAAGGTAGCCGATGGACTGGAACGTATAAAAGGAAATGCCCAGCGGCAATGCCAGGGATAAAAACGACAGTTCCCCGCCTCCGCCGAAAGCAGATAAAATGCTGTTTACATTGGCAATGAAAAAATTGGCGTATTTCACCACCGCCAAAATCGCCAGGTTCAACAGCAGACAGCCAACCAGCCAGCGGCGCCGGACATGCATCTGACTTTCTTTGTAGGCCCGTTTCTGCTCCTTGTCAAGCTCCGCCTTCCGGGCCTTCAAATAGGCGCTCTGCCGCTTCAGGTTGTCCCCAATCCGGAGACCGGCAAAATAAACCGTAACCGTCGTCGCCAGGATATAGAGCAGTCCGGAGAGGCCCGCCGCCGCATAGAAGACATAGCTTGCCGCCAGCAGCAAAGGCTGCTGGCAGCGTTTGGGCAACAGATAGTAGACGAGAAACAGGACCGTCAGAAACCCGAAAAACTCGTAGGACGTAAAGAACATACGGGTTACGCCTCGTTGTCCAGCTTTTCAATCAGGGCATACAGCGCCTTCGCCGAGTTGAAGTTCGCGGGCACGATATCCCGGGCCGTGATGGTCACATCAAACACGTCGCTGATTTCCGCAATCAGGCTCACGATGTCCAGAGAGTCCAGAATCATGTTGTCAATCAGGTGCTCTTCGGTGGCAAAGTCGACGTCCGGGTGCATTTCGTTCAGAATGTTCAGCAGTTCTTCCATCTTGTTTTCCTCCATAATTTACCGCGCGCCCAGATACGAGGCTTCCAGGGCTTTGCGGTCGATTTTTCCATTGGCCGTCTGGGGCAGACGCTCCAGACGAAGGATACGGTTTGGCAGCATATAGCGGGGCAGACGGTTTTTGAGTTCGGCCGTCAATTCCTTTTCCGTCAGGCCGCCCACGTAATAAAGTACAATCTTGCTTCGCCGCCCATCGTAAATACAGGCGGTCATTTGGATGCCGGGCACCATGGCGGCGTTCACCTCCACCTCGCCCAGCTCCACCCGGTGGCCCATATGCTTGATCTGGTAGTCCTTCCGAGAGACGAAAACCAATTCGCCCCGTTCGTTGTACCGCCCGATATCCCCGGTTTTGTAAATCCACTCCGGGTAAGCGCTTTGCAGCGGGTTTTGGATAAACGCGGCAGAAGTGCGCTCGGGGTCGTTGTAGTAACCCAGCGTCAGCGTGGTGCCGCGGATACAAAGCTCACCTGGTTCACCTTTCGCCGCAGGTTGCCCGTTTTCGTCCAGCAGCAGAATCTCACGGTTCGGGAAAGGATGCCCAATCGGAATCGCCTCTCCCTCCTCAAATTCCCGGTCAACGTGATAATAGCAGCACATTCCGGTGCCTTCCGTGGGGCCATAGAGATTTGTGAACGAGGCTTCCGGCAGCGCTTTCCGCCACAGCCGCAGCTGTTTCGCCGGAAACACTTCGCTTCCAAACGCAATTGTACGCAAATATTCCGGTTTTACAATTTCAAACGTGCCGAAGGCGCTGATCATCGTCAGGGCCGAAACCACCCAGCAGACGGTATTGATTTTGTGCTCATTCAGGTACTCCACCAGGGAGACGGGAATGGAAAACAGGCTTTTAGGAATCAAATATGTGGTTCCGCCGCATTTGATCGTCCCATACAGCTCTTTCAGGCAGGCGTCAAAATACAGGGGGGTCTGACTGCCAAAAACGGTATGTTCGTTGAAGCCAAGGACCTCCGACAGCTGCTCCATGTAGTCCAACACGGAACGGTGGCAGGCGGCAACACCCTTTGGAATCCCCGTGGAACCGGACGTGAAAACCACATAAATCGGGTCCGTATCCAAAGCGCGGTTACGGATGTCCTCCAGGGCGTCGTCGTCCGGCTCCAAACCGGCCAAATCGCTGTAAAGCACAGCCTCCGCGCCGTCCAGCTGAAAAGACCGGGCCGTTTCCAGAGTATGCTCGTCGCAAATCAGCAGCGGCGACTTTACGTTGTCCAAAATCAGCTGAATCCTTCCAGAAGGCATTTCCGCATCCAGCGGCACATAGAAGCAGCCGCCTGCAACCACGCCGAAAAACGCCGTCACCTCCTGGGGCGATTTCTCCATGAAAACCACCACCGGACGACGGTAAATTCCCCGCTGATGCAAAAATGTGCCTATGGCGCGGCTCTGCCGGCAGACTTCCCCGAAAGTCAGACCGTTTACACCGTCGGAAAAAGCGAGTTTTTCCGGTTTTTCCCGGGCCGTGCGCCAGAGGTCATTCAAAACATTATGATGCATTCCCGGCCCCTTATCCCAGCAGATCGTTGATCGCCATGTATTCTACGGAAATTGCCGCGCCGTCTTCAAACAGGACCGTCAGGGTGGCGTCGCCGTTCTCGTAAACGTACTGATCGCCCCGTTCCTCGTAGTCCTCGCCAAAGGCCGCGGTTACTTCCTCCGGAGTGGAACCAATCGTAATGCCCTCCGGGGTGGAAGCGCTGTTGTCCAGAAGGCGGATGCTGGAAACATAATCCTTGTCCTCGTTCGGATACGTAATAATCTCCACCCCGCCGTAGGTGTAGGTTTTGTCCAAACCGTCAAAGGCGCAGCTAGCGGCCTCAAAATACTTGTCCGGCTCTCCCAGGTATTCCAGCAGGGGCGCAAATTCGGCGTTCATCGGAAGGGGGCAGTCCTTGTAGGAAAACACCAAATCACTGCCCGCCTTGGGCGTAGGAACGCTGCCGCCGGATGTGTCCCCCGACTGTGCTGCATCCGCGCCGGCGTCGTCCTCCGAGGGCTTGCCGCCGCAGGCCGCCAGCGCCAGCGCCAGGGCCAGAACCAACAGTAGAATCTGCATTCGCTTCATAATCGTTCGTGTCCTTTCATTTATCCAGATTTGACGCTTTTTACTCCGCCGTTTCTTCCTCCGGCGGGTCCACAGCCCTTTCCGGATAGAGGGAACCATCGAATGTATAATAATTCCGTCCGGCCTGTTCGGTGTAGTCCGCCGCCTCTTTGTCCGTGAACATAAAACTTACAAACGACGGCATTTTGCTGCTGCGGGGCGTTGCGTCAAAATGATACCAGCCGCCGTTGTAGTTCACCAGATTCCAATAGTGGGACGTAGGACCGCCCACCCGTGTGACCTCCAGGTTTTCAAATCCCAGGGCGTCCAGCATGGCGCGCGAGACGGCGTAGTATGTAAAGCAATCGCCGCGCCGGCGCATCAGTCCGGAGTACGCCCCGTCTTTCCAGTCGGATTTGTCCGAGTCTCCGGTATAGGCGATGCTGGTTCGGGTAAAATCAAACACCGCCCGAAGCTGTTCCAGCTTGGTCATATCCTCTGTAATAATGGAAGCCAGGATCTCCTGGACCTCCTCTTCCAGAGGCGTCAGCGGCTCGGGGTCCGGTTCCGGGACCGGTTCGGGGTCCGGTTCCGGGTCGGGAGCGGGGTCCGGATTGATGGCCGGAACCGCATTGTCCCCGGAACCTGCCGGGTCCGTTCCCTCCGGGGACGTTCCCAGCGTCTCGCCGCCGGAAGCGTTTGGCTCCGACACATCCGACGAGTCTTCCGGTTTCGGGTCCGGTGTGTTCTTGTTCAAAAAGCCGTAGGCGCAAAACGTCAGCGCGGCCACGGCAATGACTGCAGCCAGGCCCAGCTGCCGGACGCGCCTTCTTCTGCGCTGAAGGCGTCTTTTTCTGGCCCGGCTCCGGGCGGCTCTGGCCGCCTCCGACGATTGGGGCGCGTCATTCCGTTCCGGCAGAGTTCCTCTCATTGGCGTCATCTCCTCATTTCTTCCGCAGTGTCCGACAATTTCCAACGCTGCAAGCGGGATTCGACAGCAAAATCTGCTTTTTGCAGATCATCTGCTCATTTCAACATAAGCAAGGATAGCACAAGCGCCGTGTAATTTCAATATCTACGGCAAATTTTTTACCGTTTGTACACAAGCCTCCGCCGCTGTCTTCACATTCAAAAATATCCTTCTTCCGGCCGGTACATACCATATAAATAAATCCTTGTGCGGGTTATACAAACATTTTTCTACGGCAAGCTGTTTTTCGGACATCCTGCCGCATTTCTCACCAGCGCAGCTCACACTTTCCGGTAGCTCTCATAAATTCCCAGCGGAGATAGTATCTGCTTTTTCCGTTCAAACCAATTGTCTGCGATGTAAGCTGTCTGTTAAGTTTCAGCAGCGGCTGTTTTTTCTGATCCAACAGCAGCAATTCCACATCGCCTTTTGACAACTGTGCATCCAGCGTAAATGTATAGGTCCTGCTCTCATAAAATCTGCCCATATGCCGAACCCGTCCAGTACAGGTGTCCAGAGCAACCCGGTCTCTGCTTTTCCCGGGACGAAACACATATAAAATCGCCCTTATGCTTTTCGCCTCTGCTATACCGCCCCAAAAATAAGGGAATCCTTTCATAGTCATTCCCTCCTCTTCGCCAAATCGTTGCTTTCATAGAGTTAAAACGGACGAAAAAATTCGTCTTGCAATTTCTTTGCGGCTGTGTTATACTGCTAACTCAGCAGGTGCCATCACCCTGCCTAAAAAAATGGAGGCTATATGCGGCCTTTATCCGCATGTTTTGTTGTTGCGGCCTCCTGCGGGTTTTCCCGTCGGAAGCCGTTTTTCCGCGCCTCCGACGGCCCTGCAGCACTCCATACCGGCGGACCGCTTGCCGGAAAAGCGGCAAAGCCGCGTTCTTTCTGAACGCGGTTTCTCAGGAGGTTTTTATGAAAACACAAACCCGTTTCTCCACACGGCGTCTGGCTGCCGCCGGGCTGATCGCCGCCGTCTACACGGCTGCAACGCTGCTTCTGCCCATCCCGCAATATTTCGGCGTCCAATTCCGGGTGGCGGAGGCCATGACGCTTCTGCCCTTCCTGTTTCCGGAAGCCATTCCTGGTCTGGTGGTTGGATGCTTCCTGGCCAACTTCCTCGGCTCACCGATCGTCCTGGATTGGTTCTTCGGCACCCTCGCAACGCTTCTGGCGGCCCTCATGACCCGCCGGATGCCGAGTCCCTGGCTGGCGGCCCTGCCGCCGGTGCTCTGCAACGCCGTCATTGTCGGAGCGGAAATCGCTTGGTTTGAAGTCCAGGGCGGTGCGGCTTTCTGGCCGGCGTTCGGGCTGAACGCGCTGATGGTGGGCTTGGGGGAAGCCGCCGTGTGCTTCTTATTGGGAATTCCGCTGCTGCGGCTGCTCCCCCGGATTCCCACGCTGCGGGGGCGTCTGGCGCCCCGCTCAAATACGGTTCAGTGAAACATTTTCCGGCCAATCCAGATAAAAAGGCATGCGCCGACGATGGATACAAACAGATTCGCAAGCCATCCGAATGCGTAGAAGCCCAGCAGGCCGAAAACCACGCTGCCAACCGCAGACCCTACCACGCCAACAATAATCGTCCAAAGCAGGCTGCCCTCGGCATCCATGAGCTTTCCGGCAATCCAGCCAACCAGCGCGCCCATAATTACGGTTCCCAGTAAACGAAACATCCTACAATCTCTCTTTCCGGCCCTGGAGCCTGTCGCTTAGTCCTTAATATATGCCCGTACCCGGTATTCTGCGCCGATTTCCTCCTCACAGATTTTCCGGCAGGCTTCGATTTCCTCCGGCGGTATCGTATCCACCACAGTCATCATGACGTGGGGAACATACTGCCGGAGTTCTTTTGCAAACGCTTTCATGGCCTCGTAAGCTCCCGGCACAGTGGGGTGGCAAAGCGCGTTGTATTTGTCCGCCGTGTCGTCGTTGAGGGAGATGGACACCATGTCAAAACGTCCGGCAAACTCCGGGCAGATGTCCCGGCCATGAATTAGATTTCCCGTACCGTTGGTATCCATACGGGTAAAAATCTTTTTCCCGTGGGCCTTGAGCTGGTCGATCACCCACACAATGTCATCGATCCGGTAACTCGGTTCGCCGAAACCGCAGAACACCAGCTGGCCGTACTTTGAAAGGTCCCGGCTTTCGATGGAGGCCAGGATTTCCTCCTTTGTGGGTTCCCGCTCAAGCCAGAGGTTGTCTGTGTAAATGCTGCCGTCGTGACCGTTGTGCCGGAGGCAGAATTCACAGTTGTAATTGCAGCGGTTTGTCGTGTTGACGTACAGGTTGTCTCCGTACTCGTAGGTGATCGTAAAACCTTTTTCCATGGTAATTACTCCTTCATTTCAAAAATCTATAATATGAAAATCCGTCAGCAGAAACATGCCTTCTTCATAGGATATGCTGGCGGAATAATCCGCGATATAGCGTAAGCCGCCCAAGGTTTCCGGGTTGACTGCAAACGCGCCCCGCAGGCGAAAAACGTCGTTTTCGTACGTAAACTGCGCGACTTCTCTGGTGCTAATTAAGGTTTGCACATCCGTCTCGGAGGGAAGCGATTCCGCAGGGACGTCCTCCAGGCTGAATTCTGCCGCGTCCGGGCCGAACGAGACCGCGCCCCGGCCCTCGCCGGTGTAAGAGGTCCGTGCCGTCTCCAGGATTTGCTCCCGCCAAAGGGCCTCCGGGAACGTGAACGCGGTCATGGTGCCGTCGGCGTTCATTTCCAGGACGTGCAGCTCTTCTATGGAAACGCCTGCGCCGCCGTCAATGTAGCAGTCGATTATTAACTCATCCTGAAAATCGCCGTCGATATCCAGCCGCCAGAGCTGCGGCGGAAAACATCGGGGCGTCGTATACAGCCAGTCGAATTCCGCCAGACTGTTCCCCCAACGGATCAGGACCGTATCGAAGCCAACGCCGTAAAACGCCGCGTTGGCCTCCGGCAGCTCCGCCAGAAGGGCGGGGGCGTAATTTTCATCGCTCATCCATGGCTCCATCGTGTTCCATTCTTCCATAGTGACGCATTCTGTTGGCAGGTCGTATGCGGCGGCTTTCGGTGTTCTTCCCTCCGTAACAACCGCTTCCGCAAGCAAAGAATCCGGCGGCCTGTCCGAGAAGGGGCTCCTCGCCGGTATCGTAAGGAAGGCCCTCGAAAGCAGCGCCACAAACAACAGCGACAGCAGAAGCGCAAATATATGCCAGGATTTTTTCATTCGCCTTCCTCCTGCGCGTCTGAGATCAGTCCCACCAGAAAAACCATGTTGTGGATTTGGCGAGGCAGTCCGCCAATCTTCCCACAGTTCCACAGCCCTGCTCCACGATATCCGGGCAATACGCGGTCTGTTCCCAGGCCAGAGCCATAGCCTCCTCACGCTTCACCGGGGCCGGGACGCTGAATTCCAGAACATCCATGGTCATCACGGCGGGCGCCGCGCCGTATTTCTCGTACCAGTATTTTGCCGCCGCCATATGCTCTTCCGGGGCCGGGCACGCATTCCAGCTTCCGAAGGGAATCCATGCAAAAACCTCCCAGGGGTTCTTTACGGGAATCTCTGCCAGAAGCAGCGGAATGGTTTTTCGGGGGCGTCCATAGTCCAGGATGCCGATAAATTCGTCAGACGCCTCGCCGCCCTCCATGGGGCCGGTAATCTCGTCCATGTAACCCGGGTCATCGAATGCATCCTCATGCTGCCGGGTCAAAAACGCCTTGCCGTCCAGAACGGGACCCTCCAGCATTTTTCTGCGGAATTCTTCCGGCGGGTTGTACTCCTCCCACGTGAGGGACTCTAAAAAGTTCTCGTCTTTGGCGGGCAGAAGAAGTGGTATGAACCCCTCTTTTGCACCGCGGACACGGGCCGCCCGATAGGACTTCATGATGGTTTGTGTGCCATTTGCAAGCAGTCCGGACGCCTTCATCGGCTCGAACCGCGTGCAGGGACAGTCCAGAAACTTTTCCAGGGATATTTCCATCATACGCTCCTCCTTTATTATGCATTTAACAGGAAGAATCAATCCTCGTCTTCCTCGTAGACTTCGCTGCCGACCAAGCCCCGTATGAATTCCTCAAAATTGTCCGCCAGAGGAAGAATGGAATAATCGTCCTCCTGGTCGACGTAAACAACCTTCGGTTCTCCTTCGGGTCCGCACGCACGGTAATCCAGGAAAACCTCCTGATGGCCTGCTGTGGGACAGTCGCAAATGGCGACGCCAAGCGCCGGATATTGCCATTCGTCCACCATCAGCCGGGTTTCCGTAACGACGGAATGCTTTGCATTTGGGCCAATGCCAAAAATCCCTTCAATTGCAATGTGGTCCTCCGCCCAGTTGGAGGGGGCGCTTGTCGGAAACGCACAGCGGACCGGTACGCCGCCGTTATGACGTTCCATCAGCCAGACGTAAGACGCCGGGAGCTTATACCCTAACGCTTTTTCCGTTTCCGCCAGGCCGGAGGGCGTCAGCGGACCGCAGGTGTAAGTTTCTTCTGCGTACCGGCTTTTGACCCAGAAGCCGGTAAAATCGAATCCTTCAAACGGCATCGTTTATTCCTCCCGACTTTTGATTTTCGGAAACAGCCGAAGTCCGTTTTCCCAGGTAATCCGCGTCATCTCCTCCACGGAAACCCCCTTCCACTCCGCCAGCTTTTCCAGTACATACGATAACTTCCGGCTGTCGTTGCGCCTGCCCCGGAAGGGCTCTGGCGTCAGGTACGGCGCATCCGTCTCGACGACCATCCGGTCCAGAGGCGTCACGGCAGCCACCTCGGGGGCTTTTTGCGCGTTTTTATACGTAATTGGGCCGTCGAAGCCCAGATACCAGCCGTGTTTCAGCAGCTCGGCGGCCATCTCCGGACTGCCCGAAAAGCAGTGAAACACGCCCCGCAGTTCCGGGTACTCCAGCACAATCGCCAGGGAATCGCCGTGAGCTTCCCGGTCGTGGACAATCACCGGCAAATCCAATTCCAGGGCCAGCTCAATCTGACGGCGGAAGACCTTTTGCTGGAATTCCCTGGGAGGGTTGTCCTTCCAATAGTAATCCAGGCCGATCTCTCCGACGGCCACCACCTTTTCGTGTCCGCACAGCGTCCGGAGGGCGGCAAATTCCGCCTCGCCCGCGCCGGCGCAGTCGGAGGGGTGAATGCCGGCGGCGGCGTAAACATGAGGAAAGGCTTCCGCCAGGGTCAGGGCGGTCCGGGAGCTTTCCACGTCGCATCCGGGGTCCACCACCAGCCCTGTTCCGGCGGCGGGCAGGGCCGACAAAACCACCTCCCGGTCGGCTTGGAACGCGTTGGAATCGTAATGGGCATGGGTGTCAAAAATTGGCATAAACGGCCTCCTTTTCTGGAAGAAACATTGAAATTTTCGGAACGGCGAACGTTCCGCGTCTGCTACGGTCTACTTCTGGAAATTCTCGTGGTTATACTGCATGATCGCGGCTTTGGCGGCGTAGCTGCGCTGCCTGTCGGCTTCGTCCATGAGCAGGCCGATGTCCTTTTTGAAATGAATTTTTCCGCAAACATCAATTGTAAAAGTTCCTCGTGTTCGATGGCAAAGGGATAGAGTTTTTTCTTCTGGCCTTTGATCTATTTGAGGTATTCGGCCCGGATTTCCTTGTCGATCTCCGCTTTTTCCATATACAGCCTCGCGAACCCACAGACCGCGCCTGGTCTGCTCTTCGTCGAAAAATTGCCGATGGGGACAGGGGGCACAATCACCACCGGACCGCTGAAGTAAAACGCGGACTTGCTCAGTTCTTTGATTCCCTTTGGGATGGTCACACGCTTCAGACCCGCGCAGAACGAAAAAGCCCCTTTGTCGATTTTCGTGACGCTCTCCGGGATGGTTACGCTGGTCAGTCCCTTGCAGAAAGCGAAAGCATCCTCGCCGATTGCCGCGACGCCTGCCGGGATGGATACACTCGTCAAGTCCACCCAGAACTTAAAAGCCTCATCACTGATTTTTGTGAAGCCCTCCGGGATCACAACATCCCCGCCAAGGCCGTTGTACCCGACCAGCTCACCGTTGCAAATCACAAAATCCTTTTCGCTGCCCATCCTTCGTTCCTCCTAGTTTCATCTTTTTATCATGTTCACGAAGCAAATGGTAAAACAAAAAGGACATCCGCACGGATGCCCTTTTGGCCTGACGGGAGTCTCGTCAAAACGCCCTTGGACGGGGAAACAGATGCAGCGCCCCGCCCGCCGGACTTAACCGAGCCGGTTGAGCTTCAGGGTCATGGCGCTCTTTTTGTGAGCGGCCGCGTTTTTGTGCAGAATGCCCTTCGCAACAGCCTGATCGACCTTCTTCACCGCAACCTTGTAAGCGCCATCGGTCTCGGTGCGATTGCCCTCTGCGGCGGCGGCTTCAAACTTCTTGATCGCGGTCTTGAGGTCAGACTTCGCAGCCTTGTTGCGGGCATTGCGGGCCTTTCCGATCAAAACGCGCTTCTTGGCAGACTTAATATTCGGCAAACCAAACACCTCCTTTGGCATACTCAAATTGGCAAGGATACACCTCACCGTACAGACCTACATTTTAACAGGCCCGCCGCCAAAAAGCAAGGGTTTTTTTCACTTTTTCTAAAATCCCCTTCCTTCCGCCGCACAAATGTCTCTTTCGGCAAAACGGGGCGGTTTATACCTGGTGGTTTCGAAGCCGGGCAATGGTGTTTTTGAGCTTTCCCATGTCAATCGGCTTGGCCGTATGCGCGCTCATTCCTGCGGCCAGGGCCGTCTGGACATCCTCCTCAAAAGCGTTAGCGGTCATGGCAATGATGGGAATGGTTTGCGCCTCCGGGTGTCCGCTGGCCCGAATGATACGGGTGGCCTCATAGCCATCCATTACAGGCATTTGGATATCCATAAAAATCGCATCAAATTCCCCTGGAGCGGCGCGGAGAAAACGGTCTGCGAGTTCCTTGCCGTTTCGGACAAGTTCGCATTGAATGCCTTCCATTTCCAATAGCTGTACCAGGATTTCGGCATTGATTTCATTATCCTCCGCCGCCAGAACCCGTAAGCCTGCCAGGGAAATTTCTTTCTGTTCAGGTTCCGCAGAAGCGGACTCTCCGTCCAGCAGACGAGCCACAGCCCGCTGGAAACTGGATAAGAAAAAGGGTTTTGCCAGAAGCGTATCCACGCCCGCGTTTTGCGCCGCTTCCCGGACGTCCTCCAGGTCGTAGGCGGCCAGCACAAAAAGAGGCGCATCCGTTCCCAGCTTCCGGCGAAGCTGCCGGACGATTTGCAGGCTGTCCGTTCCGGATGTATTCCAGTCCAAAAGAAGAATATGAAAGTCGTCCCCCCGCGCGTGGGCGGCGGAGATGCACGCAACAGCCTCTGTGCTGCTTGCGGTGCAAAAAACGACTACGTCAGTTCCCTCCATGGAGGTTTGAATATTTTGTCCAGCTTCCTCCTCGCCGTCCAGCACCAGCATACGGAAAATACCGTGCCGCTGCCAGAAGGCGGCGTCCTGCGGAGCCCCGGCGGCAGTAAATTCCAGTTCAATGGTAAAGGTGCTGCCGTGCTGTAAGCGGCTGTCTACGGTAATCGTTCCACCCATGAGATCCACGATATTTTTCGTGATTGCCATTCCCAGACCGGTCCCCTGTATTTCCCGGGTGGAATCGGTAATTTCCCGGGAAAAGGGAGCGAAGATGGTGCTCACAAACGCCTCGCTCATACCAAAGCCATTATCGGCTACAGTAAAGCGCAGCCGCACAGCGTTTTCCGTGCCATGCGGAAGCCTCTCGACAGTCAGGGCAATCCGCCCGTTTTCCTGAGTATATTTCACGGCGTTGGAAAGCAGGTTAATCAGCACTTGATTCAAGCGCAGCTTGTCGCCTAGAAGCATTTCCGGCAGACGTCCCCTGGTATAGAGGTCCAAACGCTGTCCCTTGGCCCGCGCCTGCGGGAGCATCATGGTGTAAAGCTCGTCAATCAGCTCCGGAAGGCTGAATTCCGCCAGATTGAGGGATGTTTTGCCGCTTTCGATTTTGCTCATGTCCAGGATGTCGTTAATCAGGCTCAGGAGATGCTGACTGGAAGATGCGATCTTCCGGGTATGCTCCCGAACTTTGTCCGGGTTTTCGGCATCCTTGCCCAGGAGGACGGAAAAACCGACAATCGCATTCATCGGCGTACGGATATCATGGGACATACTGGCAAGAAAATTGCTTTTCGCTTCGTTGGCATTTTTGGCGGCGTCCAGCGCGTCGGCAAGCATTTCGGTCATCTGTCGTTCCTTGGTGCGGTCGGCGAGCATGAGGATAAACTGCCCCTTTTTTTCGGAAGAGCAGTGATAAAGCAGTTCCTTGAACCAGCGCAGCTCCTGGGTTTTGACATGAATCATTTCCCGTTCCCGGGTCCACAGCTCGCCGGGGGACACGGAACGGAGCGCTTCTGCGGAAAGCGCCGGCTGTTGTTCCGAATCAGGCTGACACAGTTCCTGGAACAGCAGACAGCGCACGTCCTTTTGAATATCCGCGGCTTTCAGGCCGAGGACCCGTTCCAGGTTTGGGCTGACGTATTCTGCTGTGTAATCCTTCGGCGAGAACAGGACAAAGATATCGTCGGTGTGGTCGGTCAGGAGGTCGAAGAGCTTTTCCCGGGAATTGATTTCCTGATTTTTTTCCAAAATCTGACGGTGTGCCGTCAGGACGAAAAAGATGACAATACACAGGGCAATCAGGCCGAAGAACAGGATCATAACGGCCAGGGTAACGAAGGTGAACCGATTGATGCTGGCATTTACCACATGAACCGGTACAATATTGACCATCATCCACCCGGAAAAGCCTACCGGTTGATAGGAAAGGTAATGCCATACGTCATTCAGCCTGCAAACTGCGGCCTGTCGGTTTCCCTCTTTCCAGTCCTGGGAGACCAGATCGATGCTGCTCCCGGAGAACTCCGCATTATTTCGGAGATATGACAGAAAATTATAAGGCTGCTGGTCATCGCAGTGGGAGGAAAAGAGAATATGCCCGTCCGTGCGGGTGATGTAGCAGCGGTTTTGACCGGAAAAAGCGTCGATGCTCAACGCCTTGGTCATGTCGCTGGAGTTGAAGCTGATGGCCACGGCGGAATATTCGAAATCCCGGTAGCGCCCGGGGCCAAGCGGGATGGCAAAAATCGTGACGCGTTCGGCGTTTGAGAAAGAGGTGTCGATAACGACGTTTTCCCGTTCGGTCATCAACTGCTCTAAGGAGTCGCCCAGATTCAGCGAACCGGTTTTTCCCTGGGCAGTGATGAAGCTTCCATTTTCCGCCAGGAAATAGAACGCGGTAAAATGCCATGCATCCCGCTGTTTCCGGATAAAGTGGGCAAATTCCGCAGGATGTGAGGCAGCTGTGGCGGAGACATACGGCTCCCAGCTTTGAAGAAGCCTCCAGTTTTTGGAGATGGTCGAACGGAACGCGCCGTTGATCTGGGTATAAATTTCTTCCAAATGGCTGACGCTTTCCTGATAGATTTGCTGAGAGGCGAAGCGGGAATAAAAAAGACCGGAACTGGTCAGAACAACGGCCAGGACAGCAAAAACCACGGCAATACCCAGCAGCTTTTTACGGCGCATGATCATTCCCCCCAGTTCGTTTGAGTTCGTTGGCGTATTGGAGCAGCGGAGTCAGGTTTTCAGCAGAAAGGGTTCCGGCCCGGGCGTTTCCCAGGCCGGCGCTCGGTGCGGGTGATTTAATCCAGGACTTCCGATTCAGACTTGAGCACATCGCCGGTCAAGGCGTCGATTTCAAATTCATATTCCCTGCCGTTATAAATAATTTCCACCTCATATTCCCAGCGTTCGTCGTCCTCGTCCAGCTTGACTTTCCGTACGTTGTTGTCAGCCGCGCCGGGGACGCGGGCCAGTGCAATGGCTTTTGCACGGTCAGTACCGATGTAAGCGGAATTGGTTCCGGCCGGCGGGACGGGACTCTCGGCGTCGTAATCCACGCTGACCACGGCGCCGGTCAGAGCGTCGATTTCATAGTCATATTCGTCGGAATTCGCCGTGTAGAATTCAATCTCATAGACCTGCCGTCCGTCTTCCCAGTCCAGCTTACACTGGACAAAGGTCACTTGTGCGGCAGTGAGCTTTGCGTGAGCGAGGGCAGCGGCCTTGGCGGCTTCTTCGCCGATCAGGGAGCCGGAGGCGGGCGGCGTGGCGGTGTCAGAGGGACCAAAGGTGTCGGCGTCCGTGACGACGGGATCGTTTCCGGTAAGAGAGATGGTACGGGTCTGGCCGTTCCAGCTGACCGTTTTGCCCATCAGTTCCCCGATGGCCCGAACCGGCAGGTAATTTGTGCCGTTGTTCAGAAGGGGATGGACAGCATTGCCCTTGGCGTCGGTGAAGCTGCGGAGGGTTCCGTCGACCGTAATACGAATATCCGGGCGCAGCTCCACGGAAATAGAGGCGTCCCTGGCGTTGGAGTCGACAGTTCCAGTTGTGGGAGCGGCGGTGCGCGGGCTGGTGAGGGAGATGGTTTTTGTCGTGCCGTCCCAGTTGACGTTTTTGCCCATCAGCTCGCCAATGGCCCGGACCGGCAGGTAGTGGGTGCCGTTATAATAAATGGTATGTACTTCGTTCCCTTTGACATCAAAAAAAGTACGTTCCGTGCCGTCCACAAGGATCGTGACGCTTGGACGCAGTTCCACGGTGACGGCGGAAGGCTCCAGGGCGGAAACGCTGACGGCCAGAAGGCTCAGAAGCGCTGCGAGGCACAGAGCAAGCGAGCCGAATCGTTTTGCGGTAAGAATAGTTGGGTATTTCATATTGGCACATCCTTTCCATCATTCATTCCGGTGCGGCGTTTTGTCTTACGGTCCCGCACAGCTGCATATAGTTTACCAGATTTGGGCTTTCGGCGCAAGCGTCAAATTGAAAAGACGGCCCATCGGGTTATACAGGCGGTTCTGTGATGCAGTCACATACGTCAAAGTGATTTTCTGATAAAATGAAAAACATCAAAAGGAGGCGTTTTGCATGAAACCAATCATTACCCTGAACCCAAACGCGGAAGTTGTGGCGACCGTACGGGAGGGTCTGAAGCGTACCGGCGGATATTGTCCCTGCCGGCTGGAGCGGTCAGAGGACACCAAATGCATCTGTGAGGAATTCCGCCGTCAGATGGACGACCCCAATTTTGAGGGCTACTGCCATTGTATGTTGTACTACAAAGCCAAACAGGAGGGGTCCGGGGATTGAACCCGGAATACGCCAAACAACCAAGCGCATGAACGGAGAGCAATTCCGTCCATGCGCTTGACTGTTTGAGCAAGGCGTTTTTGATGGAATTCAGGCATCCAGCGCCCTGCGGACGATGACCCGATCTTTTTCTTTCTCCGCCGGAGGCAAATCCCGGAAAGGACACAGGCATTTGTGAATTTTTTTGTCCACGTCCCGGTTTTCGCCGTTTGCCGGGGTACCCCTGCGCCACCCGTTCAAGGTGTGGAAGCGGCACCAGCGGATGTGTTCCAGCTCTGCCAGAACCTCCAAATCCAGCCCCGGGAGGTCCCGGAGAACCTCCTGGAAGTCCACGGAGGAGATGTTGGACCACTGAATAAAGCCGTCCAGCTTACGCCATGCGGCGTCTGCGCTTTCCGTGGCGGATGCTTGTGCGCTTATATAATCATAGTGCTGTTTTTTGGCCGCTTGAAGCAGCGTTTCACCCCGGATGTACGTATCCTGATAGATCTCCCGGTCCGCGCCGAAGGGAAACAGCTGCGGAAACTTCAAATAGCTTCCCGTGTCGCCCTCTTTGGGGGCGTAATAGTATACAGCGCCGTCCCGACAGGCGATGCGCAGGGCTTGCAGGCGTTCCGCCGGAGCTTCCTCCGCCAGAATCACGATATCCGCCCGCCGGACGGACTCCCAGGCGTCGGCGCTGTCCGCGTCGTGGAAGGAAACCGCATCACCATTTTCCGTATGGAAAAGGGCATGATTGATTTGATACAGCGTGGTATCGCCGGTCAAATGATAATCGATTTTCTGGTTCAGGGAAAACAGATTCAGCAGCAGGCCATAATTCAGGATGGTTTGTCCCAGGTGGCCGCCGCCCCAGATGGCGATGGTAAATTGGTCCGTTTCCCTCCTCCAGAGCCGGATGGACTTCCAGAGCAGACGGGCAATGGTGCCGTCAATGTCGTGGAAAACGACGCCGGGCTCATCTCGGAGAAAGCCCCGGTCCAGTTCCCGAAGGGCGATGTAAACCCGGCGTTTTTCCAGGAGTTCCCGATGTTCTTCATAGAACCCCAGACTGTCCGCATCGGTTTCCAAAAGGATGATGTGGGATTTGGCGCCGGAACGGAACGTCCGGCCCGGGTAGAGAACACCGGACCGCCGGTCGGGAAAAACGACCCGTTCTTCGCCGTCGCAGTAGACCGCCACACTGTCCGGGTGGAGGTACAGCGTAAGCCCCTGAATGTGGGTCCAGACCCGTTTCAGGGCGTACAGCACCGCAGTCGTAGTCACCAGGGCCGCGCCCCAGCGGGCCGCCTCTATTAAGGGGTTGGAGGCATCTGCAGCCAGATTCACAAAATACAGGCTGAAGCTGAAGTAGAATGCGTCCAGCAGCCGTTCCCCCGCCAGAGCATAACCCGTCGCTCCAATGAAAAACGGCAGCGCGCTAAAAAGAGGAAGCCATTTTTTCAAGTGTTCTCTCAGCTTACGCACGAAAGCCGCCTCCTTAATACCGGTCCATCAGGTCCTGGACGCTTAAACCGGCGTCGTTTGTCCAGCAGGAGGTTTCCGGAAGGGTTTTCACCCGTCCGGAAACGCCCTGTTTTTCCCGTTTCAGGTTGATGACATCCACCCCCGCCTGAAAAGGGTTTTCGTAAATGCCGACGATTTGTCCATCCTTGAGGAAAGGCTTGCCCTGGTCGTTCAGCAATTGGAAATAACAGTTTTGACCATCGTCGTCCAGAACCGTCCGGGCCTGGTACGTCTCTCCGTCAAAAACCATATGGAACGCCATATCGTCCGTCACCGCGCCCCGGCGGTACAATTCCGTAAAGTTCACGCTCTGCCGCTGAAGACGGGCTTTGGGCGTCCGGCCGAACCGCTCGTCCACCGACAGGAAAATTTCGTCGAAGACATTCCGGTAATGCTCGTAGGCCATACAGGCGGGGGCGCTGCTGTTCCGGCAGTTCTCGGTTTCCTCCACAATTTGGAAAACACCGTCCAGAACTTCCGCATAACGGTTGTAGAGGGACTTGCAAAGGCTGACGTTCACCAAAGCCATCGGGGTATTGGATCCCTGGACGGTTTCCCGCAGATTGGCGGCGTACTGTTCCAGAAGATACCGGCCATCCTCCGAGACCTGGGGATGGGCGATGCATTTGGAGATCACGCTGTCAAAGAGTTCCTGATAGGAAATCTGGACGTACATATCGGCATAACAGGTTTGCTTTTGACTGGCGGTAATGAAGAAGTAAAGCGTCCTCTGGCCCGGCCGCCGGACGGATTCCGCATAATGATAATAGTCCTGAGTTTGGCCCTGTCCGGTGCCGTTGTAGTTCTCCCGGGCGTTTACCTTGTTTTCGATCACAAGCAGCAGCTCCGGGCTTTCGCCGCAGACATCAATGGACCGCTTTTTTCCGTTGAAGGAGGCGTCTTTTTCTGTGGAAAACCGCACAGCGTCCAGATCCCAGTTATACAGGTCCCGGAGGGTGAAGCCGCAGTCCGGTTTTTTAATCATGTACAGCGTCAGGAGGCGGGCCAGAGGGAAATGTCCCAGACGCAGAGAGGAATGGGCGTCCAGGAGCCAGCGGAGAAAGGAACTGTGCCAATGCTCCGTGTGGGTCTGGCCGACGATGGTAAAGACATTGGTTTTCTCCTGCCGGAATTTCAGCTCCTGAAAACGGGTGTCCGTAATCAGGGCCTCCAGTTGTTTATAGGTTATCTGCATCGATACAATCCACCTTGCAGGAGTCCTCGGGTTCCTCGCAGAGCGTCATGAGCCGTTGAATGTAGCTCATAACAGAGGGGGCGCCCAAGGAAGTACCAATGGAAATGGTGCGGCCGTTCACGTCATGCGTTTCCCCCTGGCGGAAGGTGGCGGGCTTCGCATCCGGGCTAATGGGTTGGTTTTCCCCCAGACATGGGAGCTTATCCAGCAGCAGATCCAGCTTGTCCGGGTGACGGTCCAGGGCTTGATGGAAGACCATAAGCAATGTTTGTTTCAGGTTCAGGTTTTCGTAAAACGTTCCGTAGAGCGTCAGGTTGTATTTGCCGCCGGGTTTCCGGGTTTCCTTTTCTGGCTGGCCGTTTAGCTTGACCGTTCCCGTGATGCCGCCGGTTTTTTTGTCTTCCGTGTATTCAAACGTGAAGACGCTCAGAGGCATTTTCAGTTCCTCCATTCGTTTGCGGAGTACATTCTGTACCCAGGCAAACGGCGCGTAATTACGATTCATGGAATAGTTTTCCAAACCCGGCACGCTGATTTGACGGTAATTGATGTTGCTTTTTGCCTCTTTCCGCTTCTGGTGTTCCTCTGCGGTAATGAAAACCGGGTTTTTGCTGTCCGAATTTTGCTCGTTGACAAACCGGATGTAGTCTTCGCCCCGCTCCGCCAGGAGCTTCATGACGAAATCCCAGGTTACGTCATAAACCGAGTCATAAACGCCGGTTGTGTACTTTGTATATTCGCCTTCGCCCACCAGCCGGACCGTCTGGAATGTGTTCTTATTGAAGGTTCCCGTTTTGTATTTTTTGAAAAAGTCGGGGAGGGAGATGCGTTTTTCTGGTCCCGGCGGTTCTGGCGGTTCCGGTGGGTCTGGCTGGTCCGGCGGTTCCGGTGGGTCTGGCGGTCCAGGCGGGTCTGCGATTTGGGGCATGACGCCCCGGAGCTTTAACTCTTCTTCCATCGCCTCTACAAGCCTGCGTACGTCGTTCTGTGCGTCCGCCGCCAGACGGATGGCCGAATTTGCCGTGCTGACGATGCTGCAAATTTTGTCACAAGTGGCGATATGCTCAAAAACACAGCTATTGAGAATGTCTTTGGCGCATTCCTCTGCTGTATTGCCCTTTTTCTGCCAGATATCCACAGTGACAATACTCCCGATATGTTCGAGATTTTTGATTTTTTCCAGTTCCTTTGCAATGGTTTCCTTTATCATGGAACTTTCACTGCGGAAGAAAAAGGCAAACTTGCAATTTTTACTCAGCAGGGCTTTCAGGGCGGAAACCGTCCAGGCATTCTCGTCATGAGGCATATTGGCGGTGTCAATCCAGAGGTTGTAGCCCTTGGCATTAAGATTCATGAAGACATTCCGCACAATTTGAGAGTCATGCGAATCATGGGAATAGCTGATGAACGCAAAAGGGCGCGAGTCATCACAAGTTTTGTCCTTGATTTCATTTTTCTTGAGGTAAGCGAGTCCGATCAATTCTTCCACGCTGATTTCTCCTTTCCGCGCGTTTAGCGCAATTTGTAAATTCGTAATCCGTCAAACATCCGCAGCAGGGACAGCATACATAGCATCGGTTCCTTATCCTTGTCCTGTTCGGCCTTGTCCAGACGGAGATAGTTTTTTACCGCCAGTTCTTCCGAGACGACGGTTCCGTTCCAGCCGGGAATCATGTCCTTGTGCTGGCGTACCAGCTCCCGCTGTGCGCGGTCCGGCTCGCCGTAGGTCCAGCCCATGTCGCAGTGCTCCTGAAGCCAGCGCTGGTGTTCCAGCTTTCCGATCAATTCCAGTTCGTCCGTGGTGAAGTCCTCCAGAAGATCGAAGCCGACAGGCCGGTCGGTGTAGAAGCAGCCGATTTCACTCATGTAACGGGAAAAGGCTTTTGCCTGGTTGATGTTGGAGAGCTTATATTCCAGGGACAGCTCCTGGAAGGCATTGGAGAACCGCTGAAGGTTGTTTTCGGCCAGAAGAAACGTCTCCTCCTGACCGGCTTCCCGGGCTTTTTTCCAATCGCTGCTGTCCCAGCGGGCATTCAGCACTACGGCGAAATTGTAGAGACTTAAAAATGTGCTGTCGGAGAGGTAGTTCTGCTGACGCTTGTTTTCGGCCAGTTCTGCGGAGACGTGAAGCCGGATGTCACTGAGGTCAACAATCCGTTCAATGTCCGCCTGAAAATGCGGGACGCTGTTTTTGTCCATTTCGTACATCCCGTCAAAGGCTTTCAATTTGGGTTTGCGCTCCTTCCAGAGCTTGTATACCTTTTGATCTGCGTCGTTCGGCTCCTGCTCCCGCCAAGCGCTGTAAGCCGCTTTGTAGGCGTCCACCTTGCCGGATTCCCGTTTGTCGTACAGGTAAACGGCGTGAATCTGGTTCCCTTGGAAGTCGAAACGGCAGTCCATGGGATGCAGCTCCCGTTTGGAGTTGCGGCCGTAGGCGGTACGGTCCCAGCATTGCAGCTCGTCGCAAAGCATCAGCAGGTACGCCAGCGGATGGAGCGAGGCTTTCAGCGGCAGATTACCCGCTTCCTTGTAGTACGCAATGCTGAATTTGTAAAGACTGTTGTGGGTCAGAATCGCGCTCAATGCGTCAAGGTGTTCTTTTTGCAGGGAACAGCTCAACTCACAGAATAACTTCTTAAACAGCACGGCGGCGCTGAAATAGGCATGGTCCATAAAATGGCCGAACCGGTTGGGACGCGCAGGCTTGTCCCGCAGAATCTGAAGCATCTGGGCTTCGGTGAAAAGGTATGTTTTGGAAAACTTTTCCGCAAGAAGCCCGGCAAAGAGTTCATCAATGGTCTCGTAGACCGCGCCGCCGCAGAGGACAGCAAGCTGTTTCGCGACAGCCCGTGGGATTTTCACAAACGGGTCGACCGCCTGGTAGGCCACATAAGGCCGCTGCTTACGGTCATCGCCGCTCACCTCGAAATAGGACGCCACTTGTTCAAAGGGCAGCTCAAAGGGGTAGCCAATGTCATGGAACAGGGCCGTCAGGCCCCAGAACTGCAAAAAGTGACACGCAGCCGGGGCGTCTTCCGGAATCTGGTACAAATCCTGATAGGTTTTGCGATAAATGGAGTTGGTTTGATAAATGGCAAGGCCCAGGGCGAAAACATAGACCGAATGCACATAATGGTCACGGTGTTTCATCAGGAGCTTGCTGCCGTTGGCCTCGAATTCTGAGAGAAGTTCGATCACGCGCCGGGTTTTCTGGTAATCTCCCACGAACATTTCCAGGTAGCAGAAATAAACGTCAAACGCGTCCTCCTTCCGTCCGGAGCGGAGAAAACGGCGCAGTGCGTTTTCCAGACACAGCCGGTCAATGTCCATCTGCATATTGTAGGGAATTTCCCCCCGGCGCAGACTGCCGCCCTGGTATTGTCCGGTTTTCTGTTCCGTCTCCGTTTTTTCGCGGCTGAAGCGCAGTCCTTCACAGCGGTCCCGCAGGAAAGACAGTGCGGCGTCCTCCAAATGGAGGCCGTCCTGCCGCGCCTCGCCGGGTCGAGTTTTCAGCATGGTATACCCCATAATTTGCCCTCCGTTTGATTTGTGTGATTTCCAAATAATCCGCAAGATCATTCCGATTAAGCGTCTCCTGCTATCATACACAATCAGCGAAGAAATAGCAAGAGTGATTCCGAATCTTACCGTTTTTTGCCGGAAAAACCCATTTGCCGGCGGCGTTCCATCCGAACCGCGGCGGAAAAATACGTCCCCTATGAAAGCGGGGACGCAGCGCCGTCTTTCATAGGGGAGTATTGTTTCGTTTTTTAAGCGATCACACCAGGGCCAAGGCGCGGTATACGTCGAGAATCCGGCCAAAGAGGGGGTTCTCCGGCTGGAAGCCGGTGTAAGCCTTCAGGGCCGCCGCGGGTCCGTCGGACTGAATCTTCTTCATCAGCTCGACGCTCTGGGGATCCTCCGGGCAGTCAAAGCGCATGGCCGCCGCCGCGCCGAAAATCAGATGGTCCACCGGCAGGCCGTAGGAAGCCGCGGTCGCCAGAGGCTTGATCAGACGGTCGGCGGGGTCCAGCTTGCGGATTGGCTCCCGGCCTACCCGCTCCACTTCGTCCTGAAGGTAAGGATTGTGGAAGCGGCTGAAAATCTTTTCAATATAAGCGTGATGTGTATCGGCATCAAAGCTGAATTCTTTAATCAGGCCCTCGCCGCTCTCGCACATGGCGGCGTGGACAACTGCGCCTATGGCGGGGTCCTGGATGCTCTCCAAAATGGTCTTGTGTCCCCGGAGACGGCCCAGGTACGCGCAGACAGCGTGTCCGCTGTTCAGGGTGAAGAGCTTGCGTTCCAGGTAGGCCAAGAGGTTGTCCACAAAGGTAAGTCCCTGGATTTCCGGCGTCTCGCCCTTCCAGGCGGAACGCTCCACGTCCCACTCCATATAGCGCTCTACCGCGGCGTCGAGGGGGTTTTCGAAGGAGGACTTCGGGCAAATGCGGTCGACGGCGCAGTCGGCAAAACCGATGTATGCCTCTGCAAAGGCTTTTTCCTCCTCGTTGAGGTTTTCCATGACGAAGCCCTTGAGACGCGTCGTCGTCCGGAGACCGTTTTCACAGCAAACCACATTCATCGGGTCTTTGTTGCCGGCAGTCATACGGGCTTTAATACCGGCGGCAATTGGCTTTGCAATAATGGGAGCCACCAGGGGACCGACGGCAGTGGTAATCAGGTCACAGGCGGCAATGGCCCTGACAACATCCTCCCCCGTGGAAAGGACGGCGCTGACGTTTTCGATCTCCCAGTTTTCGCACTCCTGGTCGAGAATATGAACGGTATAATGCTTCCGGGTATTGATTTCGTTGATAATCGGTTCCACCACGTCGGCAAAGGTGACGTGCCAGCCGCTTTTTTCCAGCAGCGCGCCGATAAAGCCCCGGCCGATTCCGCCCGCGCCAAACATAATTGCTTCTCTCATAAGCATCCTCCTTAAAAATACACGGTTCCAGATGTTCAGGATTGGCGGCAGAATCCAGCCCGCTGGAGGGCGTGGTGGATTTTGCCAAAAAGCCCTTGCGAACAGTATAGCACTTTGTTAGGTTTTTGACAAGAGGCAGCTTGGGAAATCTTGTCTCAAGTTTTTTCCTTCTGTGAACGGACGGAAATTGAGAATATTTTCTGATAAAAACCGGATTCTTTGAGAATAGTATGACAAGTGCGGCAGAGGAAAAGGCCGCGAACTGTCAAATTTGCCAATTGCAGGGCGGACGGGAACCGGATACAATACATATATGATACCTGCCGCCGCTGTGGGCGGCCTCAGGAATGGAGGATGAATATGAAGAAAGTTGCTGTCATTATGGGTTCCGATTCGGATTGGCCGGTCGTGAAAGCCGCCTGCACTCAGCTGGACGCATTCGGCATCCCTTACGAAGCGCATATCTTGAGCGCGCACCGCACCCCTGCTCAGGCGGCGGAGTTCGCCCGGAATGCACGGGCCAATGGTTTTGGCGTGCTGATCTGCGCCGCGGGTATGGCCGCGCATCTGGCCGGCGCGTTTGCCGGAAATTCCACCCTGCCTGTCATTGGCATCCCCATGAAGGGCGGCGCCATGGACGGGCTGGACGCTTTGCTGTCCACGGTCCAAATGCCCAGCGGAATTCCGGTGGCGACGGTAGCCGTGGGCGGCGCAAAGAACGCCGCCGTCCTGGCGGCGCAAATTTTAGCCGTTTCCGATGACGCCCTTGCGGACAAGCTGGACGCCGCCCGAACCGAAATGGCGGCTCAGATTGCGGAAAAGGAAGCCAGGCTTCAGGCGGAACTGCATTAAAGGCAGAAAACGGGCCGCAGGTATTTTCAATTAAAAAGTTACAGACCAATCAATGATTCTATTTTTAGGAGGAAACCGATCATGCAGAAGTTAGAGCAGGTTTATGAGGGCAAAGCGAAGAAAGTTTTCAAAACCGACGATCCCTCTTTGTTCATCGTGGAGTACAAGGACGACGCCACAGCCTTCAACGGTCTGAAAAAAGGCACCATCACCGGCAAGGGCGTGATTAACAACCAAATGACAAACCGTTTTATGGCGAAACTGGAAAAGGCCGGTGTTCCGACCCATTTTGTGGAAGAAATCAGCGAACGGGAAACGGTGGTGAAAAAGGTGTCCATCGTCCCCCTGGAAGTTATTATCCGCAATATTTCCGCCGGTTCCTTCGCCAAGCGCTACGGTGTGGAGGAGGGCATTGTGTTTGATGAACCGACCATTGAATTCTCCTATAAAAACGACGACCTGGGCGATCCCCTCCTGAATCAATATCACGCCCTGGCCCTCAAACTGGCTGCGCCCGAGGAAATTGAGACCATTAAAAAATACGCCTTCCAGGTCAACGACTTCCTGAAAAAGTTCTGGGCGGACTGCGGCGTAACTCTGGTGGACTTCAAGCTGGAATTCGGCCGTCTGGACGACGGCGCCATCGTCCTCGCCGACGAAATCAGTCCGGACACCTGCCGTCTCTGGGACTCCAAGACCCACGAAAAACTGGACAAGGACCGTTTCCGCCGCGACCTGGGCGGCGTGGAAGACGCTTATGAGGAAGTCATGCGCCGCATGATGGGAGCAATCTGACATGGGCGGTTTTTTTGGGGCGATTGGCCGGGAAGATGTATCGCTGGACGTTTTTTTCGGTACCGATTACCATTCTCACCTGGGAACCCGCCGGGGCGGTATGGCCGTTTACGATCCGGAACGGGGATTCCGGCGTCAGATTCATAACATTGAAAACACACCCTTCCGGACAAAGTTCGAAAAGGACCTCAACGATTTTCACGGCAGCGCGGGAATTGGCTGCATCAGCGACGCCGACCCGCAGCCGCTGCTGATTCGTTCCCACCTGGGTCTGTACGCCATTTCCACCGTAGGGATTATAAACAATGCACAAGAGCTGGTGGAACGCTATTTCTCTGACCACGACCACCAGTTCATGGCGATGAGTTCCGGCGCGGTAAACGCCTCTGAGCTGGTCTCGTCGCTGATTAGCCAGAAAGACGATCTGGTTTCCGGCATCCGTTACGCTCAGGAACAGATCAAAGGCTCCATGACCATCCTGATTCTCACGCCTGAGGGAATCCTTGCCGCCCGGGACCGGGTAGGCCGTTTGCCGGTGCTGATTGGCAAAAGTGAAAAGGGCTGCTGTGTTTCGTTTGAATCCTTCGCCTACCACAAATTAGGCTATCAGGACGCCTGCGAGCTGGGGCCAGGAGAAATTGTACGCATCACCGCAGACGGCTGGCAGACCCTCGCCCCTGCCGGGGATGAAATGAAAATCTGCGCGTTCCTGTGGACCTATTACGGCTATCCCAACTCCCGTTATGAGGGCATGAACGTGGAAATTATGCGCTACCGCAACGGCGAAGTCATGGCGCGCCGTGAGGCGGAGCGGGGCGGCATTCCCGACGTGGACTGCGTGGCGGGTGTACCGGATTCCGGCGTTCCGCATGCCATTGGCTACGCGAACCGGAGCGGAAAGCCCTTTGCCCGGCCCTTTGTAAAGTATACCCCCACCTGGCCCCGCTCCTTCATGCCCGCAAACCAGGACGTGCGGAATCAGGTTGCCAAAATGAAACAGATTCCCGTTCCGGAGCTGATCGAGGGAAAAAAGCTGCTGTTTGTGGACGATTCCATCGTTCGCGGAACCCAGCTGCGGGAAACTGTGGAATTCCTCTACGAATCCGGCGCAAAAGAAGTGCATATGCGGTCGGCCTGCCCGCCGATTATGTATGGCTGCAAATACCTGAATTTCTCCAGAAGCCGGTCGGCCATGGAACTGCTGTCCCGCCGGACCATCCAGGCTTTGGAGGGCGAGGAAGGACAAAAGCATCTGGACGAGTACGCCGACGCCTCGACGGAACGGGGGCAATGTATGCTGAAAGCAATTTGTGAGGAAATGGGGTTTGATTCCCTTGGATACCAGTCTATGGACGGTCTGTTGGAAGCAATTGGAATTGACCGGGACAAGATCTGCACATATTGCTGGACCGGAAAGGAATAACGCGTTCACAGGGGACCGCCGGGGCGGTCCCCGCATGAAGGAGGTTGCATATGAAAAACTCTCATTCGGAAGCCTATGCCGCCGCAGGCGTGGACATTGAAGCCGGTTATGAGGGCGTGCGGCTGATGAAGCCGCACGTGGAACGAACGAAAATTCCCGGCGTTCTCTCTGGAATCGGCGGTTTTGGCGGACTCTTTGCGCCGGACCTCTCCGGCATGACGGAACCGGTTTTTGTCTCCGGCACCGACGGCGTGGGAACCAAGCTGCGTCTTGCCCAGCTGCTGGACAAACATGACACCATCGGCATCGACTGCGTGGCGATGTGTGTCAACGACATCATTTGCAGCGGTGCAAAGCCCCTGTTTTTCCTGGATTATATTGCCATCGGCAAGAACAAGGCGGAAAAGGTGGCAGATATCGTTTCCGGCGCAGCGGAGGGCTGCGTTCAGGCGGGCTGCGCCCTGATCGGCGGCGAAACTGCCGAGCATCCCGGCGTAATGGAGCCGGATGACTACGATGTTGCCGGGTTTGCGGTGGGCGTGGTGGACCGGCCGAAGATCATCGACGGCAGCAAGGTTGCCGCAGGCGACGCGTTGATTGGCCTGACTTCCTCCGGCATTCACTCCAACGGTTTTTCGCTGGTACGAAAGGTTTTTGATATCGAACACACCGATTTGACCGCTCCGCTGGACGAGCTGGACGGCAAATCTTTGGGTGAGACGCTCCTGGCCCCGACAAAAATTTATGTAAAGCCGCTGCTGGCCCTTTTGGAAGGCGGAATCGACCTGCATGGAGCCAGTCACATCACCGGCGGCGGGTTCTATGAAAACGTTCCCCGTATGCTGTCTAAGGGGCTGGAAGCCTTTTTCTATGCGGCGGCGCTGCCGAATCTGCCGGTCTTCAGCCTGATTCAAAAGCGCGGCGGCATTTCGAAACACGATATGTTCAATACCTTTAATATGGGTCTTGGCATGGTTCTGGCCGTTCCCCGGGAGCAGGCGGAACAAGCCCTTGCCATTCTGCGCGCCTCCGGCGAGACGGATGCCGCTGTCGTGGGCCGCGTTCAGCGCGGAGACGCGGGCGTTTCCTTTGGCGAAATCTGCCCTCCGGTCGTATGAGCAAGGCGAGAATTGCCGTTTTTGTCTCCGGCGGCGGAACAAATCTGGAGGCGCTTCTGAACGCGCAGGAGACTGGACAGATTCCTCATGGTGAAATCGTCCTCGTGCTTTCCAGCGCGGCGGGGGCCTACGCCCTGGAACGGGCGGAAAATCATCATGTGCCGGGCTTTGCCGTCCCGCGGAAGGGAAACAGCCAGGCGGAATTTGAGGCCGGTCTCAACGAAAAACTGACCGAATATCAGGTGGACATGATTGTTCTGGCCGGGTTCCTTTCGATTCTTTCGGAGGATTTCGTCAAGCGTTGGCCGGGGCGGATTGTCAACGTGCATCCATCCCTGATCCCCGCGTTTTGCGGAAAAGGTTATTATGGCTTGAAGGTACACGAGGCGGCGTTGGCCCGCGGCGTGAAGGTCACGGGGGCGACGGTGCATCTGGTGAACGAAATCCCCGACGGCGGACGGATTCTGCTGCAAAAGGCGGTGAAAGTCCAGCCGGGCGACACGCCGAAGGTCCTGCAGCGGCGCGTAATGGAGCAAGCGGAGTGGATTTTGCTGCCGCAGGCGGCGGAAATGGTTGCGGCACAACTGATGAAAGCGAAATAAAGCATATGCCGGACGTGGCGCAGGCAGTGATGAGCGAGGGAGAAAACGACATGATGAACCAAGCAGAACAGACCGCTTTTATCAAAAACGGCCTTGAAAAACTCTACCAGGAAATGGAACAGGCCGATTCCATTTTACTCAAAATGTGCGACGTGCCGGAGGCTATGCAGGCGGAACCGCCGGACAAAGACGGCTGGTGTAAATGGAAACTGCTCCCCTCCCCGGTGACGGCGGAGGACCTGAATAAGCTGGAACAGGAAACCGGCTGTCCATTTCCGAGCCTTCTTCGGACCGCCCTTTCCACCTATTGCCACTATTTTGACGACACGGATCTGTGGAACCAACCCCTTGACGATGTATTTGGCGCAGTTGAGAATGCCTGGAACCCCACGTTGGTCCGGGCGGGCTATCTGCCCTTCTCCTGGGACATGGATGGGTATTTTATCCGCTGCATCGACCTTGCCAACATGCCGGACGAGGACCGTTGTCCTGTTGTGCAGATCGACCACGAGGTTCTTTTCGACTTTGACGAGGACGTTGGCCGGGAAATTCTTCAGCCGGAAATGGTGCCGGTTGCCGATTCCTTCCAGGCATTCCTGGAGAATATTTTCTCCGGCTGGTTTGCGTCCGAGCGCCGGAAGCTGGCGCAGAAGTACATCGACGGCCTGAAGGAAGCCTACACAGACTGCAACGCTGCGGAGGTCTGGGAGGAATTCGTTCAGACAGCCCACGGCGTCAGCGACGACGACCTCTCACGTCTCCGGACGTTTTATCCGGAACTTCCGGGCAGTCTGGAAGCTTTGCTGCAATTTGCCGACGGCACCTATTACCGAGAGTACCAAAAGGGCAAAAAAACCTGCCTGTACTTTCTGGGTTCCGACTTGGAGGAATACCCGTATTATCTTTTGTCGGCAGAGCAGATGTTGGAAACGAAGGACAATTTCCAGAAGTGGGGCGATTACCTGATTGAACGGGAATACGACGACATTCCGGTCGACGAAAGAATCACGGACGATTTGGAAGCGCTGCACTGGCTGCACTTTTCCGACTGCATGAACAACGGCGGCACTTCCCAGCTGTACATTGACTTTTCCCCTTCTGAAACCGGCAAAACGGGCCAGATTGTCCGTTTTGTCCACGACCCCGACGAGCTGACCGTCATTGCGGACAGCTTTGACGAATACCTGGAAATGTTGATGGAGCAGGAATATGATTTCATCAACGAGGATACCGCAGACGAGTAAAGGGAGGTTTACAGCAATGGTTGATTTGAATGCGTCAATATGGGAGGAACTGGATTCCGCCGGCCGCGACGTGCATAAGTGGCTCCGCCGTCTGCTGGCGGGCGAGGAGGAATTTCGTGAGGGAATGGAAATCGTGGCGGAGGACATCAGCCACCAGCTGAGCTGGTACAGCGCCACCTCCTACGTCCTGCCCCACCTGGCGGCACTGTGCAAAAGGCTGTCACCGGAGAATCAGGTGTTTCTGATTGCCCAAATGGGCGCGGCGGTTGCCGCCGAGTCCGTTTCTCCCCTGGAAGAAAATACGGAAGCTTGGCGCGAATTTCAGGAAGGCTTAACGGGTCTGCGTCCGGTGGTTGTGGACCTGATTCAAAATCATATGGACACGCTGAAAGCGGCCCCCGAGGAAGACCGGCAGATGTTTGTGATCGGAGCCTTGGCGTTCCTGGGCGACCGGAAGCACGCCTATAACCTTCTGGACCTCTCCGGTTCCTGCTGGGAGGAGTGCCCTGGGGCATGCACCTGCGGATGGAATGACGAATGTATTCCTCTGTCGGAGGAAACGGAATTCCTGAAACCCGTCAGGATTGCGCCCTGGGACGGCAAGTCCCTGACAGATGAGGCGGTTTGGGTATCCGGCCTGTTCTCCTGTTTGGGCGACGATCTGATTTTGCCCGTCCTGCCGCTGGTTTACGGTGACGGCGTTTGTCCGGAGTGCGGAAAACGGGAATCTTACTGGGCCTGGCACAATCGATTTTTCCAGGAAGAGTAATCAAAAGTTTATCAATAAAAAAGGAGTGCGGACTATGACGGAACTGGAACTGAAATATGGCTGCAACCCCAATCAAAAGCCCTCCCGGATTTTCATGCGGGACGGCGGCGCGCTGCCCATCACCGTCCTGAACGGCAAACCGGGCTATATCAATTTTCTGGACGCCTTCAACTCCTGGCAGCTGGTGCGGGAGCTGAAAGAGGCGACCGGGCTGCCTTCCGCCGCGAGCTTCAAGCACGTTTCCCCTGCCGGGGCGGCGGTAGGACTGCCGCTGAGCGAAACCGACCGGAAAATTTATTTCGTGGAACCGGGCGCGGAGCTGTCCCCGATTGCCTGCGCCTACATCCGCGCCCGCGGAGCCGACCGTCTTTGTTCCTACGGCGACTGGGCGGCGCTCTCCGACGTTTGCGACGCCGCGACGGCGCAATACCTCAAAGCGGAGGTCTCTGACGGCGTAATCGCGCCCGGTTATACGCCGGAGGCTTTGGAAATTCTGAAAAGCAAGAAAAAAGGTAATTATAATGTAGTACAGATTGACCCAGATTATGTCCCGGACCCAGTGGAATACAAGGATGTTTTTGGTGTGACGTTCCAGCAGGGCCGGAACGAGTTCAAAATCGATGAGGCGCTTTTGGGCAACATCGTGACCCAGAACAAAACGCTTCCGGAACAGGCCAAAATTGACATGACCGTCGCGCTGATTACCCTGAAATATACGCAGTCCAACTCCGTCTGTTACGTGAAGGACGGACAGGCCATCGGCGTAGGCGCAGGACAGCAGAGCCGTATCCACTGTACGCGTCTGGCCGGAACGAAAGCCGACAGCTGGTGGCTTCGGCAGCATCCGTATGTGCTGGATCTGCCCTTTGTGGACAACATCCGCCGTCCCGACCGGGATAACGCCATTGACTGTTATCTGTCCGACGAGGAATCCGAGTGGCTTCTGGCCGACGGCTCCTGGCAAAATACATTCAAGGTATGTCCGCCGGTTCTGACGCCCGCCGCAAAAAAAGAGTGGATTGCCCAAAAGCTGACCGGCGTCACCCTTGGCAGCGACGCCTTTTTCCCCTTCGGCGACAACGTGGAGCGGGCGCACCGCAGCGGCGTACAGTATATTGTCCAGCCGGGCGGCTCCATCCGCGACGACCACGTGATCATGACCGCCGACAAGTACCATATGACCATGTGCTTTACCAGTATGCGGCTGTTCCATCATTAAGGAGGGGTTTCCATGAAATTGTTAGTCGTCGGCGGCGGAGGCCGCGAACACGCCATTATTAAAAAATTGAAGGAAAACCCGCAGGTGGAAACCGTCTACGCCCTTCCCGGCAACGGCGGCATTGCCGCTGACGCGGTGTGCGTGCCGGAAATCGGCGCGAAGGATATTGATAAAATCGTAAATTTCGCCAAGGAACAGCAAATTGATTTTGCCGTAGTCGCGCCGGACGATCCTCTTGCCATGGGTTGTGTGGACCGTCTGCATGAAGCGGGCATTCCCTGTTTTGGTCCGGATGCCAAAGCCGCCCGGATCGAGGCCAGCAAGGTGTTTGCCAAGAATCTTATGAAGAAGTACGGCATTCCCACTGCCCGTTATGAGGTGTTCAGCGACCCCAAGGCGGCGCTGGAATACCTGCGGGGCGCATCGTTCCCAATTGTGGTCAAGGCGGATGGACTTGCATTGGGCAAAGGCGTGCTGATTCCCCAGAATTTGGAAGAAGCTGAAGCAGCGGTCAAGTCTATCATGGAGGACAAAACCTTCGGCGACTCCGGCAATGAGATTGTCGTTGAGGAATTCCTTACCGGTCCGGAGGTCAGCGTCCTGGCCTTCACCGACGGCACGGCCATTGTGCCAATGGTTTCCTCTATGGACCACAAGCGCGCCGGAGAGGGCGATACCGGACTCAATACCGGCGGTATGGGAACGGTTGCGCCGAACCCCTGCTATACTTCGGAAGTTGCCCGGACCTGTATGGAGAACATTTTTCTGCCCACCCTGGCCGCCATGCGGGCGGAGGGCTGTCCGTTCAAGGGCTGTCTGTATTTCGGCCTGATGATTACCCCCGACGGCCCCAAGGTGATCGAATACAACTGTCGTTTTGGCGACCCGGAGACCCAGGTGGTTCTGCCGCTGCTGAAAACCGACCTGCTTACGGTGATGCAGGCTGTGGAAAATGAAACCTTGGGCGGTTTGAACGTCGAATGGCACAGCGGAGCCGCCGCCTGTGTGATTCTGGCGTCCGCCGGGTATCCGGGGAGCTATGAAAAGGGAAAGGTCATAACGGTCCCCGATCATCTGCCAGAAAATGTCACGGTCTACCACGCCGGAGACAAGCGGACCGATGGAAAGCTCGTCACCAACGGCGGACGGGTTTTAGGCGTCACCGCCACCGGCAAAACCCTGAAGGCCGCTCTGAAAGACGCATATGCCGCCGCGGGATGCATTGCATTTGAGGGAAAATATTTGCGCCATGACATTGGCAAGCGGGCATTGTCCGCCATGGAGGGTTAAAAATGGTCAGACGCGTATATGTGGAAAAACAACCCGCCCTGCGCCTGGAAGCCCAAGGGCTTTTGAACGAACTGCGTACGATTCTGGGCATCACGGCCCTGACCGGCCTGCGGCTGGTCAACCGTTACGACGTGGAGAATCTCGAGGACGACGTGTATCAGCGGGCGAAAACGATTGTGTTTTCCGAGCCGCAGGTGGATTTGCTTTATGAGGACGCCTGCCCCGTACCGGAAGGTCCGTACAGCGTTCTGGCAGTGGAGGCCCTGCCCGGACAGTTCGACCAGCGCGCGGACTCCGCCGCCCAATGCATTCAGCTTATGGCAGGCGTGGACCGTCCCCTGGTGTCCTACGCGAAAGTGTATTTGATGGAGGGCGAACTTTCCGCGGCGGATTTGGAGAAAATCAAGGGCTACGTCATTAACCCCGTGGAGAGCCGGGAAGCGGCCCTGGAAACGCCGGAAACTCTGGTCCGTACGCATTCTGAACCCCCTGCGGTGGAGGTTCTGTCAGGCTTTACCGCCCTTCCGGAAGGGGGCTTGCAGGACCTCCTGAACCGGCTGGGTCTTGCCATGGACCTGGATGACCTCAAGTTCCTGCAAGACTATTTCAAAACCAGCGAACACCGTGATCCAACCCTTACAGAAGTCCGGGTAGTGGATACCTACTGGTCCGACCACTGCCGTCACACCACGTTTTCCACACATATCGACGGCGGAGAAATTGAAGACCCCCGCGTAAAAACGGCTTATTATCATTATTTGAAGCTGCGCAGCGAGGTCTACGGCGAAAAGGCGAAAGAGCGCCCGGAAACGCTGATGGACATTGCAACGATTGCGACGAAAGCTCTGAAAAAACGGGGGCTCCTTCCGGAGCTGGACGAGAGCGAGGAAATCAACGCCTGCTCCATCCACGTCCCCGCTGTGGTGGACGGCAAAAAACAGGACTGGCTGTTGATGTTCAAGAACGAAACCCACAACCATCCCACAGAAATCGAACCCTTCGGCGGTGCGGCTACGTGCATCGGCGGCTGTATCCGGGACCCTTTGTCGGGCCGCGCTTATGTGCATCAGGCAATGCGCGTCACCGGCTGCGGAGACCCCCGGGCGCCCATGACGGATACGTTACCCGGCAAGCTGCCTCAGCGGAAGCTGGCGCAGACCGCCGCCGCCGGCTATTCTTCTTATGGCAATCAAATTGGCCTTGCCACGGGCCACGTAGCGGAGATGTATCACCCCGGTTACGTCGCCAAGCATTTGGAAACGGGTGCAGTTGTAGGAGCGGCTCCGGCGGAGAATGTCCGGCGCGAGCGGCCGGCTCCCGGTGATGTCATTATCCTCCTGGGCGGGCGTACAGGACGCGACGGTATTGGCGGCGCAACGGGTTCCTCCAAGAGCCACGACCGCAAGTCCCTGCAAACCATGGCCTCCGAGGTCCAGAAGGGCAACGCTCCCGAGGAACGGAAAATTCAGCGTCTGTTTCGCGACGGAAACGTCACACGCCTCATCAAACGCTGCAACGACTTCGGCGCAGGCGGCGTAAGCGTCGCCATCGGCGAGCTGGCCGACGGCCTTACAATTGACCTGGATGCCGTGCGGAAAAAGTACGATGGTCTGGACGGCACGGAACTGGCGATTTCCGAAAGTCAGGAGCGTATGGCGGTGGTGGTGGCCCCGGAAGACGCAGACAGGTTCATTTCTGCCGCCCGAGCGGAAAACCTGGAAGCCTATCCGGTTGCCGTTGTGACGGAAATGCCCCGTATGGTTATGCGCTGGCAGGGTGAAACCATTGTCGATTTAAGCCGGGAGTTTCTGAATTCCAATGGCGCGGTGAAGCACGCCGAGGTTTACGTGAAGGAAACGGGCCGTCCGAATCCGGGCACAGCGCCGTATACCGCTCTGCGGGAAATGGCGGTCAGTTTGCGGTGCGCTTCCCGGAGGGGACTTGTGGAGCGATTCGACGGCTCCATTGGTTCCGGCAGTCTGCTGATGCCCTTCGGCGGCAAAACCCAGACAACTCCCGCGCAGACAATGGCGGCGCTGCTGCCTGTTCTGCCGGGACAGGAGACGACACAAGCCAGCGTCATGTCCTGGGCGTGCGACCCGGAGGCGTTGTCGGCCAATCCCTACCAGGGCGCATATGACGCGGTAACGGTTTCTCTGGCGAAGCTGGTTGCGGCGGGCGCGGACTACAAAACCGCCTATCTCACCTTACAGGAATATTTCGAGAAGCTGCGGCAGGAACCGGAACGCTGGGGAAAGCCCTTTGCGGCGCTCCTGGGAGCCATGGAAGCCCAGATGGATTTTGGCGCGGCGGCCATTGGCGGCAAGGACTCCATGTCGGGTTCCTTCCTGGACATGGACGTTCCTCCGACTTTGATTTCCTTCGCCATTGCGCCAATCCAGGCAGGCGAGGTGATTACGCCCGAATTTAAGGAAGCCAGTCACCCGGTTTATTTGTTTATGCAGGACGGCATTGACGGCAGTCCGGAGAGCCGGAAAGCCGTTTGGGACGAATTTTACCGTCTGGCGCAGGCCGGAAAAGTCAGAGCCGCTTACGCAGTGGAAAACGGTCTTGCAGAGGCCGTCATGAAAATGTGTTTCGGCAATCGGGTCGGATTTCATGGCCTGGGACGGAATACCGCTGCATGGTATGCATCCCGCCCCGGCGCCATCGCGGCGGAGCTGACGGAGGAGATCGGGAATTGTCATCCGGACGGCCTGTTTGCGAAAATTGGCCATACGACCGCCGAGCCTGTGGTCTCCATCGGGGACGACACGGCGTCCATTGATGAACTGCTGTCACTGAACGAATCGGTTTTGTCGGACGTATACCCCACCCGGGCCGTCGTGGACGGCGACGCCCCTGTTTTGGAGTGTCCTGCATTCACCCGCGCCGCGCCAAAGACCGGCGTTGCAAAACCGAAGGTTCTGATTCCAGTGTTCCCCGGCACAAACTGCGAATACGACAGCGCCCGCGCCGCGCGGCGGGCCGGCTTGGAGACGGAAATTTTCGTCGTAAACAACCAGTCGGCGCAGGACGTGGCGGACTCCGCCGCCCGCTTTGCAGAAAAGCTGCGGCAGAGTCAGATTCTGTTTCTCCCCGGCGGGTTCTCCGGAGGCGACGAGCCGGAGGGTTCCGGTAAATTCATCACGGCCTTCCTCCGCGGTCCGGAGACCTCCGAGGCAGTCATGGACCTTCTGAAAAACCGGGACGGCCTGGCGTTAGGCATTTGCAACGGTTTCCAGGCGTTGGTAAAGCTGGGCCTGCTGCCCTTCGGCGAAATCACTGGCATGAACGCCGATTGTCCGACGCTGAGCTACAACGTCATCGGACGGCATCAGTCGAAGATTGTACGGACGCGGATTGTGTCAAACAAGTCCCCGTGGCTGGCAGGCACGCAGCCGGGCGAGGTTTACACCGTGCCGGTTTCCCACGGTGAGGGCCGGTTCCTGTGCCGTCCGGAGCTGCTGAAGCAGCTGGCGGAAAACGGTCAGATTGCCACCCAGTACGCAAACCTGGACGGCGTTCCCACCATGGACCCGGACGGAAATCCCAATGGTTCCGCTTGGGCCGTGGAGGGCATTACGTCCCCGGACGGACGCATTTTCGGCAAAATGGGCCATGCAGAACGTGTAGGTCCGGGACTGTATCAAAACGTTCCCGGAAATTACGACATGCGGCTGTTTGCCTCCGCAAAGGCGTATTTCAGTCTGTAGAGAGCAAGGGCGGGCCTGCGGCCCGCCCTTTTGCAGCTTTGCCTTACGCAATTTGAATCTGACACATTCGCATGGTATCCAGCGCCGCCTTGTGGCTCTCCGGCGTGACGCCGGCGCAGCACTCCGCTAGTACCCGAATGGGCGTCTCCGGCAGAAACGCCTTGAGCAACAGGGCGTTGGAAACGACACAGATGTCGGTGCAGAGTCCCAAAAGGGTAATGTCCAGATTATCCAGCTTGGAAAGTTCTGCCAGCATTTCCGTCAGCTTAACGGAACCAAAAGAAGGCTTGTCCACTATAACGGCCCCTTTCAGTGCGGCGGCAATTTTCGGATGCAGCTCCCAGCCAAGCGTGCCCTGGATACAGTGGGGAACTGGAAGATTTTTCCCCTCCTGGGTCTGGAGGTAATCCGTTCCGTGGGTATCCCGCGTGGCAATGACGTCTCCCACTGGATAGGCTTCAATTTCCGCTGCGACCCGGTCCACGATGGCTGCCGCTTCCGGCGTACCCAGCGCGCCGTTGATGAAATCGTTCTGCATGTCAATGACCAGTAAAATTTTTCGCATAATCCGGCTCCTTTTCCGCTGTGATAGTAAAATTATACCACAATTTTACGCGGTGGGAAACCTGTTTTTTACAGCCCGGATATGCATTTTGTGGACAGGCAAAAAGGGCTGTGCTATAATCAGATCACCAGTCGATACGGGAGGCGAGCGGTATGGAAATCATATACAGACCAATTGAGTATTCAGAGCTTGACACGGGGCTTTTTTCATCGTTCATACGAACACAAATCGTTACGGATTGCTTGCGTAAGATAAACGGGCAGTGGGTTGTGAAAAGCGACCCGTTTGTTGACGATTGGAACGAAAACGACTATATTACACTTGTGGAGTGCTTGAAAAATACCGTTAAAACAGGCGGACTGCTCTGCGGCGCGTTTGCAGACGGTAAACTCAAGGCGTTTGTTTCGGTTGAAAGCGCATTGCTCGGCAGCAAAAAGCAATATGCAGATTTAACGAGTATCCATGTTTCACAGGATATGCGCGGACTTGGAATGGGCGGAAAGTTATTTGAAGCGGCCAAGGAATATGCAAAAAAGTCCGGCGCGAAAAAACTTTATATTTCGGCACATTCAGCTGTGGAAACACAGGCGTTTTACAAAGCCATGGGGTGTGTGGAAGCGTTGGAATATGACGAACATCATGCTGCAAAAGAACCATTTGACTGCCAGCTCGAATATGTTTTGAAGGAATCGTCCGGTTCCACGCCGCTTCTAAAACAAATGCTTTGACGGAACCAGGCGGCTGTGGTACAATGGCAAAGACCCCTTTGCGGGATGCAGAAGAAGGGAGAGACGGCAAATGCAGCGTCGTCCACTGGCGGACGAAATTCGTCCCAGGACATTGGAAGAAGTCGTAGGACAGCGGCACCTGTTAGCGCCTGGAGCCGTCCTGCGCCGCCTGATCGAAGCGGGAACCGAGGCAAATATGGTTTTCTACGGCCCGTCCGGCACCGGAAAAACGACCATTGCAAACCTGATTGCGGAAAAGACGCACAAAACCCTGTACCGTCTGAACGCAACCACGGCCTCTTTGCAGGATGTCAAGGATGTCATAGCGGATGTGGACACCCTGCTGGCCCCCGGCGGCATCCTGCTGTATCTGGACGAGATTCAGTATTTTAACAAAAAGCAGCAGCAAAGCCTTTTGGAATTCATGGAAAACGGCAAGCTGACGCTGATTGCTTCCACAACGGAAAATCCGTATTTTTACGTATACGGCGCGCTACTTTCCCGCAGCACGGTGTTTGAATTCAAATCCGTACCGCCGAAAGAAGTGGAACCGGCAGTTCTGCGGGCGTTGGAAATCGAGAAATCCCGCGGGCCCCTGAACTGGGAGCCAGGGCTTCCGCTGCACATCGCCACCGCCTGCGGCGGCGATGTGCGCAAAGCCATGAATGCCGTGGAGCTTCTTTGCAGCGCGGCGCCTCTGCGGGACGGCGTACGGTACCTCACCTGCGCGGACGCCGAACAGGTTTCCCAGCGCAGCGCCATGCGCTATGACAAGGGCGGCGACGCCATGTATGACCTCGCCTCTGCCCTGATGAAGTCCCTGCGGGGCAGCGACCCGGACGCTGCGCTCCATTACCTGGCGCGCTTCCTGGAGGCCGGGGATCTGGTGACGCCCTGCCGCCGTCTGCTCTGCTCCGCCAGCGAGGACGTCGGCCTGGCGTACCCCCAGGCTGTGGCAATCGTCAAGGCCTGCGTGGATACGGCCATGCAGCTGGGGCTCCCGGAAGCCCAGCTTCCCCTGGCTCAGGCCGCCGTATTGTTGGCGACCGCGCCGAAATCCAACAGCATCACCGAGGGAATCGGCAGGGCGCGGGCCGACGTGCGGGCGGGCCGTACGGGCGACGTGCCCCGGCAGCTTCAGAACGTCCACGCCGACACGACCGGCTTTGACAGCCGTCAGCATTATTTGTATCCCCACAATTTCCCTGGTCACTGGGTTGCCCAGCAGTACCTGCCCGACGCCTTGAAAGATGTTCATTACTATGAGTGGGGCGAGAACAAGACCGAACAGGCCGCGAAAGCCTACTGGGAAAAAATCAAGGGAAAAGGAGAAATCTGACGCGTGTCTGTCTAGCCGTCAGAGGAACCGCACGCTTCTTCCGGCGCAAAGACGGTCTCCACCATGGTCTTTTCGTAGTTCGGAGGCGAATAGACCCAGTGGTTCAGAATGCCGTCAGTGACTTGATACCGCAAAGGTTCCGGTTCCGTCAGGGGAGGCAGCTTTTCAATCACTTGCAGCTTCACCTTCATCCGTTCCGGGCGGATGCTCTTGATATAAACAGACACGCCGTCGCCGGGTTCCAGACGTTCTTTGGCGTCGGCGAGGCCGGAGAGATTCGGGGCCAATTCAATAAAACTGCCGTAATCCTTGACACTCCGGACAATGCCCCGGACCGTCTCACCGGCCCGGAAATGGCTGGCGTTTTCCATCCAGGTCCCCAGCAGTTCCCGGTGGGTAAGCGTAATGCGCCGCCGTTCCCGGTCAAAGGCTTTGACCGCCGCCAGAATTTTTTGTCCGATACAGAAGCGGTCTTTCGGGTGAGAGATGCGGGAAATGGAAATGTGTTCAATAGGCAGCATGGCAATGATGCCGCAGCCAATGTCAACGAAAGCCCCAAAGGGTTCCAGCCGCGTCACGCGCCCTGTAAGGACAGAGCCTGGCGTCAGGTGTTCCAGGAAATAGGCCATTGCCTTTTCCTGTACGGCCCGCCGGGAGAGCCAGGCCAGAGGCGCGCCTTTTTCATCGGCTTCCAGGGCGGTGACGGTAAAACAGGTTTGCTTTCCGACCCGGGACAGTACGGCAATGTCCCGTTCAGACCCGCTGATCCACGGGGCGACGGCCTCCGGCCGAGGAATCCGGCCTTCTATGCCGTCCAGGGATATGTACAAGGTGTGGTCCGCGCCGCAGCGTTGGACCTCCGCTTCCAAAAATTCGCCGTTTTCCAGGGCGTCCCGCAGAACGGCGAGGGAGCAGGGGGTGGGAGGACGAAGGCCCTCCGGCGGGTAACGAAAATTTTCCGGCATGATTGATCGCATCCTATCTGCCGCCGACCGCGGCAATTTACGTTGATAAACCAATATATGCAGCAAGAAGGACTGGGTTGACAGGAGGCGCGTATGGACCTGCATTTACATGATTTGGCAGAGCTGAAAAAACCCCATCCCTGCGGAAGCAGCCGGTGGGAAATTCTGCGGGTTGGAATGGATATCAAGCTGAAATGCCTGGGGTGCGGTCATGAACTGATGCTCCCGCGCAGCAAGGCGGAAAAAAGCATTCGGAAGATTCTGACAAAGGAGGAGTCTACGTGAACGGGAAATTCAAACGTATTGTCGCCATGGCGCTGGCCTTGATTCTGGCGCTGGCGATTGTGGCGTCGCTGATTTTGCCCTACATCGGATAAACGGAAGAAAAGGACGGCAAACCTGCCGTCCTTTTGCTGAAATTATTCGAATTCCGGGAGCTTTTTGTCCAGCTGAAAAAACGTGAACGTTCCGGTTCCCAGGAGTACGCCGTCCGGACCGGTGACGCGGGCCTCGAAGGTGGAAACGGTTTTGCCGTGCCGGACTTCGTGCGCTTCCGCTGTGAGAGTGTCGCCCAGACGAGCGCTTTTAAGGAAGTTATAGGAGGCGTTGAGCGTCACAGCCATATAGCCATAAGCCGCCATGGCGGAACCGCAGGCGTTGTCGGCCATGGTGAAGTATACGCCGCCATGGGGAACCTTCAGTGGGTTCAAGTCTTCCGGCCGGACGGTTTTCACAACTTTGGCATAGCCGGGACGCAGTTCCTCCAGATAAATTCCCTGGCTTTGGGTGTAGGGGTTGCTTGTATTGCGGTAAATCCTGATTTTTTCGTAATCCATTGTGAAATCCTCCCTTTTCTCCATTGTATCGGTTCCAGCGGAAGGCGTCAACCAGAAAATATGAATTTCGGGAAAGAAAAACAAAAAGCGTTTTCAAGTTCTGCTCTTGAAAACGCTCTTTGTCTTTTCACAGGTTTTTACGCGTTATTCCTCGATGTTGATGGCGTTGACCGGACAGGCGTCCCGGGCGCTCTGGGCGTCGCCGAGCTGGTTTTCAGGGACTTCGCCGCCATGAGCAACGCCGTCGCCGCCCATGTTGAACACTACCGGACAGCTCTCCACACACAGGCCGCAGGCAATGCAGTTTTCATTCACGGTCGCTTGCATAGTTACCTCCCAATTTCTCTCCCGGCTTCGTCCGCCGGGAAAGCGTTTCGTATGAACGGTTACAGCCGTCCATTGGTAACTAGTGTGCCCGTTTTTACGGGTTTCAACAAAAATTTTTCTTGACCACGGCAATCGTTTCCACGCCATAAGTCTGAAAGAGTTCCACAGCCTCCGGCCCGATGCGTTCGCCGGATACGGCAATCGGAATGGCGGGCGGACAGCCTACGGACGGCGCGCCGCAAATGCGTCCCAGGCTTTCGGCGGCGGGGATGGACTCCTGGGAGGCGAACAGGGCCTTTCGGACAGACATTACCGATTCGGCTTTCGCCAGAGGCAGGGCGGCCCGGATACGGAATGGACCCGGGCCGGCAAGACCGGGTGCGTTTGCCGCGATTTGCAGCGCTTCCTGGTCTGTGGAGCCGGAGGCCATCAGAACAACATAATCCCGGTCCGTATACTCCGGTTCTACGCCTCCGGTGCGAAGAAGGCCCTCCAGTGCAAAGCCGTCCCAGCCGGAAGACGCGGCGTCAAAGACGAGCTTCAAAGGTTCATCGCCCGTAAAAATCCAGCCTTGAGCGGAGAGTTCCTGTTTGACTGCTGCAAGCCCTTCGGCCACGGCGCGGATGCGTGCCGGACCCTCTCCGGCAAGATACGCATTGCATAAGTCCAGGGAAGTCAGCGTCAAATAGGAAGGACTGGTGGACCCGAACAATGCCAGGGCGTCTTTGACGTTTTCCAACTCCGGCGCACGTTTGGAGATGTGCAGGTAAGCGCCGCCGGTGAGAACCGGCAGAGTCTTGTGTGCGGAATCACAGCAAAGGTCCGCGCCAAGGTCCAGCGGGTGACGGCGTGGATTCAAAAAATGCAGATAGGCCCCGTGAGCATTGTCCACGGCTAAAATGGTACGGTGCTTGTGACACACCTCCGCCAGCGCAGAAATGTCCGCCATGCCGCCCAAATAATCGGGACTGGTAATGTAAACCGCAGCGGGCGGGGCGTTCAGCGAAATTAAAGTGTGTTCCAGGCCCTCCGCCGTGACAGGACAGGAACAGAGGGAATTTGTACCATCCTCCGGCCAGAGCCAGACGATTTCAAAGTCCAGCAGCGCGGCGGCGTAGAGAAACGCTTTATGCGCGTTCCGCGCCGCCACGATCACCGGCGACGTGCCGGCGGCTCGGCGGGTCAGGGCCAGGTATAGCATCGCCCGGATGCATTGACTGGAACCTTCCGTGGAAAACAGCGTCTGCCGGGAGCCGAACAGCGCGGCGGCATTCCGCTCGCTTTCCGCGAGAATTCCGGACGCTTCATAGAGCGAATCCGCACCGGCAATCTCTGTGATATCCCACGCCTCGCAGCCCAAAAGTCCGGTTCCCTTGTGTCCCGGCATATGAAACCGCGCTAACCCCTCCGTCTGATAGCCCCGCACAAAATCCCAGACAGGTGTCGTCATGTTTCGTCCGCCTGAGCCGCCTGAAGCATGACCGCACACTCAATCCGCTTGCGGAACAGCTCGCAGCCTGGCTCGTAAACGCCCCGGATGGACCCGGAGGCATGGTACGCATTGGCCGCGCAGCCGCCGGAACAGTAGAGCTTGGCCCAGCAGTCGGCGCAGCCTGGACGGGCGTAAGCATTACAGGCACGGAATTCCTCCTGCAGCGCGGAATTTGTTGCGCCGTTCCAGACATCGCCCAGCTTGTAAGCGTCTTCGCCTACGAACTGGTGGCAGGGGTACAGGTCGCCCCAAGGCGTTACAGCCATGTATTCCGTGCCGGAGCCGCAGCCGGAAATCCGCTTGTAAATGCACGGCCCGCCGGTGAGGTCCAACATATAGTGGTAAAACGTAAGAGGCGTACCGGCCCGCTGCCGCCGGAGCATTTCCTTCGCCAGAATCTCATATTGCTCCTTGACGATTTCCAAATCTTCCGCCGTCAGCGCGGCGGGGTCGCCAGGGGCGCAGACTACCGGTTCCATGCTTAATTCTGTGAAGCCCAAATCCGCCATGTGAAATACGTCTTTCGTAAAATCGGGGTTGGCGTGGGTGAAGGTTCCGCGGATGTAATAAGATTTTCCGCCTCTGGACGCCGCCAGCTTCTGGAATTTCGGAACAATTGTGTCATAACTGCCATTTCCGGCGCAGTCCACCCGGAGACGGTCATGGATTTCCTTCCGGCCGTCCAGACTCAGAACAACGTTATCCATTTCGCGGTTCGCAAAATCAATCACATCGTCATCAATCAGCATTCCGTTGGTTGTGAGCGTAAACCGGAATTTTTTCCCGCGGGGTTCCTCCTGGGTACGGGCGTAGGCCACCAATTGCTTTACGACCTCCCAGTTCATTAGCGGTTCACCGCCGAAAAAGTCCACTTCCAGGTTTGTCCGGGAACCGGAATGCTCGATCAGAAAGTCCAGCGCCCGTTTTCCCACCTCGAAGGACATCAAGGCCCGGTCGCCATGGTATTTCCCCTGACTGGCGAAGCAATAGGAGCAGTTGAGGTTGCAGGTGTGGGCGACATGGAGGCACAGCGCTTTCACCACGCCGCCGGACCGCTCCTTGAAAGCGCCCGCTATGTCCGCAAAGGTGTCGGGCGTGTAGAGCTGGCCGGTTTTGACCAGCTCGGTTACGTCTGCAATGCACTCCGTCAGCTCCTCCGCGGTCACGTCGGAACGGTCCGGGTATTTTTCCAGCAGTTCCGCAATGATTTCCTCCGGCGTATGATCCGGATACCGTGCGATTACGTCGTAGGCTACGTCATCCACCACATGGATTCCGCCGGAACAGGTATCCAGAACGATGTTGTAGCCGTTCAGTTTGTATTGATGTACCATAAAACCCCCTGCATGTCGGAAAAAAGCGCCGCCTGAAAGGGCGGCGCTGTCTGCCTGTTTTTTACTTCTTCTCGCACGTCTGGTTGGCGACGCCGCAGCTGGTTTTGCACGCGGACTGGCAAGAGGTCTGGCACTCGCCGCAGCCGCCCTTTTTCGCGCTGGTGCAGAGGTTGCGGGTTTCCAAGGTCTTGATTCTTTTCATGGTATTGAACTCCATTTCTGTTAAATTTGGAAGGAACGCGCCGCCCGCAGGCGGGCATCTTATCTGACAAAGAAGTGTAACATAGAATTCCGGTAAAGTCAAGGTTTGCCGGGGGAATCCCGTTTGCATTTACGAATCAGAAGCGGTTTTTCAGGATTGCGTTCAGAATGCAGAGTCCCATCGCCAATACGGGCAGGAGAATCCGGAGGGACAGAAACCCGGAGGGGTCTCCAAAGCGAATGTTTGCATCGAGAACCAACCCGACGAACCATGCGGACAGGGTTGCCGTGAAAGCGGATAAATATACGGCCCAGTTTCCTTTGAGATTGAAGATTAAAAAGAGCATCGCGATGAGAAAAACTAAAAACAGGGAGAGTATAAGAACAAATCCGTCCATTTTACAGCGTTTCCATTTCAGCGGCAATCTGGTCCTCACAGGCCCGCATCGCCAGGATGGTTTTTTCCATCAGCTCCTCCAGCGTCCAGCCCAGACGTTCCGCGCCCTCTTTGATGACATCCCGGGAACATCCGGCGGCAAACTTTTTGTCCTTGAATTTCTTCTTCAGGGAAGACACCTCCATGTCGCTGACCGATTTACTGGGACGCATCCGCGCCGCGGCACCAATCAGGCCCGTCAGCTCGTCGGCGGCAAAGAGCACCTTTTCCATCTCATGTACCGGCTCCACGTCGGAGCAAAGCCCGTAGCCATGGCTGCATACGGCGTGGACAAATTCCTCACTGCAATGGATTTCCGCCAGCAGCTCCGGCGCTTTTTTGCAGTGCTCCTCCGGCCACTGCTCGAAGTCCACGTCATGCAGCAGGCCCACCGCGGCCCAAAAATCGGCGTCCTCACCATGGCCCAGCTCCTGCGCGTACCAGCGCAGAACGGCTTCCACGGTCAGACCGTGCTGAATGTGAAACGGTTCCTGATTGTACTTGCGCAGCAGCGCCAGGGCTGTTGTACGGTCGGGATAAGCTTTCATCGTAAAATCTCCTTTTTTGAAATACTGTCTGTAAAATTCGACCATCAGATTACGAGCCGCATGGTCCCGGATTCCCGCGGGTCCGGGTCGCCGTCCAGCGTAACAAAATAGTCGTAATAGGGGAGCAGAAATTGATATCCTTTTTTCATGCGGTCGATCACTGCACGGGAAAAAAGTTCTTCCGTCAGCTTGTCCGTGTGGCAGATCGCAAAGGATTTCATCTGATACCACGGTTCCAGCAGCGTCGACGGCGCAGCGCATTTCGGACGCTTGTAATTTTCCGCGTCCAGAACAAATTCCGTCTGGCCTTGCAGGTCCCGGGTCAGCTTCGTCATGGTTTCCGGGTCACGGGCAATCCGTGCCCGGAGCTTGGCCATAGTCACGGGCTTGGCCATGTAGTAACCCATGCCGTAGGTCCAGCCCTCCGGCATCAGCTCGAACCAGAAAACCGGCTGTGCCGTCCATTGTTCCGAGGGCCGTTCAATCGAAAACCAGAGGCTTTCCTTGTAGGGACCGCGGCCATGAAGACGACGGGCATCCCGGTAAATGCGCGTCACCTTGCAAATCAGGCCGCTGTCCGGGCGCAGGCCCTGGAAGAATTCCAGCATTTCTCCACCAAGCTCTTTCATTGGATGGTAGAAAGTTGTCAGATACATTTCCTTGTGGGCCTCGAACCAGACTCGCTCATTATTAAAACGGATTCCCCACATGAAGTCAATGGTATCCTGTGTGAAGCCGGTAAACATCCCGCCGCCTCCTTTTTCCCGGTAAATTGACAGCAGTATACCATAAAATACACAAAGGAGCAAGGTGCTTTTCCAAACCTTCTTTTGGGAAATAAAAAACCTCCGGCCGCACAGAAATTTCAGGGATTCCGTCCGGGTTTTTCTTGAGTTTTTTGACAGGTTATGCTATACTGTATTTTATGAAAGATTATCAGCTCATACGTTCCCGCCGGAAAACTCTGGCGCTGGAAATTACAGAGGACTGCCGTCTTTTGGTACGCGCCCCTTGCACCCTCCCGCGTACCCAAATCGACGCCTTTGTCGAAAAACACACCGGCTGGATTGAAAACCATCTGAACATCCAGCGGGAGCGGGCCGTTGCCCGGCCGCCGGCCCCCACAGAGTCCGAAATCGCCGCACTGAAAGACAAGGCCCGCGCCGTCCTGCCGCCGCTGATTGCCGCCTGGAGTGAGAAAATGGGCGTTACTCCGACGGGATTCCGCGTTACAACCGCACGACGGCGTTACGGCAGCTGCAGCGGGAAGAACCGTCTTTGTTTTTCCTGCTTTCTCATGAACTGTCCGGAGAAGGCCGTCGAGCTGGTGGTGGTCCATGAGCTGTGCCATATTCGGGAGAAAAACCATGGGCCGAATTTTTACGCCCTCCTGGAACGCTATCTCCCCGATTACAGAGAACGCCGGAAGCTCTTATGCTGAAACCGGTCTGCCGTATGGAACGCAGGCTTGCAAATTCTTGGAAATGATGGAAGGAGAAGCGGTATGTACCAGCTGAAAAACCTGCTGCAAGAAAACTCGTATCCTGGCCGGGGGATTGTCCTGGGCCGCGACCGCTCCGGAAAAAAGGCGGTGGTTGTCTACTTTATTATGGGCCGCAGCGAGAATTCCCGGAACCGTATTTTTGCTCCCACGGAGGACGGAATTCGCACCGCTGCGCATGATCCCTCCAAAATGACGGACCCAAGTCTGATTATTTACCATCCGGTCCGGAAGGCGGGCCGGGGATTGATTGTCACAAACGGCGACCAGACTGACACCATTCGGGATTACATTCTGGACGGCAGGACCTTCGTGGAGGCGCTGCACACCAGGACGTTTGAACCGGACGCGCCGAATTATACGCCTCGTATTTCCGGACTTCTGAGCCCGGACGGAAGCTATCAGCTCTCCATCTTGAAAAGTGACCGGGGCAACCCGGGGTGCTGCTGCCGCTGTTTTTTCAGTTATGATCTGCCTCCTGCCGGGGAAGGCCGTTTCCTTCACACCTACCAGGGCGACGGAAACCCGCTGCCGTCCTTCGAGGGCGAACCGGTACAGGTTGCGCTGGACGCGCCGGACGCAAAAACGCTGGCGGCGAATGTGTGGAGCTGGCTGAACACGGAAAACCGGGTATCGCTGTTTGTACGGTACGTAAACCTGGCGGACGAGAGCTGCGAGGATGTCATATGCAACCGGCATGAAGCCTGAAAAAATCCTGCAAGGAAAGACGCGGAGTTTGCTCCGCGCCTTTTTTCTCAAACGGCTTGAAACCCGCGCCGCTTTCCGGTATACTGGGGTTCGATCAAAAACAAAAAGCGACAGAAAGGTATGGTTACACATATGAGTGAGTTCAACCGGCGCTATGCCGCCGCCCGGCGGGCGGTCATTGCTCAGGACCTGAAACGTCTGAACCAAGCGCAGCGGGAAGCCGCGATGACGACCGAAGGACCGCTTCTTCTGCTGGCCGGAGCGGGCAGCGGCAAAACGACCGTCTTAATCCAGCGGGTGTATAACCTCCTGACCTACGGCCGCGGCAGCGATTCCGACTTTGTTCCGGAGGAGTTCACAGAGGAGGATCTGGACTTTCTGGAGCATTTTCCGGAAAACCCCGACGACCTGGAATGGAGCCGCGCCCGGCATCTGTGCGCGGTGGACGTGCCGAAGCCCTGGGAGATCATTGCAATCACCTTCACCAACAAGGCGGCAGGCGAATTGAAAGAGCGTCTTGCGGCCCGTTTGGGCGCGCAGGCGAATGATATTTGGGCCTCCACCTTTCACTCAGCCTGTGTCCGCATTCTGCGGCGGGATATTGGACGCCTGGGGTTTAACAAGGATTTTACCATCTATGACACCGACGATTCCCGCCGTGTCATCAAGGACATTGTAAAAGAACTGAACCTGGACGACAAAGCCTTCCAGCCGAAGGCGGTGCTTTCCGTCATCAGCAATGCAAAGGACCAGTACGAAAGCCCGGCGGAATTCGCGAAAAAACATGGAAACGAAATGGATTGGCGAATGTCCCGCATTGCGAAGATCTATGAGCGTTATGAAAAGCAGCTGGCGTCTTCAAACGCGCTGGATTTCGACGACATTATTTATCATACGGTAACGCTGCTGCGGCAGGAGCCGGAGGTTCTGGAATACTACCAAAAGAAATTCCGGTATGTTCTGGTGGACGAATACCAGGACACAAACCATCTGCAATATCTGCTGACCAGCCTTCTGGCGGGAGGACGTAAAAACCTCTGCGTCGTGGGTGACGACGATCAGTCGATTTACCGCTTCCGGGGAGCCAATATCGAAAACATTCTCAGCTTTGAGCAGCAGTACGAAAACGCCCGGGTGATTCGTCTGGAGCAGAACTACCGCTCCACCCAGCACATTCTGGACGCAGCAAACGCGGTTATCCAGAACAATTTGGGACGTAAGGGCAAAACGCTCTGGACCGACAACGGAAAAGGCGACCTGGTTGCCGTCCGGACAACGCTGAACGAAAGCGACGAGGCGGCCTATGTTGTGGGGGATATCCTCACAGCGGTGAATAAAGGAGCGCACTTCCGGGACGCCGCGGTTCTGTACCGAATGAACGCCCAGTCCAACGCGATGGAATATGCCATGAAGCGCAGCGGCGTACCATATAAGGTTGTCGGAGGCGTGAAGTTCTTCGACCGGGCGGAAATCAAGGATATGCTGGCGTATCTCTGTGTGGTCAACAACCCTCTGGACGACCTGCGTCTGCGGCGCATTATCAATAATCCTGCCCGGGGTATCGGAAATTCCACGCTGGAAAAAATTGGGGTTCTGGCGCAGGAGCAGGGCGCGTCGCTTTATGAGATTATCCGTAACGCCGACCTGTTTCCAGAACTGAAAAACGCCTCTGTCAAGCTGTTGAAGTTTGCCGACCTGATTGACGGCCTTCGCCGCCGGGGCGGCGAGCTGGCGCTGCCGGAATTTTATGACGCGGTATGCGAAGAAAGCGGGTATGTTCAGGCGCTGAAATCGAAAAATGACCCGGAGAGTCAGGGTCGTATTGAAAATATTCAGGAATTAAAATCAAACATTCTGGGCTTTTTGGAGCAGGCCCCCGAAGACCCTACGCTGTCCGGTTTTCTGAATGAAATTGCGCTGTACACAGACCTGGACGCCGTGACGGATCAGGACAACTGCGTAACGATGATGACGATACACTCAGCGAAGGGCCTGGAATTCCCGTTGGTGTATGTAATCGGTATGGAAGAAGGAATTTTTCCCGGCGGATCGGCCCAGTTCGACGAGGACGAAATTGAGGAGGAACGCCGTCTTTGCTACGTGGCGATGACCCGCGCCCGAGAACACCTGACGCTCACAAACGCCCGGCAACGAATGCTATACGGTCGCACATCGGCGAATAAAATTTCCCGTTTCCTGGAAGAAATTCCGGAGGAAACCCTTCGCTGGGAGGGCTGGGGGCCGGAAGCCGGCGGAACCTTTGGCGGAAGCTATGAAACCTCTCGCTGCGACGGCGCAAGGTCTTACGGTGGCTGCGGCGGAAGACGCACCGGTTCCTCTTACAGCGGCGAAAGCGCTCCGCCAACCCGCACCACCTTCCGGGACGCGCCGGTTCGCCGTCCGGCGGCAGTAGCGGCAAACAGCGTACCTGTGCCAACGCTGGATCTGTCCGCAGGCGACCGCGTGGAACACAAGGCTTATGGCCTGGGTACCGTTGTGCTGCTGGAGACGAAGGGCCGGGATGTATGGGTCAAGGTGGATTTTGAAACGAAAGGCGTTTTGAAATTACAGCTCAAAGCCGCCAGCAGTCACATGAAAAAGATTACAGAGTAATATAGAGGTGTTTTCCTTGACAAACGAACAGCGCGCGGAAATGTTACTGAAAAAGTATGGTTTTTCCTTCCACTCTATTCCGAAAGACGAAATACGTTCCTTGCTTGAGACAGAAATTGCTCATCATCAGGAAGGCAGTTCGGAGTATATCCGTTTGCTGTGCGGCTATTTGTATTGTATCGGGGATTCGTCGGATGTGTCTTTGCTTGAAATGGCAAAATATCAAATCAACATGGATGTTGGCTGTATGATCGACCAGGAGTGGCTTGACAGCTTGAAAAACGGCGGAGCGGAGGAAGAATCTGTCAGGGGCCGCGAAGATATTGTCAAACGATTCATCTCGTACTATCAAAATTATTTTACGGCGGAGAATGTAATAGAAGAATCTTTAGTGAACAGTCTTTATTTCCGCATTTTACAGCTTGCACAATCGGTTGTGGACGTTTACCGGGGGGCTTTGACACCCGAAGATCTGGAACGGTTTGAACAAGTAATGGCTGTTTTTCAAAAATGCCAGGAACCACAAGGTCATGACTACGGCAATTTATATGATGTGATTGACGGAGAGGACGGAATCTGGGTTCTGGGGGAAGATACGACTCTTCCAAAACCGATTCAGGAATGTTGGCGTCTGGAAACCTGCTTATTGTCCTGCTATATCCGTTTGAAATTCGACGATCATAACGAGGTCATTCCGCAGGATTTGGAGATGCAGGCAGAAAAAATTCCAGATTTTATTGCTTTTATGGAAACTCATTTCCACTCGCAGCAGGATTTTTACAGGTGCTTCGATTTTTTCAGCCATACAGTATGCTATTGAAACAGAGGGGCCAATCTGGTCTCTCTGCTTTTTCGCCTGTTTTGTATGCGCATATATTTTTAGAAATATTTTTTTGGTACGAAACTTTTTTTCAAATAACTCGTCTATATTGGTAGAAGCGCTTCTGAAAAAGGGAGGAATCTTATGCAGGACGAACAAATTATAGAGCTGTACTGGACCCGCAATCAACAGGCCGTCCAGGAAACCGCCGCAAAATATGGCGGGCTTCTGGGGAAAATTTCCTGGAACATCCTCTCAAACCACGAGGACGCCGAAGAATGCGTCAACGACACCTATCTCCGTGCCTGGAACGCCATTCCTCCTACGCGCCCTTCGGCGTTCCAGGCCTGGCTCTCCAGGATTATCCGCAACCTTTCCCTGGACCGCTGGAAACAGCGTCAGGCGGACAAACGCGGCAGCGGTATGGAGGTACTTCTGGGGGAACTGGAAGACTGTGTGCCCGCTTCACGGGGCCACCCGGAGAGCGTCCTGGAAGAGCAGGCGCTGGCAGACCTCCTTAATGGGTTCCTGCGGCAGATTTCCCGGGAAAACTGCCGGATCTTCCTGCAGCGGTACTGGTATGGTGAACCGGTTGCGGTCATTGCAGTCCGTCTCGGCTGCAGACAGGGAAAAATTAAATCCTCCCTTTACCGTACCCGACAAGCCTTGCGGATTTATCTGGAAAAGGAGGAAATTGAGCTATGAATGCAGAGCGGATTTTTCGTGCACTTGGCCTGATTGATTCGAATTTGATTGCAGACGCTGTCCCCGGAACCGTGGTTCAGCGGCATCGTACGCCCTGGCGGGCAGTGTTGACCATTGCCGCCTGTCTGACGCTCCTGTGTGCTGCAGGCGGCTGGTTTGTTACAGGCGGTTTCCAAGGCTATGGAAGCGGCGCTTCTGATGGCGCTTCCGGTGGTACTTCGGACGGAATGGGCATTGCGCAAAACAACACAGATGGCGGTACGGTTTTTATGCGATACAGCGGCCCAGTGTTTCCGCTTGCCACTGTGGAGGCCTCTGTGGGCCTGACGGCAGAACGGAGCCTCACCTGGGACTTTTCTCCTGGTGCATACCCTGACGGAGAACCGCGCCAATGGGGGGCAAATGTGACCGATCACTATACCCTTACAAATCCAACGGACGAAAGCGTTATGGAAACGGTTCTCTATCCCTTTGCCGGCAATTTCAGGGAACTTGATCAGCAGATTCCCACCGTTACGCTGGACGGCGCAGAGCCGGAGACAACGCTCTATGCCGGAACATACTCCGGCGGTTTTCAAAGCACTTTCGGTTCCGACATCCCTGACACCATGAACCTGGACACACTGAACAGCTGGGAAGAATACAAAGCGCTTCTGGACAGCGGCGAATATCTTGCGCAGGCTTTAGGGGAGTCTCCCGTTTTAAATACGCCTGTAATCGTCTATGATTTTACGGATTTTACCGCTCCACACGAAACTTACCAGGCGGCCACACAAGCAATTACATTTACAATCAATGAAAATACAACGCGAATTTTTACCTATGGATTCAACGGAATAGAATCGAATGACAATGGGTTCCGACGGTACAGCTACTTCGTTCCCAACGGCATTCGTTCAGAATCCGACACGAAACTGCTGATTGTTCTGGGAGAAGATGTCCAAGATTACACCCTTCAAGGCTACCAGGACGGCGGCTGCAATTCCGGCGAGGAAATCGACGGCGTATCCTGTACGATTACCCGTACAGAAACCACCTGGGACTCTGTTCTGGACCGCCTCTGTCAAGCATACATGGAAAGATATATCTCGGAGGATGCGTTTGATAACGTTCCCTTTTCGATGTACCGACGGGCTGTGGCGGAGCTCCTGACGCAATATGGGCCGCTTGGCAAAACCTCCATCGACCGCTATCAGGATGGCTTTCTGGACAACATTCTGAGTGAAGCGCTCTCTCATGATCGGGTTCTTTATCTGGCGGTTCCAGTGACAGTCCCCGCAGACAGCAGCGTTGAAATAACCTTCCGACTTTGGAAATCTCCCAGTTATGACTTCCATTGCGGCTCTGAGGGAAGTGATCTTCAAGGTTACGACATGGTAACACAACTCGGCTCCTCGTTGGTTTTTACGCACCAGACGGTTTCACTGGAAAACACAGATACAATTGTGATTGTCCAACAAAATTTGGGAATTGATTTGGAAAATGGCATTGCAAGCGTTACCTTGGATCCTGCAAAAGAACATTATTACATGGAAATCAAAGAAAAGGAAACTTAAAAAAGAACCGCAGGTTATCCTGCGGTTCTTTTTTGCATTTGGAAAAAACAAAGCGGACTGCAAATGCAATCCGCTCTGTGTTGGCGCTACCGATTTTCCCAGGCCGTCGCCAGCCAAGTATCTTAGGCAGAAACGAGCTTAACTACCGTGTTCGGAATGGGAACGGGTGGACCCTCGTTCTAATCAGCACCAACTTCATCGGGGCAAAATCTGTAATTTCCAGATTCACTCCCTATGTCAACCAGGTAAGACCCGGAAAACAAACTAATTATAAAGGATATTGTGCATCTTGTCAAGAAGAATTTTGCTTTTGAGAGAAATGGTGACCCGTACCGGATTCGAACCGATGTTAACGGCGTGAGAGGCCGCTGT
>CANDBG010000003.1 GCA_947382875.1 uncultured Oscillibacter sp. | reverse complement strand
GGACCCGTTTTTCAAACAGGCCATTATGCTTATCGTTGACGCCAACGACCAAGATAAGGTCCGCGGCATTCTGGAAAACGATATCGAGTGCATGAGTGCCCGGCACGACGCGGCGGCGGCCATGTACGACAAGGCGTCCAGCGTGGCCCCGGCGTTCGGCATGGTGGGTACGCTGGTGGGCCTGATTAACATGCTCAAATCCATGAACCTCGAAGACGGCGCCGGCGACCTTGGCGGCAGTATGGGCACCGCCCTGATTACCACCCTGTACGGCTGTATTCTCGCGCACATGGTCTTTGGACCGATTGCCCAGCTCCTGCGCAACCGCGACTCGGAGGAAATCCTCTGCAAGCAGATCATTGTCGAGGGCGTCATGGCCATTCAGGCGGGCGAAAACCCCAAGTCCCTGCGGGAGCGGCTGCTCACTTACATGGCGCAGAAGCAGCGCGAAATGGGCGGCGAGGAAAAAGCGGCATCATAAAGGAGGCGGAACGTTATGGCGTTGAAGAAAAAGAGCAGCGGAGGCGGCGGCGCAAACTGGATGGATACCTACGGCGACATGGTGACGCTTCTGCTGTGCTTCTTCGTGCTGCTGTACTCCATGTCCACGATTAGTACGGAAAACTGGAAGGCCATCGTTGAGAGCTTCAACCCCGACGCGATACCGACGCAAACCGATCCCGAGGGATTCGGCGGACCTGTGGCGGACCCCGGGGATCAGACCGGCAACCTGGAGCAAGCGGAGGTCGATGCGGATATCGAACAGCTCTTCCAGAGCATACAGGCTTATGTGGAATCCCAGGTGTCGCAGAGTATCATCAGCGTGGAGAAAAACGGCGGCAAAGTGTATATCCGTTTTAACAACACCGTGTTTTTCAATGGCAACAGCGCCGTTCTCAAGCAGGACAGTTACCCGGTCCTCAATGAAGTGGGCCAGATGCTCAACAGCGTGTCCCGCTCCATTGACGAGGTGCGCGTGCAGGGCCACACGGCCCGGGCGCGGAAAAACGGCAACCTGATTGACAATGACCGTACCCTTGCCAGCGAGCGCGCGACCAACGTGGTCATTTACCTTCAGGAACACGGCGTCCTGGACGGCGGTCGTCTCATCAGCGAGGGCATCGGTGAATGGAAACCCCTGGTGCCCAACGACACCGCAGCCAATATGGCCCTCAACCGTCGGGTCGAGATGATCGTCAGCGGACGGGACATTGAGGCGGAAATGGAAGCGGCGGGCGTGACCGACGAATTCACCGAAGAACACTTTACGACCCAGTAACGGGGCCGGAAAATCCAGCAAGAGCAGAAACAGGGGGACCTCATGGCAGATGTATTATCACAAGCTCAAATAGATGCTTTGCTGAACGCGGTCCGCAGCGGCGACAAGGATTTGGACAACGGCGACCAGAAACCGGAAAAGAAGTATCAAAAGTATGACTTCGCCAGCCCGCGGAAGTTTAACCGGGACCGGATCAAAATGCTCAACGGCATTTTCGATAACTATTCCCGCGTGGTTGGCTCCCGGCTGAACGCCCGGCTTCGAACAAACTGTGAAGTGACTGTGGAAAGCGTGGAAGAACAGCATTATTATGAGTTTTCCAACGCACTGTCAGAGGGCGATGTGCTGGCTTTGGCAGATGTGAAAATCAAAGACAAGGACGAAGAAGACCCGATCATGTTTTACATCGGCACCAGTACCGCGCTGAGTATGATGGACCGCATGATGGGCGGCGAGGGCGCGGAGGAGGAGGACCTCCCTTCCGATTACGCCTATACGCCTTTGGAGCTGCGGCTTTACGAGGACCTGGCGAAGGACGTTATTGCAATGATGGACCCAAGCTGGGAGAATTATCTTCCGATCAATTTTTCGTACAGCCGGACGGACATCAACCCCACCCTGAACCAGATTCTGGGCCTGGATGAAACCGTAATCATTGTGGACTTGAAAATCCAGTTCAACAACCTTTCCGGACGCATGAGCATTTGTCTGCCCGGAGAGGTGCTGGGCAAAATCTTTGCGGAAATCAGCCGGGAAAACCCGGGAAGGCGCGTCTCCTCGGAGGACAATTCGGAGGAAATCTTCGACAACCTGCGGGATTCCAGCCTGGAAATCGTGGCGGCGCTGGGCAGTACACAGCTATCCCTGAGCGACATTTTCCATCTCAATGTGGGAGATGTGATAGATATGGGTTATACCAAGGAAACACCGATTTACCTGAATATCGGCGGATACCACTGGTTTACGGGCCGGATGGGTACGCACAAGAAAAATATGGCTGTTAAAATAGATGAGGTCTGTTATCAGCTGGAGCAAAGGAGCGAATAAGACGGAATGGAGAAGGAATTGTTTAGCCCGATGGAGCTGGATGCCCTCGGGGAAATGATGAATATCAGCCTTGGCTCCTCTGCCACTGCGGTGTCCAACCTTCTGGATCACCGGGTTGATATTACTACGCCGACAGTAACCATTGTGCCCGTGGAGGATTTTGTAATCGGTCCGCTGGAACCGGCGATGGGCGTGGAAATCAAGTATGTCGAAGGCCTGGACGGCAGCAACATCATGCTGCTGAAACGGAGCGATATTCGGGCAATCGTGGATATTCTGATGGGGATGGAAACGGCGGACGAAGATTTTGAACTCAATGAGCTGACCATCAGCGCCGTGTGCGAGGTCATGAACCAGATGATGGGTTCCGCGGCCACGGCTATGAGTGACTTCCTTGGGTTCCAGGTGGATATTTCCACCCCGCAGCCCTTTGAGCTGGAGGGACTGGAGGAATTCAAGCTGAATCACCTGCCTAGCAGCACGGAGGGCACGGTGGTTGTCGTGCGGTTCTCGCTGAAGATCGAGGGCGCAGTGGAAAGCGAGTTCATGAATGTCATGAGCGTGCGTCTGGCGAAGGATCTGCTGAAGCAGCTGGGCCTTGGCGACGAGGATGAGGAAGAAGTTGCACCGCCTCCGCCGCCCCCGCCTCCTCCGGCTCCTGCACCGGCGCCGGAGAGTTCCGGCGGTGGCAGCCACGTGATGAGTCAGGAGGAAATCGAGCGCATGCTGGCTGGCGGCGGCGCTTCGGAACCGGCTCCCGCTCCCGCGCCCGAACCGGAGAGTTCCGGCGGCAGCCGTATGATGAGCCAGGAGGAAATTGAGAGGATGCTGGCTGGCGGCGGCGCTTCGGAACCGGCTCCTCCAGCTCCCGCACCAGCCCCGGCTCCTGCGCCCCAAGCGGCGCCACAGCCTGCCCCGCAGCCCGCGGCGCCACCGCAGCAACCGCCGGCTCCGCCCTATGGAATGCCCCCGGCGGTGCCCGGCGCGGAGGGAATGCCTTATCCCGGCTACCCGTACCCGCCGTACCCCTATCCGCCGTATCCGTATCCGCCTCAGGCGGCGCCTGCTGCGGCCGTCGCGCCGGAACCGAAGGTGATTGCCACTAAGCCGGTGGCGATGGAGGAGATGGAAAGCATTGAGGGTCTTGGCAAGGAACAGGCCCAGAACCTGGATTTGATTATGGAAGTCCCCCTCCAGGTCACGGTGGAAATCGGCCGCACCGAACGGAAGGTGCAGGATATTCTCGAATTCTCCAAAGGCTCCCTGGTGGTACTGGATAAACTGGCGGGCGATCAGGTGGATTTGTTCGTGAACGGCAAATGCGTTGCAAGAGGCGACGTGGTGGTCATTGACGACAACTTCGGCCTGCGCATCACGGAAATCGTGCAGAAGCCCAGCCTTGTGATTCCGACAAAGAAGAAATAAGCAGTTCCTTTGAGGGATAGGACCCTCAATTACAGCAAATTATAAGATTGAAAAGGATGGATACGACTTATGGCTAAGAAGATTTTGCTGGTGGACGACGCCGCATTCATGCGGAAGATGATCAAGGACACCCTAAGCAAGAACGGGTACACGGAGCTGTTTGAGGCCGTGGACGGTGCGGATGCCGTGGAGAAATTCAGCGAGATCGGCCCGGACCTGGTGATCATGGATATCACGATGCCCAACATGGACGGCTTGGAGGCGCTGAAGGCCATCCGCGCCAAGGACGGCAACGCCAATGTGGTCATGTGCTCCGCCATGGGCCAGGAGAGTATGGTTATGGACGCGGTGCGCTCCGGCGCGAAGGACTTCATCGTTAAGCCTTTCAAGCCCGACCGTGTGCTCAAGACCGTAAACAACATCCTGGGGAACCCGTAATTATGGATTCCAGTGCGTTTTCCCTCCTGTGGCTGACCGGTATCCTGGTTCTGATTCTGGCGTTGGCCTATATGTCCACCCGTTTTCTGGCAATGCGAAGCGGATCGGTACAGCCTGGCAGGCACATCCAGATTTTGGAACAGCAGATGCTGGGCAGAGACCAGAAACTTGCGCTGGCGCGGGTGGGAGAACGCTGGTTTCTGCTGGGGATTGCGCCGTCAGGGGTGTCCCTGGTGGCGGAGTTTACCGCAGAGGAAGCCGCCTCCTGGCAGGCAGAGGCTCTGGAGAATAGACCCAGCTTCTGGGAGGCGGTTGTGAAAGTAATGGACCAGAAAAAAGGGCGGAGGTGAACCGGAAGTGCCCCAAGTGCCGGAAGGGCTGATCAATATAAACGGCGACAGCGTGCAGGTGTTGGAAATCATCTTTATGATGACCTTCTTCACCATTTTGCCGTCGCTTGTGGTGATGATGACTTCCTTCACCCGTTATATTATCTCCTTTTCTTTTTTGCGTACGGCGATGGGAACGCAGCAGACGCCGCCAAATATTGTCCTGGTCGGATTGGCGCTGTTTCTGACATTTTTTACCATGTCCCCCGCCCTCTCGCAGATTCAGACCGAGGCGTATGAGCCGTATGTGGCGGAGGAGATCAGTCAGGAGGAATTTTTCCGCCGGGCCGTGATCCCCCTGGAGGAATTCATGGTCCGGAACAGCAAGGAAAATACCATTGCCATGTTCTGTGACCTGGCCGGAGTGGATATGCCGGAGGTTGTGAACACGGAGACCATCGTGGCGGAAGTGCCGTTGCGGGTGATTGTGCCGTCGTTTGCGGTGTGCGAGCTGCAAAAGGCGTTCACCATTGGTTTGCTGCTGTATATCCCGTTCATGCTGATCGACATTGTGGTGTCCTGTACGTTGATGTCCATGGGCATGATCATGTTGCCGCCGTCTATGATTTCCGCACCGTTCAAGCTGCTGCTGTTCGTATCTCTGAACGGCTGGGAGCTCCTTTTCTCCACGCTGGTGCAGACATTCCATTAGCGGGAGGGCTGAACAATGGATTCTGGAATGATTGCGGACGTCCTGCGGGACGCGGTTGCAATTGCCATAAAGCTGGGCGGACCGATGCTGATTTTGAGTATGGCCGCCGGTGTGATCATCGCCATTTTCCAGGCGGTGACGCAGATTCACGAACAGACTATCGGCTTTATCCTGAAGGTGAGCATTATTGTTACGGTGCTGCTGATCAGCGGCGGGTGGATGCTGTCCACCTTGCAGGATTACGCCAGAGAGCTGTTTAACTTGATGAAAGCCATTTAGCGGAGGCGTCCTATGATTGACTATGGGCAGCTGACGCTGTTCCTCTATGTTACGGCCCGCATGAGCGGTTTTGTGCAGTTCAGCCCGCTTCTGGGACGGCAGAACATCCCGCGGATTTTTCGGGCCGGATTGATTTTGGTGCTGTCCGTGTTTGCGTTTTTCCTCACGGACGTGACGGCGCTGACCCCGCCGTCCACCCTGCTGGGATTCGCCATGGGTGTGATTCTGGAAATGTGCCTGGGCTTTGTGCTGGGAATGGTGACGAATTTCTTCTTCTACATTCCCCAGATGGCCGGTCAGGTGATGGATACCCAGATGGGCATGACAATGAACCAGATTTACGACGCGGGTTCCCGCGCAAATATGTCCCAGTCCAGTATGCTGATCAACACCATGATGACGCTGCTGTTTTTTGCGGAAAACGGGCATCACACATTGCTGCGCATGATGGTAACATCGGGAAATGTGGTGTCTTTCGGCGGCGTGACGCTGGGAACAGAGCTGGTAAATGTCATGCTGGAGCTGTTTATGGACTGCACCATCATGGGTATCAAGCTGTGCATGCCGATTTTGGCGGCGGAGCTGCTGGGCCAGCTGGGCATGGGTATTTTGATGAAGGTAATTCCCCAGATCAATGTGTTTTCGATCAACATTGAGTTAAAGGTGATGATTGGTCTGGGTTTGCTTCTGGCGCTGATTGCGCCGTTCAGTGAGGTTTTACTGGACGTAGAACGCGATATGTTGAATACAATGGGTATGATTTTGCGTATGACCGGCTAAGGGGGGATGAGCGTTGGCCGATAGCTCCAAGACCGAGAAGCCAACCCCAAAACGACGAAGTGACGAACGAAAAAAAGGTAACGTGTTCATGAGTCAGGACGCGGTAGCCGTCGCGACGTTGATTGGGTCCCTGATGCTGTTTATCATACAGTCGGGGAAAATTGCCGAAGAATTGGCGCGATTTATACGATTTTGCTTTGAATATATCAAAAACGCCGACCGTCTGATGGAAGGCGGCCTGCGGGATATTGTCTACGAAGGCTTGCAGGTGGTGCTGCGGACGGCCTTTCCGATTGCCATTGTAACGGCAGTGTGCGCGATTGTTGCGACGTTCGCACAAACGCGGATGCTGGTTTCCTTTGAGCTGATCAAGCCGAAGCTCAGCAAGCTCAGCCCGCTTTCTGGGATAAAGCGTCTGTTTTCCCTGAAAAGCATTATTACGACGTTAAAAAATCTCCTGAAGATTATGGTTTTGCTGGTAATTGTCTACAACACTTTGAAAGGGATGCTTTGGGAGAGTTCCAAATATTTATATACGGATATCCGCGTAGCGGGAGGACACATTTTTGACAACGGCGTGACGATGGTCATGCGGATTATCATAGCGTTTGTGGCGCTGGCTGCGATTGACTTTTTCTATCAGCGGTGGGACTATGAGCGAAACCTGCGAATGAGCAAGCAGGAAATCAAGGAAGAATACAAACAGACCGAAGGCGATCCGCAGATCAAGGGCAAGATCAAGGAAATGCAGCGCCGAAGAGCCATGAGCCGCATGATGCAGCAGGTGCCTCAGTCGGACGTGGTCATCCGAAACCCGACGCACTTTGCCGTTGCACTGCGGTATAAGCCCGGACAGGACCCCGCGCCGGTTGTGATGGCGAAGGGCCAGGACGAGTTGGCGCTGCGGATTGTGCGGGTGGCGGAAGAGAACAAGATTGCGGTCATTGAAAACGTGCAGCTGGCCCGGGCCTTGTACGCCAACACGGAACTGGACCAGGAAATTCCGCCGGAGTTCTATGACCCTGTGGCAAAAGTGATGGTGTATATCTTCCGCCTGAACAAACAAAACAAGCTGACAAAATGAATCTTTTTTTGAACCTGTGCAGTGGAGGTGACGGCGCGTGAAGCGAATTTTGAACAATGCAATCTCTTTGGGCGTCGTGATAATCGTACTGTTTCTGATTATCCCTCTGCCAACCTTTCTATTGGATTTTCTGTTGATCATCAACATCGGTCTTTCCATCATGATTTTGATGATCACGATGAATATTGCGGAGGCTTTGGAGTTTTCCATATTCCCTTCGCTCCTGCTGGTAACGACGTTGTTCCGTCTGGGGCTGAACGTCTCCAGTACCCGTATGATTCTGAAGGACGGCTATGCCGGTGAGGTTATCCAGAATTTCGGCAAGCTGATTACCGGCGGTAATATTGTCATCGGCGTGGTCATTTTCCTGATCATTGTCCTGGTGCAGTTTATCGTCATTACGAAGGGCGCGGAGCGCGTGGCCGAAGTGGCGGCCCGCTTCACCCTGGACGCAATGCCCGGCAAGCAAATGGCCATTGATGCAGACCTGTCGTCCGGCTTAATCAATGAGCAGGAGGCCAAGAGCCGCCGGCATAAGATTCAGAAGGAAGCCGATTTCTACGGCGCCATGGACGGCGCTACCAAGATCGTCAAAGGCGACGCCACCATGTCCCTGGTGATCACCATGATCAACATTATCGGCGGCGTGATTATCGGCGTGGTTTTTGAGGGCGGACAGTTTATGGATGTTCTGCAAAGCCGCTGCATTGTCACCATCGGTGACGGCCTGGTGTCACAGCTCCCGGCGCTGATGATCTCCACAGCCACGGGCATGATCGTCACGCGGTCGGTGTCCGAGGGCAGTTTGAACAAGGACGTAATTGCCCAGTTCAAAGCCCAGCCCCGCGCAATGATTACAACCGGTGTAATTCTCTTGTTCCTGGGCGTGGTTCCCAACACGCCGCATATGGCCCTGATTACCGGCGGCGGCGCGCTGGTGGGCGGCGGTACGTTTGTAAGCCGCCGTCTGGAACGGGAAAAGGCCGAGGAAGCGGCGGCAGCGGCCATTGCGGAAGGCGGCGGCGAAGCGCCTCCGGAAGAGGCCGCTCCCAGCGAGACCGATTATTTCAAGGATATCAACAATGTATACTCCCTGCTGGCGGTGGAACCGATTGAAATGGAATTCGGTTACAGCCTGATTCCGATGGTGGACGAGAGCCACGGCGGCAAGTTAATCAGCCGAATCGTGATTTTCCGCCGGCAGTACGCCCAGGATATGGGCTTTGTGTTCCCGTCGATTCGTCTGCACGACGCGTCGTCTCTGGGAACGAACCAGTACGTCATTCGCATTCGCGGCGAGGAAGTGGCCCGGGGCGAAATCCTGGTAGACTACTACCTTGCTTTGGAACCGGCAAATCCCTTGGGCGAAATCGACGGCATCGAGACCATCGAACCGGCCTATGGTATCCCGTCGCGGTGGATTCTGCCGGAAAATAAGGAAATGGCCGAAATTTACGGCTACAATGTCATCGATCCTCTCTCCGTCATGCTGACGCACCTGGCGGAGACCGTTCGGAAATATGCCTACGAGCTGCTGGGCCGTGCAGAAACCATGCAGCTGGTGGAAAACCTGAAACGCAGTTCCCCGGAGCTGGTGGAGGAAGCCATCCCCGGCATTGTATCTTACGCAATGCTGGAAAAAGTCCTGCGGAACCTCCTGCGGGAAGGCGTGCCGATCAAGGACCTGGGGACCATCTTGGAAACCCTGGTGGATGCGGCTTCCCAGGGCCGGGACCTGGACGCGGCAACCGAAATGGTCCGCGGCTCGCTGGCCCGTACGATTACCCGCCGGTTCTGCGAGGATGGCCAGCTGCGTGTGGTCACGCTGGATGCAGAGGTCGAGAAGAAGATTATCTCCTCTCTGACCCGGAACGAACAGGGCGTGTATCTGGCCATGGGACCGGATTTGATGCAGTCGATTGTTTCCCAGCTGGCGGCGCAGATCAAGAAGTTCAACGACCTTTCCCAAACACCGATTATCCTGGTAAGCCAGGTAATCCGCGGCTATTTCAGCAAAATGATTACGCAATTTTATCCAAATGTTTATGTACTGTCCTTCAATGAAATTACGAGTACCGTCCAGATTCAGGCCCTTGGCAACATCACCATGGAGCCGATGCAGGCGGACCGAAGGGCGGTGGGCACATGAATCATGCAGACGGGTCTGCGGCGCGGACGTACACGGAGCGGGAAATTGAGTCCATGGAGACCCAAGACCTGCTGAACCTATACAAGGAAACGGGGGATGAAACCCTCAAGTGGCCGCTGGTTCTGCGGTATGAGGGACTGATTAAAAACGCCGCCATGCAGATTCGGGGCGTGTACAGCAGCTTTGCGCAGATTGACGATATCATCAACGAGGGCATTCTGACCCTCCTGGGCTCGATTGACAAGTTCGATCCCAGCAAGGGCGTGAAGTTTGAGACGTATGTTTCCAAACGAATCCGCGGCATGGTGATTGATCTGGCCCGAAAGCAGGACTGGATGCCGCGAAACGTCCGGCAGCGGGCGAAGGAGATCGACCAGGCGGCGGCGGAGCTTTCCGCCGCTCTGGGGCGGTACCCCACAGAGGCGGAGATTGCTGAGCACTTGGGCGTCAGCCAGGAGCGTTACCAGAAGGACACGGCCAATATTGCGTTGAGTAACGTGCTGTCCCTGGATTTGCTGATGGATACCCGCGAAACGGACGGTTATCCGATGGAAGTGCCTTCCACCGACCTGCACAGCCAGCCGGAAGCGGTCTTGCAGGAGCGGGAAATGCAGCGGGTATTGGCTGACGGCATTGGACAGCTGCGAAAAAACGAGCAGATTGTCTTGTCTCTTTACTATGAAAAAAACCTGCACTTAAAGGAAATTGCCCAGGTTATGGAATTGAGCGAACCCAGAATCTCCCAGATTCACACCCGGGCGATCCAGAAACTGCGGGTGTACATGGATGCGTATATGAACGGAACAAAAGAAGAAAAACACACCAGAAGGAAGAAAGGATAACGTATGTATAAGGGCTTTTACAATCTGACTTCCGCGATGCTGACCCACCAGCACAATCTGAATGTGATTGCCAACAATCTGGTCAACATCTCCACGGCAGGCTTCAAGCAGGACCGCTACACCGCCATCACCTTTGACGACGTGATGTACAGCCGAGTGGGCGACCTGTTCAGCCAGGGACAGGACATCGGGCGGCAGAGCTACATTCGGGCCGCCAGCGAAACCTACACCGATTTTACCCAGGGCGCCCCGGAGCCGACCGGACTTTCTCTGGATTTCTGCATCGTGGGCGACGGCTTTTTCGCAATTCAGAACGAGGAGGGCGAAACGGCTTACACCCGCATGGGTAACTTTTCCCTGGACGAGGAAGGTTATCTCTGTCTCCCCGGCTTCGGGCGTGTGCTGGACCCGGATGGGCAGGAGATTTATCTGGGTACCGATAAAGTCACCGCCGACCGGAACGGTCTGATTTATTACAAGGGCGAGGGCGGCGGTCTGATTGGCCGTGTCGGCGTTTACAGCTTCGAGGATAACGGCGAGCTGGAATTCAACGAGCGGGGACTCTTTGCCGGCGAGGGCGCGCAGGTCAGCGAGAACTTTACAATCTGGCACGGCTATCTGGAGCGCTCCAACACCGACATGGTGAAGCAGATGACCGAAATGATTACCTACCAGCGGGCGCTGCAAAGCGCGGCGCAGGTGTCGAAGATGTACGATCAAGTGATGAACCGCGCCACAACGGACGTGGGACGGATTTAAGGAGGCATTATGAACCAATCCTTTTTTACTGGTGCAGTGGCCGCGCATCAGCAGCTGAAGCGTCTGGCGGTTTACGGCAACAACATTGCCAACGTAAACACATACGGTTTCAAGGCCGAAAAGGCCCGGTTCGCCGCGCTGATGTACGACGACGTAAAGAACGCCGACGAAGAAATGCTGCCGGTAGGCGTGGGCACGTGCCTCTGGACGACGGACACGGACTTCAACCCCGGTCCCGTGGCGGAGACGGGGCGAAAGCAGGACTATCTTATTGAAGGAGACGGCTTTTTCGCCCTGGTGGATTTGCAGACCAACGAGGTAAGCCTGACCCGAAGCGGCGCGTTTACCATCGCGGAGCTGGTACGGCCCAGCGATGAGGTGGACGAAAACGGTCAGCCAATCGAGGAACGGATCATGTACCTTTCCGACGGTGACGGACGGTTCGTCCTGAGCGAAACCGGCGGGATGATTGAAGTGGACGACTTCAACAAGCAGTATCCAGTGGGCATTTTTGACTACATTAACTACAACGGCATGACGCAGCTGAACGACACCCGTTTCACGCCGGTGGACAAAAACGGCGGTCTGCGCAGAGGCACCGGCGTGCTGCGGCAGGGAATGCTGGAAATGTCCAACGCGGACTATGCAGAGGAAGTCACCAAGGTGATCGAAACCCAGCGGGCCTATGGCATGGCGTTGAAAATGGTGCAGGCTTCTGATGAGATCGAGACAACGATTAACGGCCTGCGCAGTTAAGAGAGGGGAAAAGCATGACGATTAAAAATTATGACGAGCTGAGTTCTTTGGAGCTGGATACCCTGAAGGAAATCGGGAGCATCGGCACCGGAAACGCAGCAAACTCCCTGTCCTCCCTGATTGGGAAAACCGTGCGCATTCAACAGCCGGAAGTGCGGATCATGGGCTATAACGAGGCCATCGAGTGGATCGGCGGACCGGAGGAAATTACCGCGGGCGTGCTGGTCAAGATGAGCGGACAGATCAGCGGCATCATGCTTTCCGTGCAGCAGCTGAATTTCGTGAATCTGGTGCTGGAAAGCATGCTGGGCCGCGGCGTGGAGAACTACTTCGGCCTGCATGAGATGGAAAGTTCCGCTCTGGTGGAAGTGGGCAACATCATGATTTCCACCTTTATCAATGCCTTGAGCAGCTTGGCAAGCATCGACATTGAGCTGACGGTCCCCGCCTTTACCGTGGATATGCAGGGCGCGATCATGACCGTTCCCATGGCGGAGTACGGCGGGCAGTCGGATTATATCATGACCATCGGCGGCAATTTCATCTGCAATGGCAAGGAAATTCCGTGCAGACTGTTGCTGTCGCCGGATATCCGGTCTCTAAACTTCTTATTGAGGAAGCTGGGCGTGAGCAGTGGAGAGTAAAATCACAGTCGGCATTGCAGACATGAAAATGGCAAAGGGCAGCGGAATGCTGATTACCTACGCCCTTGGCTCCTGTATCGGCATCTGCTTGTATGACAAACAGATCAAGCTGGGCGCCCTGATTCATATTATGCTTCCAGTGAACGGGGAGGCCGGACGGAAAAACACCATGAAATATGCCAATACCGGTATCCGGGAGACGCTGCACCAGATGGTGGCAAAGGGGGCGTCCAAGTCCCGCATCACGGCGAAAATCGCCGGCGGAGCGAAGATGTTCGAGACCGGCGGCGGTTCCCTGGGCAATATCGGGCAGCGGAATATTGAAAGCGTAAAGATGACGCTGAAAGCGGAGGGCATTCAGCTTTTGAAGGAAGATGTGGGCGGCAGCACGGCCCGGACGCTGCTGTTTGACGTAGGCACCGGCCTGGGCTGTGTGCGCAGCTACGGAAAGCCGGAACTGATTATTTGAGCCTGCGTTCCCGGCGGCGCGTCTTTCTGACGCGCCGGGACGGGGATTCACTTAGGATTGTATTTTGACCGTTGGAAGGAGTGTTCGGAATATGGCGAAAGATGAGAAACAGGGTATTCTGCTGGAATCTGGCACAAACGAAATCGAGGTAATGGAGTTTACCATCAATGACAGCCTGTACGGCATCAATGTGGCAAAGGTCAAGGAGATTATCGTATCTGCGCCGGTGAAGCCCATGCCCCACGCACACCCCGCGGTGGAGGGGATTTTCAAGCCCCGGGATTTGGTAATCACGGTGGTGGACCTGCCGCAGTACCTTCTGGGCGTCGCGGGTGAGAAGGGTCCGAAGGACCTGTTCATCGTCACCAATTTCAATAAGATGAACATTGCCTTCCGGGTACATACCGTGGTGGGCATCAGCCGCATTTCCTGGAAAAATATCCAGAAGCCGGATAAGACCGTTTCCAGCGGAAACGACGGCATTGCCACCGGGATTGCGCAATGCGGCACAGACCTGGTGACGATTCTAGACTTCGAGAAAATTGTGGCGGAGATTGCGCCGGAAACGTCCATTCAGCTCTCGGAGATCGACCGTCTGGGCAAGCGGGAGCGGAGCGACGCAACCATTCTGGTGGCGGAGGATTCGGCGCTGCTGGCGAAGATGATTGAGGAGGCGCTGCACAAGTCCGGTTACGAGAGGACGCGGATGTTCCCCGATGGACAGGAACTGTGGAACTACCTCAACTCCCTCCGGGAGGAGGGTAACCTGGAGGGCCAGGTGTCGCTGATTATCACCGATATTGAAATGCCTCAGATGGACGGGCACCGCCTGACCAAGCTGGTGAAGGACGACAAGCAGTTCAAGCACATTCCTCTGATTATTTTCTCTTCCCTGATTACGGAGGAGATGCGGCGCAAGGGTAAGGAACTGGGCGCCGACGATCAAATGAGCAAGCCGGAAATTGGGCATCTGGTGCAGGTGATTGACCACCTGCTGGACTTGAAGCACAGATAACGGCGGGAGGATACAATGAGCAGCAAATATATTGTAAGACAGCCCATTAAGGATGTACAGGGCGTGATCCTGGGGCATGAGATTTTATACTATGGAGAGAATCAGGCGTTCAGCACCGACACGTCGCCCGGAGCCGCTTCGGAATTTGCGTCGGCGGACACGATTTACAGCTTCCTGACGCAGAACAGCTCCAAAGCCTTGAAGGGTTCGCTGAATTTCATGACGTTTACCTCCATGCTTCTGATGAAGAAGACGCCCCGGCTGTTTGACAAGTCGGAGCTGGTCATTCAGATCGACGACAATATCATCATTCATCCGCTCTCCATGCATTTCGTGAACCAGTACGCCAAGGAGGGCTATCGGATTGCGGTGAATGAGTTCCAGTTTGCGCCCCGGTATCTGGCGCTGCTGGATACGATTGATTACATCAAACTCAATATCAAAAGCACCAGCGAAGCGGCGATGCGCAATGTAATTGAGATCGCCCACAGCATGAACAAGAAATGCATTGTGACCAACATCGAGACGGAGGAACAGCACCAGAAAGCGATTTCCATGGGCGTGGAGGCGCTGGAGGGGCCGTATGTGGCGGAAAACCTCCAGACGAAGGTCCACAGCAGCGCTTATTTGCAGAGCAACTTCTTCCGTCTGATGGTGGCCGTAACCCGGGACGAACCGGATGTGGACGAGATCGAGCGGCTGATTTCGATTGACGCCAGCCTGAGCTTCGGCCTGCTGAAAATGGCAAACTCGGTGTATTTTGCGCTGCGGCACCGTGCAACCACCATTCATCAGGCCATCATGACCCTTGGCCTGGGACAGCTGAAGCAGTGGATTTACCTGTTGAGCGCCAGCAACAGCGGCGAGCAGGTGGACCCGGGTACGGAGGAATTCCTGAAGTTGTCTTTCATGCGGGCGAATTTCAGCAGCGAGCTGATGAAGTACGCTCAGGATATGCCGATTTCCCGTTCGGAAGCGTATTTGATGGGTATGTTCTCTACGCTCCATTACCTGATTGACGCGCCGTTGGAGGAGATTTTGAGCGAAGTGCCGGTAGCGGACGAGATCAAGGAAGCGCTTCTGACCCACGCGGGCCGCTGCGGCAAATTGTATGATCTGGTGTTGAGCTACGAATCGGCCAACTGGGACACCATCACTTCCCTGGCGGAAGAGTTGGGAATTCCGAATCAGATCCTGACAAATGTGTATTTTATCTGTGTGGAAAATGTCAATATGCTGTGGGAGCAGCTGACCAACGCTTACCCTGATCAAGAACCGCCGGAGGAATCCGAAATGTCGAAGACCCCGGCCGAAAGCGAAACGTAAGATGAAAATGTATACAAGAAACGGGCAATGCCAACAAGGCGCTGCCCGTTTCTGCGTTTTGAAATCAAACCAGTTTTTCGAAATAGCAGAATGTTTCGTCTTCTCCGTTCCGCCGCATGGAGGCGGAGAGCATCCGCATGGAAGACTGATTTTCCTTGAAGCACTTGGCGAATACCCGGCCAAGGTGGAGCTTGTAAAGCCCCCATTCGGCTGCGGCGGCAAAGGCTTCCGTACCATAACCGTTTCCGGCGTACGCCTTGTCAATCCGGCAGCCCAGCTCTGCGCCGCCGCGGCAGTCGAAGTTATAGAGAACCGCTTCGCCAATCAGTTTGCCGTCCAGCCGCACAGCAAAGTTAATTGCAAGACGATTCGCAAAGTCCCGCTGACAGACCTCATAGAAGCTGCGCTCCTCCACTGGCCCGCCAAGAGCGCCTGCGTCGTCGAATCCCCACCAGCGATTTCGCTCCTTGTCCAGAACCAAGGCGTTGTAGGCGGGAATATCCGCTTCCGTCAGGCCGTTCAGGGTAAGGCGTTCCGTTTTCAGCCTCGGGATTTCGGAGACATAACGCATCAGTTCATTCATCGGCTCGAAGCAGTATTTCGGCGCGAGCTTCGCCGGACCATATTGGAGCTTGGAGGTCCGGAGGCCCCGGTCAGCGGCGTCGTCTTCCCGATTGATCCATTGGCAGTCGCCGCCGAAGGCCATGGCAAAGGCTTGTACAAAGGTGGGATACACGCCGGTATAGGAGTAGAGGGCTTTTTCAATGTGAATAATCAGCGTGTCGCCGCAGCGTTCCGCCAGGGACAGGGCGATGAGCTTATCGCCGTCAAACATTCCGCCGGCAATGAACCAGGGTTTTCCGGCCAGTTTCAGCATTTTACGGGCCTGTTTCAGTTCCTCCAGAGCCTTGGCGTTGCTGCCCTTTGGAAATTCTGCCTCGAAGTCTTTCCAGAACTGCTCAATAACCGGCGTATCGTCTGCCGTCAAGGCTCGGACGTTTGCCTCCGGCCATTGCGCCCGGAACTTGTTGATATGATTCCGCTGTCCGGAGTACCGGCGTCCGGTAAAGAACTGCAGGTCTTCCCGGTAATAGACGTAATCCCGCCAGGTGCGGATATCGCTTACCTTTACATAGGGGTACCGCGTCAGGAGCCGCGCCGCCTTGCATTCGGGTACAACGGAGATCACGGGCAGACGGCCGCGTTCCAGGCAGTAGGATTCAATAAAGGACAAAGCGGCGTCCTCGTCGCCCTCGGGGCCGGGGACGGGGTAATCAAACACCCACCCGCCGTCATGCTCATTGCGTACGATCAGGCACCCCGCCGCTTCCGTCCAGGCCGGATGCAGTACGGGACGCCACATTAACTTGGTGCCCAGGGAGTACTCGCATAGGCCATAGTTGCAGGTTTTGTAATATTTCCGCAGCTTGGCTGCATCCTGTTTTGTCACCGGCTTGAACTGTTCCATGATAACCTCCATACAGGGCCTGTCCGCGGGGCAGGCCAACGCCATTTTTGATCGTATATGCCGCGGCGCAGGATTTGCCCGCGCGACGGAACCTTCCACGGAAACTATACCAAATTTCTCAGGATTTTGCAAGCGGCTCAATCCATCTCGGCTTTCAAAACCATGCCGGTTACAGCGTCAATTTCGTACTCGTAGTCCGTGGAACCGACGGTGAATTCGATTTCATAGTAATAGAGCCCGTGTTCCCGGTCCAATTCAAATTCCAATTCCCGGACGTTCTGGGCGCTGACGCCGGCGTGCTGGAAAGCGATTTCCTTTGCGGCGGCATCCCCGATGAAGGTGTAGCTGCTGGGTTGATTGGACGCGGGCGGGTTGACCGACACCTGAGAATTGGTTTTCTGTTCGGATTTGCGGATGGCGCCGTCAAGGGCATTGAGTTCGTATTCGTATTTTATGCCGTCGCAGACGAATTCAACCTCAAAAATACAAAGGTCGTTATCCCAATCGAGGTTGGTCCACAGACTGGAAACGCTGTCCGCTTTCACGCCCGCGTCAGCGCAGGCGATGGCGGCGGCCTGTTCTGCGGTGAGCGTTTTTTCCGCAGGCGCGGGAGGCGTATAGCCGGTTTCCTGCTTGCTTTGCAGGATGCCGCCGGTTAAGGCGTCGATTTTGTATTTGTACGCCATACCGTTTGCGTAAAATTCCACCTCGTATTCCCAGTGTCCATCGTCGAGCGCAAGCCAGACTTTGCAGCGTTCCGTATCTTCTTCAGCGAAACCTGCGTCGGAAAGGGCGGTTTTCTTCGCCTGAATCTCGCCGATTGCGCCAAGCGGTTCCACAGCTTCGGAAGCGTCGGAATTGGTTTCCGAGGAGGTAAGCCCGTTTAATGGGTCATCATAAGAGAAGATGTCTTCAAGTCCGGAAAGGATATCGCCGGTATAAGCGTCGACTTTGTAATAAAAATCCCCTTTGGTGATGTGATGCAGCATGATTTGATAGTAGGGCGTTTTTTCGTTCAGCTTCGGCTCAGCGGTCGAGGTAATGGAATCGACTTCCAGCGTTCCGGCAAATTCCTCTGCGGCATAAGCGGCGGCATTCAGGCCGATGGGCATTCCCGGTGCGCCCGCCGCCCGGAGCTGTTCCAGTTCTTCCATGGACAGCTCGGCGAGCGCTTCAGCGTCCAGCGTATCGTTCAGATTCAGGATTTCCTTGATCAAAGCGGTTTTTTCCGCCGGAACAACGCCGTCCGGCAAGACGTTTCCCGCGTCCGGGGCGGAGTCGGGAACCTGTGCCCGCAGCCGGGAAATCTGCCAGCTCTGATAGGCGAAGCCGACAGCCAGCAGTACCACGGCCGCGGCGGCGGCAATCATCATAAGCTGTCGCCGGTTCAGGGGCTTTTTCTCGGTTTCCGGATGCTCTGGTTGATTCATAGGTTCCATACAATCATCGGTCCTTTCCGCCCGCGCAGGGCATTTTTTAATAGCGTCCTGTCCAGTCGGCCATCAGCAGAACCGGCAGGGTCCAGAGGAACAAAAAGAGTTCCAGGGCCAGGGGATTCATCAATTCGTAATGGCCCAGGGAGACGAGGTAAAAGGTAAGGAGTGTTCCAACCCAGCTCCCCAGCAGGGACAGCACCGCCGCCCTTCGGACGGCCTTGCACAGCCGCAGACTGCCCGCTACGGCCTCCGCATAGGGCAGAAGCCCCTCGCGGAACAACAGGGCGCGGGGAAGGTCGCCGCGGTCGTTTTCCACCTCGCTTAACGCCACGCGTTCCGTCAGGTCAGGGTATTCCAGGCGGATGTTTTTGTTGAACTTCCGCCGCAGGAGGGCGGGGGTGATATTCGGGTCCCGCGAGGCCAGGACCGGCAGCAGATGACTCCGGCGCATCATTTTCAAAGCAAAGTCCACGTTGTCCGACGGCTCGTATTTCACCGCGAATACCGCCGACAGATGGTGCTCAATCGCCAGATAGATACCGGTTTTCAGATTCAGGTTTCCGGGAAGCCGGATGTCCATTTTACGCATAAACGAAGCCGTACCCAGCAGGACGGTTTCCCCGCGAATCGTGGCGGCGTACCCGCCCTCCTCATAGAAGCTGAAATCCACAGCCAGTTCAAAGCTCCCGCCCTCGCCCTTGAGGTAATCTTCAAAAATGCGCTCCAAGCCGCACCCGGCGGCACGGGTCATGGCAGCGGCGTAGGCAATGGCCCGGATGGGTTCCTCACCGTAAAATTTCTGACCGTTGATCTGGATGGTTCCCGGCGGAAAGAGATCGGTATCGGTCAAAATCATGCAGCGATGGGCGCTGATTTTCTGCGCGCCGGACCAGGAAGCCACTGCACAGCCGGTTTTTTGCAGGTGCCGGGAGAGCTTGGACCACGGCAAACCCCAGCAAAGCGGCATGGAGAACGTTGCCGCGGCCGCCAGAATGGCGGACCAGTTCAGAAGAAAATCCGCTTTTCGTTCCTGGCCGAAGGAGCTGAGTCCGGCAAAGACAAACGTCGCCACCAGAAATACCGGCAGCAAAACCGCCTGCCAGATAGTTGCGGCGTCGTCCCGGGAGGCGGTGGTGTAAAACCCGGGAATGGAACCGCGCTGCTTACAGGCCCCCCGCCCGGTGTTGGTGACGAGGTAGGGTGGATTGCTGTCCACCGCAGCGGCGCGGTACATATCATAGGTACCCTGGCTCTCCCAGCTGATGCCCCACTGCGCGACGGCCAGCGCTAAACAAGCGACTGCGGCATAAGGCATAACCGGACTTCGCGAGGGCAAGAGCAGACGGGAGCCGCAGTCCGCTGCTGCGGCGAGGGCGGAAAGAGAGATTGCCGCTTCACAGACGCAGCGGCCCCGAAGGAGCATCCGGATTGCCTTGATAAACACGTGACGGCTGAAAACCGCCGTCAGAGCCAGACAGACCAGCAGGACGATGGTTTGAAATTTCGGGTCCCCGGACCAGAGGGGGACCGTGACATTTTGTTGTTCGGCCAGGAGCAGGAGCGTGGGCGGCAAAGCCGACAGCAAAGCCGCAAACCGTGTCCGGCTCCGGACGGCAAACGCCTTGTGATGACGCATTGCTGCGGTCCAGAGGTCCGGTTCCGGGCCGATGGGTTCCGGGTCCGGTTCGGGTTCCGGCTCCGGGGGAAGAGGAATTTCCTCCGTGTCCTCCATGGGCCTGCGCCGCTTGAAAAACCGTACGGGAAGCGGCGGCGCAAGATGTTCATGGACGGCTTCCTCCTGCTGTTCGTACATCACGGCTTCTACGGTGTGCTCGACCACCGTTTCCAGCGGAACCGGCCGCGGCGCGCTGGGTACGTCCAGCTGTTCCACGTCCACCACAGGCGGAGCAGCCTTCGGGGCGGCGGGGCCGCTCGGAACCGCCGGAGGGATTTCAACCGGCGGACCAGGTTCGTCCGCCATTTCTTCGAGGATGCTTTCAACAGTATGCCCGGATGCTTCGTCGGGTTCTTCCTTCGGAGGCGCAGGGGGTTCCGGTTCCGGCAATTCCACCCTTGGCGCTTCCGCAGGCGGTTCCTCTGCCGGAAGTTCTTCCGCTGGTTCGTCTGCCAGTTCATCCGGGAGGTCTTCGGCATCCTGAAAAAGCTGCCGTTCCAGCCCGCCGCCGTATTCGGCAAGGATTTCCTCCAGGGAAAAGTCGCCCTCCGGAGGAACGCCGGAATCCGGGGCGGGAAACAGGCTGCGTTCTTTCTCGTTTGCCATGGTGATACTCCTGTCCGTCAGCCGAGACGCTGCCGGACCGCTTCATATAAGAGAATGGCCGCCGCTGCGGAGGCATTCAGGGAATTCAGTTTTCCCTGCATGGGAATTCGAATGAGGAAGTCACAGGTTTCCGCCACCAGACGGCTCATGCCATTGCCCTCACTGCCGATTACAATGGCGGCAGGGCCCTTCAGATCCGCGTCATAGAGCGGGGTGGCGCCGGCGGCGTCCGCGCCGAATACCCACAGCCCTTGTTTTTTCAAATCCTTCAAAAGCGCCGGGAGGTTCGGCACCCGCGCCACCGGCACATGGGCCACGGCTCCGGCGGAGGTCTTGGCAACCACCGCCGTCAGACCTGCGCTGCGGCGTTTGGGAATGATCACGCCATGCGCGCCGGCACATTCCGCCGTACGAATGACGGCCCCCAGGTTGTGCGGGTCCGAAAGCTCGTCGCAGACGACCAGAAGGGGCGTTTCCCCCTTGTCTGCGGCAGCCTGGAGAATATCCTCCACACTGGCGTAAGCCCGCACCGCCGCCAGGGCAATGACGCCCTGATGGGCGTGGGTTTGGCTCATGGCGTCCAGCTTGCGCCGGTCCGCCTCCACCACGACGGCCCCTGCCGCGCGGGCTTTGGAGGCAATATGCCCCAGGGTTTTATCAGTTTCCCCTTTTTGCAGGTATACTTTATCCAGGGCCGTACCGGCCCGCAGAGCCTCCAGAACGGCGTTTCTTCCTTCGATCACGCCGTCGGCTCCAGTATCGTTGCGTTCCACTCTGTCCATAGTTTCTCCCTTGTCTGTCGTCTGTTTTCCGGATGATTTTGTCACTCGACAAGAGTATAACACAGATATGGAAGACTGGAAAGGTGAATTTACAGAAACTTCATGAAAAAAATTGTACCTTGTCCTTGTGGCCTGGAAACTTGTGTGTTATACTGCTTTATGTTTTATGCCGCGCCCCAGCGCCCGCCGCGCTGTCTTACCTTTGAAAAGAAGGAGTTTTAATAAATGGATCAGAATAATAAAAACAAAAAGCCGGACAAGGGAAATAACTGGCGAAATTTTGTCTACCTCATCGGGTGGGCGCTGGTGCTGGCGATTGCCGTCAGCTACGCCGGGAACTACATGACCTCTGCCGGAAAACACGCGTCGTCTGTGGAACTGGAATACAGCGAGTTTATTGAGATGGTTCAGGATGGACAGGTCTCCGCCGTGGACTTTGACACCGACGAGGCGATTTTGAACATCACTCCCGCCGACGGCTACACGTATACCGACGATTTGGGAACGGTCTACACAAAAGTCACCCAGCCCGGAGAAACGGAAGAGGAAAAGCCTTTTGACGGCTTCGTCTTTACCAACGGGCTTGGCGAAGAACAAAAAACGCATCTGGACTTTTTCACGGTACAGCTTCAGAGCAACGACGCAACCATCGCCTTTTTGCGGGAGGCAGCGCCGGAAATCCGCATCAATGAGGATTACCAGCCTCCGATCAGTCCGATTCTTCTGTTCCTTATCAACCTGACGCCCTTCCTGATTATTGTGCTGGTGATGTCGCTGCTCATGAGCTGGATGGCGAAAAAAGGCATGGGCGGCATGGGCGGAATCGGCGGCGTAGGCAAGGCAAACGCCAAGGTGTATATGGAGAAATCCACCGGCGTTACGTTCCGGGACGTGGCGGGCCAGGACGAAGCCAAGGAGTCTCTGACGGAAATCATTGATTTCCTGCACAACCCGGGGAAGTATACGGAAATCGGTGCAAAACTGCCAAAGGGCGCCTTGCTGGTAGGGCCTCCGGGCACCGGCAAAACCCTTCTGGCGAAGGCCGTGGCAGGCGAGGCGGGCGTGCCGTTTTTCTCCATTTCCGGTTCCGACTTCGTGGAGATGTTCGTGGGCGTGGGCGCAAGCCGCGTGCGGGACCTGTTCAAAGAGGCCAGCAAGGTAGCGCCTTGTATTGTGTTCATCGACGAAATTGACACCATCGGCAAGTCCCGTGACAATCGTATGGGCGGCAACGACGAACGGGAACAGACCTTGAATCAGCTTCTGGCGGAGATGGACGGTTTTGACCCCACGAAGGGCGTGATTCTTCTGGCGGCGACGAACCGTCCGGAGGTTTTGGATCAGGCGCTGCTGCGTCCAGGCCGTTTCGACCGGCGCATTACCATCGACCGGCCCAATCTGGCGGGCCGTATTGCCACTCTGGAGGTTCACACCCGCAACATTCGTCTTGGCGAGGACGTGGACCTGAAAAAAGTCGCTTTGGCAACGGCGGGCTGTGTGGGCGCGGACCTTGCGAATCTGGTAAACGAAGCGGCTTTGCGGGCGGTCCGAAAGGGACGGAAGCTGGTCAGTCAGGAGGACCTGCTGGCGGCCTTTGAACTGGTGATTGCCGGTACGGAGAAAAAGGGCAGCGTGCTGACCGAGTTCGAGAAGAAACTGGTTGCGTACCATGAGGTGGGTCACGCTATGGTGGCATATAAGCAGAAAAACACCGAGCCGGTGCAGAAGATCACCATTGTACCGCATACCCAGGGTTCCCTTGGCTACACGCTGCTGATGCCCGAGGAGGACAAAACCGAGCTGCGTACCAAAGACGAGCTGATGGCAAAGATCACCGTGTCCATGGGCGGCCGGGCCGCGGAGGAAGTGGTAATGAATACCATGACAAACGGCGCGTCGCAGGACATTCAGGATGCAACGAACGTAGCGCGGAATATGGTTGCCATGTTCGGTATGAGCGAGGAATTCGGCATGATGGCCCTGGCGTCCCGGCGCAGTCAGTACCTGGACGGCGGATACGGAATGGACTGCGCCCAGGACACCGCGGCGGCAATGGATAAGGCCGTAAAGGTGCTGCTGGACGAGTGCTACAAGACCGCTGTGGAAGTCATTCAGGAGAACCGGGACGACATGGATAAGGTCGTAGCGTACCTGCTGGAAAAGGAAACGATTACTGGCGCGGAGATGGTCGCGATCATTGAGGGCCGGGACCCGGAACTGGTAGAAAATCCATATGCGTCCACGCGCCCGGCGGAAATCGAGGCCCCAGCGAAGAAGGTGCATATGATTTCAGAGAAAATCGAAGCGCCGGAGATGTCCGCGGAGGAAGCGCCTGCGGAGGGTGCGGAACCGTCGGAGGAAGCGCCCGCGGAAACCGCGGAACCACCGAAGGATGGCCAGCCGGAAGAATAAAGAAAGGAACCGCGTTTCTGCGTATCACAGAAACGCGGTTTTCTTATGTATTCAGCCGTTCCAGAAGCGCCGCCGGAGAAATCACATTGCCATAAGGATATTCCGTTCCGTCCCTGACCGCAGACACCGGACGGGCTGTTTCCCGGGCCGCCTGGGTAAATTCGGCAAAGGTGACGTCCGGCTTTACCTGACACGCCAAGGCGTACATTCCCGCAATCCAGGGGACCGTCCAGCTGGAACCGCCCACGCTGAAATAGGCGTATTCCGACGGTCCCGCCGGGGAAGCTGTGGTTCGGCGGTCCATCGGAACCAGCAGCGCCGAGCCGTCGGAACCGCTGTATTCGCCGGTATAAAGGAAATCTTCCCAGAACGCGCCCGGACGGACGCCTGTGAGTTCGTTCGGGTCGCCATAGGGCGTACGGCCCATACCGGTGTAAGGCTTCATCAGCGGGTCACGGCTGCTGACCCATACCACAGCGATTCCGGCGTCTCTGGCGCGCTGAATGGCGGCGTCCATTTTTTCCGCGCCCTGGTCGTCCTGTGTGTATCCCGCCGACATGGAGATCACACGGATTTTTTTATCGTTCGGAAGGGTTGCATTCAGTTGAATGAACCGGTCAATGTCGGCGGCGAAGTAAGACAAATCCCGGACGAAGTTTTCTTCTGTGCCGGTTCCAAGGTCGTCGGCGATGTAGTAGAGGAGAGCTTCCGGAGCGACTCCCACCGTTTTGCCCAGGGCAATAGAGGACACAGCCGGACCGTGCATGGAAGCGGAATCCTTTGCAGCGTTGTGGTACTCCTGATAGAGCCGCAGGCGGTCCGCATACTCCTGGTGCTCCACCAGCAGGGTCTGGTCAATGATGGCGATGCCGACGCCCTTGCCGGTAATGCCCTTGGCGTGCAGTTCCCGGAGACCAAGGCCAGGGTCTTTGCCCAGTTCCAGGAGCGCGGACGGGTCAAAATCCTCCGGCAAACGGGCAGGCCACTGGGTACGGGTGTCGAAGTCGCAGGAAAACAGATCGTCCGTTCGGTAGGACAGGTCCATTTCCCGAAGGTCGGCGCAGCGAAGATCGCCCCAGCCAGTGTCGATTTTCGGGTCGTCAGACAGGGAGAATGTGACAGCCTCCGGGCGGCGGCAGACGGTCCCTGCTTCCAGGGAGTCAGGCGTATCGCCGTAGCCGTCCAGCGCAAGCAGGGACAGGCAGGCGAGAAACACAAGAATTTTTTTCATAGATACCATCTCCATTTCCGGTTGATGGACTAATGATAGCAAAGAATTCTTACAAACAACTCGACAAAATTCTTACGAATTTCTTACGGTTTTTCCAATGATACAAGTGAGACGGCCAAGACTGCCTCTGAATGGCAAGGCACCGGCGGACAGCCTGCCGCCGGCGCCTGTGTTTGCGCTTATCCAAAGGCGCGCGCGATATCATCCCGTTCGCCCTGGCGTTCCACCCAGTTTTCCACGTAGCCGCAGGCGCGGCAGACATAACGGGCGACTGGAACCCGTTTTACAGTGGCGATTCTTGTGATGCAAATACTGTTTGCCAGATACCGGTGGGCATTGTCCGGCACACGGACGACTTCCCGGGAACCGCATTTCGGACAGTGCTTCGTGTTTTTCATTAAGCGTTCCCCTCTTTTTGTCAAATACGGCTCTGCGTCTGGTACATCCGTATGGACAGCGGAATCGAAAGAATCGTGGCAGGCACGGCGGTCATAACGGCCACCACCATAGGGGCAGTCAGTAACGTTGGGCCAAATATGGCAACATTGGAAACGAGAATGCCGCCTACAATTGCCACGCCAGCGATTATCGCCATAAATCCCATCCGTCCGCGCTCCACGCCGAAGCGGAGAACCAGCGGAAGCGTAATGTCAATGGCAATGACGCCGATCAACAGGGCCATGAACAAGGTTGAAAAATCCGGCGTTGTGCTGCTGAAAACCATACGCGCCAGGGAAACCACCAGACAAAGCGCCATCGCCCCTGCCATACAAATCCAGCCAAGCACGTATTTGCTCAACACGATCTCACGGGTAGAGTAGGGCATCATCGCGGCAAGCTGGTCCCAGTGGCTTCGCTCGTCGTAGGCCAGGGCGGTATAGGGGAGCATGGAGGCCCAGACCACCGAGAAAATAATATAAAAATTGTTGCCGACAGCGGTCAGAATCACGATCATCAAAACGAAAATCCACATTTGCTTCAAGAGCACATAAAAGTCTTTTTTGAGTAACGCTTTCATTTTTCATTTGCCCCTTTCACCGTAAAAAGAATGATATCTTCAATACTGGCCCGTTCGAGTTCCAGACTGGCGGGCACTTTGTCCCGCTGCACCAGCGCCCGTACGCTGTAGCCGCTGTTTTCCCGGCCTACGACGGCTTCTTCCTGTAAGCTTTCCAGCTGTTCGGAGGTCCCGGCAAAAATGCCGTAGGTTTCCAGCAGCTGATCCTTTTCGTCGCAGAACAGCAGCCGTCCCTGATGAATAAAGGCGATGTAGTCGCAGAGCTTTTCCAGGTCCGAAACGATGTGGGAGGAGAGCAGAATGGAGTGATCTTCTTCCCGGGTAAACTCGTTAAACATCTCCAGCACCTCGTCGCGAACAATCGGGTCCAGGCCGGAGGTGGCTTCGTCCAGCACCAGAAGTTTCGGCTGGTGGCTCATGGCGACGGCAATGGCGAGTTTCATTTTCATGCCGCGGGAAAAATCCTTGAAGACTTTTTTCTCCGGCAGGTCGAACCGGCGGAGGAAGTCCTCATATTGTTTCTGGTCCCAGCGGCGGTAAGTTGAGGCCATGACCTTGCCGACCTGTATTGGCGTAAGGACCTCCGGGAAATAGGCTTCGTCCAGCACAACGCCGATGTCCTCCTTGATGGCCTGGAACTCCGGGCTGGAAACGTCCACACCCAACACGGCGGCTTGGCCGCTGTCGGGCCGGAGGGCGTTCATCAGAAGGCGGATAGTGGTAGATTTTCCCGCGCCGTTTTCGCCCACCAGACCGCAGATGGTCCCGGAGGGAACCGTAAGACTCAAATCCTGAATCGCAAAGGAGCCGAAGGATTTGCAGATGTGGGAAAGTTCAATGGCATTCATGTCAATTCCTCCTCGTAGAGAATGTTCAGCATTTCGTGCAATTCGTCCAGGGACACGCCGCAGCCTTTGGAAAGCGTAATGGCGGCGGCGAGATGGTCTTCCAATTCCTTGACCTGCCGTTCCCGGATGAGATCAAGATTTTTCTCCGCCACAAAGCAGCCTTTGCCGGCTATGGTATAGAGAAAGCCCTCGGCTTCCAGCTCGTCGTAGGCGCGTTTTGTGGTAATGACGGAGATTTTCAAATCCTTTGCCAGCGCCCGGATCGAGGGCAGAGCTTCGCCCGGCTGAAGCTTTCCGGCAATGATTTGGGTTTTCAGCTGGGTACAAATCTGGTCATAGATCGGCTGATTGGTGGTATTGCGGATGATGATTTCCATTGGCACCCCTCCGACTGTTCATCTTGTGATTGCTGTATATGAACAGTATACACAGAATGAGCAGATTGTCAAGAGCTTTTTTGAAATTCGCATTCTTTTTTCGAAGGAAAAAACAGGCTAGGAAATCGGAGGAGAATGTGATATACTACCGAAAGAAAAATGGAGGTGGAAGCGTGGAGACCCTCAGCGGAGCAAGCAACTGGAAATTGATCGTACGCCGGGAGAAGGAGGGCGTCGTCATTTTGCAGGCGGAGACCTGTGACCGGCGGGCGGTGCTGCCGGATACGCTGTTCGGCCTGCCCGTAAAGGCTTTAGGCGGCCATGCCTTAGCTCCTGGCCGTGCCCTCCCGGAGGGAGAACCGGTTTTGCTGACCTGCGGCGGCGGGGATGCGTGGGACAACCGGCAGTTACAGGATTTGACATTTCCTTCGTTTTTGGAGCGGGTGGGCGATTACGCTTTGTTAAACTGCGGCGCGTTGAAAACCTTACGGCTTCACGACAGCGTTGCCCGCTGGGGCGGCGGGGCGCTGATGAACTGCCGTTGTCTGGACACGCTGCATATTGTGCAGACGGTCTCCGGCCCAGGGGAGACGGCGGCCTATTTTGCCGGAGAACTTTCCCGGGAACTGGATATGACCCTCACCGGGCCGGATGGCACAACGGCGCGTCTGCTGTTTCCGGAGTATACGGAAATCTATGAGGAGAACTGTCCGGCGCACCACTTTGACTACCAGATTACCGGCGCAGGCTATCCATATCACCATTGTTTCCGTCAGAAGCAGCTGCGCATGAAGGAATACGACGCCTTATGGCGCGGGTTTCTGGGCATGGAGCACGACCCTCTCACGGCTGTTCGGTTAGCGTGGTATCGTCTGCGGTATCCGGCGGAGCTGGCGGAGAACGCGGCGGGACGCTATTGGGCGTATCTCCGGGAGCACACGGGCGAAGCCCTGCAATGGCTTCTGACGGAAAAGGACCCGGAAGGGCTGCGGTTTTTTCTGTCGAACACAGAACCGGACCAGACACAGCTTCGTGAGGCGTGCGCCTTGGCGCGGGAGCGGGACGCGACATCCGCCCTGGCGCTTTTGTTGGAGGAACAGCATCGTCGGTTTCCCTCTGGACTGGAAAAGAGCTTTGATTTGTAATGGGGCGGGTGCAGAAATTGGAACAACCTAGGAAAAGTCTGACGGAGATCGGGGAAGAAATTCTGCTGGTTTCCCGGAATGAATTGTATATGAACCTGCCCTATCTGGACGTGGCGCTGTGTGCGCTGTGGTTCCGGCCCGGCGGGGAGGTAACGCTGTCCCTGGCAACGGATGGCGAAAACCTTTACTATGACGGCGCGTGGCTAGCCGACCGCTATCTGCGTTCCCACGTGCTCACGAACCGGGCGTATCTCCACGTGATTTTCCATTGTATGCTCCGGCATTTGGCGAAGAAAAAAGGCAAAGTCCCGGAGTTGTGGGACCTTGCCTGTGACGCGGCGGTCGAGAGCATTCTGGACGAATTGGACTATCCCTGTCTGAACGAAGGGTTCATCCCTGCAAAGCAGAAATTCTACGGCGAGTGCCGGAGGGAAATGCCGGTTCTGACTGCCGAGGGGATCTACCGGTATCTTTTACGTCAAAATCTTCCAGAATACGAATTCGCGCAATTACAGCGGCGTTTTCTGGTAGACGATCATGCTCTTTGGGACCCGCAGCAGCAAGAGGACCAGGAGCAGAGCAAACGGCAGGATGAAAAATGGCAGGATTTGTCCGGCAGGACCCAGACGGGCCTGGAAACGATGCTGTCGGACCACGGAAGCGGCGGCGAGGCGGTACTGGAACAGGTACGGGTCGCCGTCCGGGAGGACGTGGACTACCGGGCCTTTCTGCGGCGGTTTGCCGCGCCGCGGGAGGTCGCGGCGGTGGACGGCGACGCGTTTGATTATATTTTCTACACCTACGGCCTTCAGCTCTACGGCAATATGCCGCTTGTAGAGCCTCCGGAGACCCGGGAGGAACACCGGATTGAAGATTTCGTAATCGCCGTGGATACGTCCATGTCCACCTCCGGCGAGCTGGTACGGCAATTTCTGGCCTGCACCTATGCCGTTCTGCGCAGCGCGGGGACGTTTACACGGAAAGTCAACATTCACATTATCCAATGTGACGATCAAATTCGTTCGGATACAACGATTCGGGACTTGGAGGAACTGCGGGAATACATGGAACACTTTACGCTCAACGGCGGCAGCGCCACGGACTTCCGTCCGGTGTTTGACCACGTGGCGAAGCTCCTGGAGGCCAAAGCGTTCGCGAATCTCCGGGGCCTGTTGTACTTCACCGACGGCATGGGCATTTATCCGGAAAAGCGTCCGCCTTACGAAACGGCGTTCATTTTGCTGGGAGAGCCGCCGCTGTCGGTACGGATGCCGCCCTGGGCGATCCGGCTGGCGCTGGAGTTGCCGGACCTGGAACGGGCTGTCCGGGAGACGAATCTGGACCTGCCGGATGAAATTGATTTGGACGAGCTGCCCCGAACGTAAGAGAAGGAGAGGCGAAAAGGCATATGAATATTAAACAGGCGAAGCAGGAAATCACGAACACCCTCCGGGCATATCTGGCGAAGGACGCTCTGGGCAATTACCGGATACCGCCCGTTCGTCAGCGGCCCGTGCTGCTGATGGGACCGCCGGGCGTAGGAAAAACCCAGATTATGGAACAGATCGCCGCCGAAACGGGTGTCGGGCTGGTGGCGTATACCATCACCCACCATACCCGTCAGAGCGCGGTGGGTCTGCCGTTTATCGAAAAACGGCGTTACGGCGGAGAAGAGGTGTCCGTCACGGAGTACACCATGAGTGAGATTCTGGCATCGGTGCATGAGCTGATGGAGAAAACCGGCTTGAAAGAGGGCATTCTCTTTCTGGACGAGATCAACTGTGTGTCAGAGACGCTTGCGCCGATGATGCTGCAATTTTTGCAGTGCAAGACGTTCGGCAACCAGCGTTTGCCGGAAGGCTGGCTGATTGCCGCCGCGGGAAACCCGCCGGAATACAACCGTTCCGTGCGGGAATTCGACGTGGTGACACTGGACCGTGTGAAGCGCATCGACGTTTCGGAGGACTTCGGCGTATGGAAGGAGTACGCCCGTCAAAAGGGCTTACACGGGGCAGTGGTGTCGTACCTGGATATAAAAAAGGAAAATTTCTACCGTGTGGAGACCGCTCAGGACGGCTTGCAGTTTGCCACAGCCCGGGGCTGGGAAGATTTGTCCGAATTGCTTTGCGTATATGAGGCGCTTGCGATTCCGGCAGGACGGGAGGTCATAGGTCAATATATACAGCTTCCGCGGATTGCAAAGGATTTTGCCAACTATTTGGAGCTTTACAACAAGTATCAGAAAATTTACCATGTAGATGAAATTTTACAAGGAACCTGGCGGCCGGTTACGGTTTCAGAGCTGCGTGCAGCGCCGTTTGACGAAAAACTGTCGGTAATGGGACTGCTGTTGTCGCGTTTGTCGGAGGCGGCCCGGGAAGCCCGCTGGCAGGACGCCTTGACGGAGTCGCTGCATTGTGCGCTGACGACCTTCAAAGCATCGCTGGAAACCGGCGAGGTCCCTTTGGAAATTCTGGAAAATCTTGTCCGGCAGCGTCGGGAGACGCTCAAACGCGCAAAAGACGCGGGCCAGTCGGACAAGGAGCGTCAGAACCAAATTCAGCGGGAAATCAACGCGCTGGAAGATTACCGGAAAGTTCTGGCGGAAGCCTCCATCACCGCACCGGAAGCGGTAATGGAGCTGGTACGGGAACGTTTCCGCGGCGAGGCAGCGCAGCGGAAGACCCTGGCGGAAGAAGCCGGACGTCTGCTGGACAACGCTTTCCGGTTTTTGGAAACGACCTTCGGGCAGGGGCAGGAGCTGGTGATTTTTGTAACGGAGATCACCGCCGGTTACGACACCAGCTGGTATGTGGAGAATTTCGGCTGTGAGGCGTATTACCGTCACAACCGGGAGCTGCTGTTTGACGATGCCCGTCATCGGATTCGGGAAGAAATTGCCGCGGCAAAGGCGGAGGAGGAGTTTACAAATGAGTGAAGAATTGAAACAAATTGAGTCTATTTTGGAGGAAAAAGTTCGTCCAACATTGCGCAGTCACGGCGGCGAGATACAGATTGACCATCTGGAAAACGGTGTGCTGTATGTGAAGATGCTGGGCCAGTGCGCCGGATGCCCGTCGGCAGATTTGACCAACGAATCGCTGGTGGAAGCCGAGCTGACCGCCGCCGTACCGGAGTTAGTGGAAAAGGTGGTTGTGGTGCAGAACGTGAGCGATGAGCTGTGGGAGCAGGCGAAACGGCTTCTTCGGGACCATCACCTGTAAGACGCAGAAAACCGGGAGGACAGAATGTCCTCCCGGTTTCTTATTCCGGCAGCTGGATCAAATCCCGGACGACTTCACTGGCAATCAACAGCCCCGCCGCAGGCGGCACAAAGGCGCAGCTTCCGGGAATCGCGCGGCGGCTGGAAGGCGTACCGCCCCGGTCGGGTACTTCCTCCGGCACGGCGACGCCTTGAAGGGAAAGGGGCGGTTCCTTGGAGTAAACGACTTTCAGCGCGGGAATTCCCCGACGTTTCAGCTCCTTCCGCATAACGCGCGCCAGGGGGCAGACAGAGGTTTCATAGATATCGGCAACCTCCAGAGCGGCAGGGTTAAGCTTGTTTCCGGTGCCCATGGAGCTGATGACTGGCGTACCGGCCCGCCGGGCCTGCTGAACAAGTTCCAGCTTTCCGGTTACGGTGTCAATGGCGTCGATAATGTAGTCGTATTGCGTGAAATCGAATTGATCCGCCGTCTGGGGACCATAGAAAACTTTGCGGACGTAAATAACGGCGTCCGGGCTGATATCCAAAAGACGCTCTTTAGCGGCTTCGGCCTTATCGCGGCCCACGGTGGAGGTCAAAGCGAACACCTGCCGGTTCAGGTTCGACCGTCCAATGCGGTCGTCGTCCACCAGGGTAAGGGTTCCAACGCCGCTGCGGGCCAGGGCTTCCGCGGCCCAGCCGCCCACGCCGCCCAAACCAAATACCGCAATATGCGCCCGCCGTAAGCGTTCCATATTGGCCTTGCCGAGCAGGAGGCTTGTTCTGGAAAACTGGTCCCACATAATTACTCCTCAATTCCCTGAATTTCCATCAATTCCACTACCGTCTGTCCCCGGGCGGTCAGGGCCATGCTGCCATGAAGGGGATAATCCGCATAAGCCCGATAGTCGAAATTTGAAATTGGGATATCGTAGTCCACACGAATCAAGCCCTTCTTCGCAAGACCGCGAAGAGCGCTCCGGAGTTCGCGGGGGTCCTGTTCCGGAGCTTCCAGAAAGACCGGTCCATCCGGCCCGTTTCTGGCCGCCGCAGGGAGAAAGGGCGTCTGGGCAAACCGGCGCAGCATCTCGATTTCCTCCGGCGAGAGGTAGAGAGCTGTATTGGAACAGCCTCCGCAGCCCTCGCAGCCGCCGGAGGAAGCGCCTCCGCATGAATTACAATTCAAAACAAGTTTCCTCCTTGGTCTGTATGGAAAACAGCCTGCGCGTCGAACACAGAAGGGGCTGTATTGAGCCCGGACGCGCCGTCCACGCCGCCGAAGGCGCTCTGCATTCGGTTCAGGGGCACGAACTTCGGCATTTCCATTTCATCCTCCATCTCCTCGTCCGGAGGCGGAAGATTCTTTTTTTGCCGTTTGATCCGCCGCTGCTGTTCCAGCCGGTCGATTGAACGCATGGAGACACACCTTCCTTTTTATAAAACCATGCTGGCGTAAGGCTCAAAGTCGGCCCGTGTGAACACCTTTCCGGTTTTGACAAATTCGTACTTGATTGCCTGCAGGTAGTGTTTCATATGCACTTCCCCTTCCGCCTCGGGGTCTGCCGCCGCCAGGAACGCAGCGTTCAGGATACAGTTTTTGATGTTGCCGCCCACGAACTCGAACCGTTCCGCCAGGAAATCGATGTCAACGTCCTCCGCCAGGGGGGTGGACTTGGGGATGGTGGTGGTCCAGAGGACTTTGCGGGTTTCCACATCCGGGAACTGGAATTCGACAATGAATTTCATCCGGCGGAAGAAAGCGGGGTCAATGTTGTGCTTGTAGTTGGTGGCAAGAACGGACACGCCGTCATAAGCTTCGACCTCCTGCAAGAGCAGGGCAGTTTTGTTGTTGTTGGAAGACTGATTGCTTCCGCCGTCGTCGGAACGTTTGGCAAACAAGGTGTCGCACTCGTCGAAGAAGAGAACGACGTTGCATTTTTTGGCTTCCCGGAAGATCATGGAGATGGATTTTTCCGTCTCGCCGACGTACTTGTCAACGACCTTGCTCAGATCCACGCGGTAAAGCTCCAGGTTCAGCTCATGGGCAATGACCTGGGCGCACATGGACTTGCCGGTACCGGGCGCGCCGAACAGCAGCACGGAGAGTCCGCGGCCATAAGGATATTTCCGGTTGTAGTCCCATTCCTCGTAGACCTTTTTCCGGAACAAAAGCTGATCGCAGGCGTTTTTCAAAGCCAGACGCTGGTCCGGGTTCATTACGATATCGTTCCAGCCGAAATTGGCTTTGATTTTGGTGGCCTTCTGGGTCAGCTCATGGCTCATCTGATTATAACACGCCTGAAATAAAATGGAACGGGGAATTTCAATAAATTTTTCCATGGCGGCCAAAGCCTTGCCCTGACGCAGGGCATTTTTGATTTTACCGGGCGTAAACAGGAATTTCACCGCCATTTCAGAGAGTTCCACATCCGCGCCCAGGATATACGGTTTCGCGTAAAATTGCCAGACCTTTTCCCGTTCGGCGTTGGTAGGGGTAGGAAGTTCCAGCTGAGTGAAATCGAGGTTCGTCATCTCGCGCATAGGCAGCTTTTCCTTGCTGACAGCGAACACGGTCAATCCCTGCCGGAAAAATTTACCGAAGGCCAGGTCCATGTATCCGAAAAACTTGTCTTTTTCGGGTTCCTTGTAGCTCAGGCCGTCCAGACAGATATAAGCCCCAGTGAGGATGCACTCCCGCGCCGCCGCCCAGAGCGCCTGCTCGACGAAGCGGAAATCGTAAACAAAGAGCTTGGCGCAGTCGATGGAGATGCAGGAGACGTCTTGTTCCCGGCAAAAATGCTGGATGGTGAATTTCCGTCCGGAGCCTTCGTCGCCGAAAAGGGAGAACAGACGAACGCCGTCCTGAAAGGAAATCCGCAGGGCGTCCAAAACCTGGGCGTTTGCGAGGAAGGGGTCTTCCGGTTCCGGCAGGCGGGAGAAGAAGCGGACGTAGTTTTCGTCAATCTGCATAGGGTGTGTGCCAAAGAGAAAGTCAATCATCCGCTTGTCGGGGGAAATTAGGGTGGAGAACGGCATTGCACCGTTCACCTGCAGCGCCAGAATGGGCTGCAATTCTTCCAGCGCCAGGGACATTTGCCCGTAAGCGCCGGTAATCGTGAACCGTTCGCCGAAGAACACCCGGGCGGCGGATTCGATACTGGGGGCGGACTGACCGCCGTTCTGGTTCACCACCTGGAAAATGGAGGCGTAACGGGTCTGGGTGGAGGAGAGGATTCCGCAGGCGAAGCAAAAACGGGTAAAGGGAGCAAAGTCCCGGCAGAGCGTGTATAAGGGCAAGGGGACTTCGGTCAGGGTGGCCCGGGCGTCGATGGAGTCGAGGATTTCTTCCGGAGAGAGTTCCGGTTCCTCCTCCGGTTCGTCCTCCATGATGTCGGCGAACAGGTCCTCCAATTCCGCGGAAAGAGCGTCCGATTCTTCGTCGTCCGGTTTCTGACGGGTCGTTTGGAAGTCCATAAGCTGCTGTTCGCACAGATCCCTTGCGACTTCAATGTCGGGGTAGAGTACGTTCTTAAACCCGCCGCTGTCCTTGGCGAACAGAGCCATCAAGCGTTGGATGTAAGCGGAGAGCCGCAGATTCACACAGGCAAAGAGGTGGTCGGTATAGTCCTGATAGCTGGCAAAGGGTTGATTTTGCAGGTCGGGATGAAAAAAGTCCATAGCGCGCCTCCTTCAGCAAATTGTCAAACGTCAGAAAAGATGTAGCCTGCGCCCCGGACGGTTTCAATAATCCCCCGGCGGTCCGGGTCGATTTTTTTCCGGAGGTTGGAAATATGTACCATAACGGTGCGGAAGTCGCCCAGACTGTCAGTCGCCCAGACGTTTTGGTACAGGTCCTGATAGAGCAGAAGCGTGTCAGGATGATCGGTCATATGCTTGAGCAAAGCGAATTCGATGGAGGATAAATCCACCTCCTGGCCGTTCCGGAGGATGCGGCGATGGGGGATATCCATGGTAAAGGAACGAAAAACCCGTCGGGAAGTTGCCTTTTTCTGCTGGGAACGCCGAATTACAGCGTCGACACGGGCCAGAAGTTCGGGGTAGCGTACCGGCTTGACCATATAGTCGTCGCCGCCGCTGCGGAGGGCGTTGACGATGGTGTCGCTGCTCTCGACGCAGCTGAGGAAAATAATCGGACTGTCGCAGTCCTTGCGGATGGAGCGGCAAAGTTCGTCGCCGGAACGGTCCGGAAGCATAACGTCCAGAAGAATCATGTCATACTGCTTTTTTGAAAGAAACGTTTCCGCCTGGGCGCAGGTGAAAGCGTCGTCTACCTGATGCCCGGCATGGGCAAGGTTGGCGTGGGTGATGGCAGAGAGGTCCTGATCGTCTTCCACCAGCAGAATCGAATACATAAAGCATCTGTCTCCTTCTCGAAAAATCACATCCTTATTGTATCATATTTTTCCAGGCGTCAGGGGGCATCTTGTGCGTATTTCCAACATCTTGTGTGATGCGGCTTGACATTCCACTGGAAAATGTTATGGTAAATTAAAGCTGGCCTTTGGAAAAGAGGCCGGTTTTTTTCCATGAGCAGCCGGAAGAATTATACAACAAAAACCGACGAAAGTCACGGCCAAAAAAGGAGCGTGTGAGCATGAAAGAGAGGGACGGCATTTTGTCCATAGCGGTATGCGCGGCGTTTCTGGGGAGCTGCGGGCTGTGGCTGACGGTGGGAACGTCTGGCGTACCGGGCCTGCTGCTGGAACTGCTGGGCGCGGTTTTGGCGGTCATTCTGCTGTACCGCAGGAAACGCTTACTGGAGGCGGAACGTCAGAATCATGCGGCGGCGCTGGAAACGCAGGAGCTGGAAAGCCGTGAGGCGATAAAGCGGCTGGAGGCGGAGGGCCGTCAGGAGCTGGAAACGTTTCGCAGCACGCTGTCGCACAGCCTGCGGATGCCCGTGGCGATCATACAGGGTTACGCGGAATTGCTGGAAGGCGACGTCATCACAGATCCGGAGGTCCGGCGGGAGTACCTGGGCAAGATTGTTCAGCGGAGCCGGTACATGACAGACGTAATGAGCCGGCAGTTTTCCAGCGGCGAACGGTTCGGACAACTCTCCTATTCGGAAATCGACCTGATTGATCTGGTGAGCCAGGCGGCGGCGGATATCCGTACGGCGGCGGCGGAACAAGGGGTCAGCGTACAGGTGGTGTCCCAGGAGGTGCAGCTCATGGCGCAGGTGGATTCGTATTTGTTAAACCGCGCGTTGTTCAACCTGCTGGAAAATGCGATTAAATACATGGGGCGTCCCGGAATCGTGACAATCCGTGTGGTACAGAAGGGCGATCAGGTGGATATCCAGGTTCGCGACGACGGATTGGGTCTGGCGGAGGAGGAGGCCACACATATTTTTGAGGCGAATTTCCAAGGCTCGAACCGCGTCCGCGGCCAGGGCTACGGCCTGTATCTGGTAAAACGGACAGTAGAGGCGCACGGAGGAGCGGTTTCCGCCGAGAGCGGCCTGGGCCGGGGAATGAGCATTACATTGACACTGCCGCTGCGTCCGGCGGCATTTACAAAGAACGCTTCGCAGGAATGATGCGGAGCGTTCTTTTTGCAGCTGACATTTTCCTCCGGGTGTGCTATAATGACAGAGCTTTACCATTTGTACCCAAAGGAGTGAATTTCATGAAGATCATCGACGCGCACCTGCATTTGTTTCAGGACCCGGATGCGGAGAAAATGGCGCAGGGCACAGGGCATCACAACAGCGTGGAGCATCTGCGGCAGGCTTATGGGGAATTGGAAATCGTCCATGGGGTAATCATGGGCAACCGCAGTCTGAACCCGGAAGATCACCGCTATCCACCGGATCTGTTTCATTACTGCATCGGCCTGGACAGCTCCCTGATGAACAGCGGCGGCGCCATGGTTCCGGACCTGGCGGAGAAGGTGGAGGCAAACTTGCGGCGAGAAACCTGCTGCGGCGTAAAGCTGTATCCCGGCTACAACAAAATCTGGCTGTCGGACCCGCTGTACGAACCGGTTTACGAGCTGGCGGCGCGGTACGAAAAACCGGTGGCCGTTCACATGGGCCTTACGTCGTTTCCGCAGGCGCATTTGAAATACTGCCACCCCCTGGCGCTGGACGAAGTGGCGGCGGACCATCCGGGGACACAGTTCGTCCTGTGTCATTTTGGAAATCCGTTTTTGGAGTCCGCGGCGGCGGTGCTTGCGAAAAACCCGAATGTTTCCGCAGACCTCTCCGGCTTTCTGGAAGGCCGGGTAAACCTTGCAAGATACCTCACTGAGCAGGCGGGGTATGTCTCCTTGCTGCGGACATGGCTGATGGCGTCCGGGGATTGGAGCCGGTTTTTGTTCGGGACCGACTGGCCGATCGTGAACCTGGGCGAGTATGTCGAATTCATCAAAAACCTAGTGCCGGAGCGGCATTGGGCAGCTGTATTTCATGAAAACGCAAACCGGGTGTACCACCTGGGACAATAGAACCGCGTGTCCTCCAATGGGGGACACGTGGTTTTTTTAGGAAACCTTTAGGAAAAAATGTGGAAAACGATGCTATAATGTCGGCAAGAACAAAAGGAAGGTGCCCTTATGGAAAGTAATCAGCTGCTGCCGTTTGAGCGAAATCGTTACTATGTTGGAAAATTGTTGACCTCCGCCGATTTCCAGGCGGAACAGACCTACAACAGCCATAAGCGCCGCTTTTTGAACGAGATGATGTTCGGCAGCGGTATTGTCTGCGGGCTGGGGGTGTACAGCCTGGATGACCTGTCCATTATGGTGGATTCCGGCGTTGCCGTGGACGGCTGCGGGCGGGAGATCGCCCTGGAAAACCCGGCGGTGCGGAAGCTGTCCGCCGTGGACGGCTTTGAGACGCTGGAAAGCGAGCTGGCGGTTTTGTGTCTGCGCCGCCTGGAGGAGAACGTCCACCCGGTCTATACCGTCCAGGGGCAGGACAGCGGGGAGAATTACGAGTGCAACCGTGTCCGGGAGGGCTGGCAGCTCTTTTTGCAGGACCGGGAGAGTTTACCGCCCTTCTGTCCGCCGGAACCGGAATTTCTGGCCTCTGCGGTGCTGTACGCCGGGGAAGAGTATACCGTAACGTGCTCCATGCCCGCGCAGAACGCCTGCGGCGTTTCAACCCGGCTGAAGATTATTGTTCAGCGTCTGCGGGAGGACGCGGAACCGCTGACCTTGAAAACGGTACTGCAAACCCCGGCCTTTACGGATGAAACCGGCGGGCATGAGCTGGCGCTGGAGCTGCGGGAGGTCTGCCCGGAGAACGAGGTGACGTACACCCGCTGGCTCACGGCCCAGACAGTCCCCGCGCCGGAATCGGTATTGCTGGCGGCGGCGGAGAGTATCGAGGTGCAGGTCGGCGGCGAGACGCGGGCCGTAAAGGATGGCTTTGCGCTTCGGGCGGTCGTGACGGAGACCAGTACGACGGAAATTCTGGATCAGGCAATGTCGTCCGCGAGCCTGGAACTGCGGAACGCCAGCGGCGGACAGGATTTCGTACCCCTGGCCGAAATTGTCTTGCAGCGGACGCGGAACGCGTACCTGATCGAGGAAATTCGCACGGCTGGCGTGCGGCAGTACATACGGACGCCCGCCTCAGCCCCGCTGCGGGAAGAACTGGAAGGCTGGTTCCGTCGGGAGCCGGGCGGCCCTGTGGGTTACACGCGGGCGGATATCACCCGTCCGCCGGAACGCATCGTGGAGCCGATTTATGCCACCGGTATTTGCGACATTCCTCTGGGACCGGATATGCGCCGGGGACGCATTGCCTATTCGGATGAGATTGTTCATGGTCTGGGTCCTGGCATCGTCTACGTAGCCGCCGGCCCGGAATATCTGGAGGAGGACCCCAAACTGGGAACCACCGCCCGGAATACCATTTATGGAAACTCCGGTCTGTTCCCCCAGGAGCAGACGCCAGCCGCCGCGGAAATCGCGGTAAAGGTCATGAACGACCGAGGCAGCTTTGTCATTGCGGCGCGGCTTTTGGAGGACAGCAGCCAAGTGGTTCTGCCTCTGCGCTGGACGGCCATTTCCCTGCCCGGCGGCGAAGAGGAGAACAAGGTGCAGAAGCTCACCGGTAAGAGCATTGCGGTGATTCAGCCCACGGTGGTCATGGCGACCCGAAGCAGTCATTTCTTCAATGTGCGCTTCAACAACATGGACCCCTGTACCTTGACCTATGAGCTGACGGAAAAGGATTCCGGCGAAATCACCTCCGACGGCATTTACACCGCGCCGGGACGGGAAGGCGTATTTGAGATTCGCATTTCCTGCGCGGAATACCCGTTGATTTCCACCTATGCATATGCAGTAGTGAAGAAGCGGGACGCCCTTCAGGAAGGCGAAACTTGACGAGGACCCCTGAAATCACGGAAAGGGAGGCGGAAAAATGGTCTACTACGCCCAGGGGATGGAGCTGGAAGTGGTTTCCGAGGCGTTCCGGGGGCCTGTCAACGATGTGCTGGTCTGTCGGGATCGGCTGTCCGCCTCCGGTTCCCTCTATACCCTGTTAGCCGTACACGACCGGGAATGCGCCCGAAATCTGCTGGCCGTGCTGGAAAACAGCGAGGCGGTGGGAGAATCCCCCTGTCTGCTGCGGTTTTCCCAGAACGAAACGCTGCTGTTCGTCTTTCTCTACCGGGAGGAGCGGAAGTTTTCCGCTTTCGCCAGGGGGCAGGCGGTGACGCCGGCGCTGGGGGAGTCGATCTGTGTGAATCTGGTGATGGAGTGTCTGTCATCCGGATTGCCCTGGCCGCTGTTGTACCTGGTTCTCAGCCAGGACGGGGTACAGATTGCAAAAGACAACACGGTTTATTTCACGATGCTTCTGGACCTGGCGGACCTGGACCCGGAACGGAGTGAAAAAAATTGCGTGTCCTGCTGTGCGAGGCTTCTGCTGGAACTGCTGGAGCCTGCGGCAAGACGGCGGCGGAAGCGGCTGAAGAGCTACGAGCTGATTCACCGCAAAAGCGCCAAGAACGTTTATAACGGTTTTCCTGAGCTCTACCAGGATATCAAGGTGACGGCATTGCCGGCGAAGAAAACGTCGCTGAAAACGAAGGCGGGCGTCTTCTGGCAGGATCACCGGGACGGCTTGTTCCGTTTGCTGCTGGTACTGTGCGTGCTGCTGGTGGTGATGGCGGCGGTGATGCTGATTTCCCATCTGCTGTTTGGCGAAATTCCGCTGCTGCGGCTGTTCCAGAATCGCTTTGATGTGATTGGTACGGAAAATCTGCACCAAGGAGGGCCTTGATGAAAAAAGTAACGGGCTGGCTGGCAATTTTGCTGGCGCTGATGTTGCTTGCGGCAGGCGCGGCGTCCTGGGGACTGCCGGAGGATGGCTTTGTAGCCGGTCCGGCGGACTGGGAGGAAGATGGCGAGCTGACGGTGGAAAACCGCTGGCTGACTTCCCGCATTTACACGCTGCGGAACGGCGACATCCGAGGCATTTATCAGGAGGGCCGCCTTTCCCAGGGCCGGGAGCGCCGGATTGCACGCGTGGCGTCGTCGGGGGAACACATCTATTTCCTCCGGACGCTGGATGGTGATCTGGATTGGGAGCTTGTGAGCCTGGAAAAAGATCGGGCGGAAGTGTTGAGCGAAGGCACATTTGAACAGCCGATGAACGTGACTGGCTTGCGGGTGTGGGGGAATACCATCTATATTACCGCAGTAGGCGAAAACGAGGCGATTTTCGTCTATGAATATGAGGGCAAGGACACAACCCTGTGTATGATTACTCCGGCCTGGTGGCTGTGGAATACCGTGACGGCGGAGTTTGACGGCGAACAGTTCCGGGCGTCGACAGCCCAAGGGGACACGTGCTTTATGTCCGCAGGCGGGGCGCGTACTTACACCAGCGAGGCGGCGGAAAAACCGGCTCCGGAAGTACGGGCCAGGAGTATTGCGTCCTGGATGCTCTGCAAACAGACCATTTTTGCCGTGACGCTGGGACTCTGGCTGTTTATCGCCGTTACGATTCTGCTTGCCGTTTACATCGGCGGACGGGCCAATCGTCTGGCGGTCCGGCTGACCGCACTGGGCGGTGAAATTCTGCTGTTGTCACTGGCTGCGGCGGTTTGGTGTGTCTTCTGGTCTGTATCCAATTCCGCCGGAAGAATTCTGCCCGCGAGACAGGCGGCCTATATTGCCGCAGCAGGCGCGGCGGCGGTCTGGGGGCTGGCTCTTGTACTGCTGTGGGGCGCTTCAGGCAGAATGACGCATTTGATTGCAGTCATGACAAAGCAAATGGATAAAATTTCCGGAGGAAATATTCAGGCGCGGGAAGTGTCCCAGGGACGGGATGAGCTGCACCAAATGGATCGGGCCATGCAGGAGATGTGCATGGGGCTTTCCATCCGGGAATATGAATTGCAATGCACCGTTCGCTCTTACCGCCGTTTTGTGCCGCAGCAGCTGACGGAGCTGCTGGACCGGGCGGCAGTGGCCGAAGTGGACCTGGGAGATAACCGCCGTGTATCTGGAAATGTGGGTTTGTTCTCCGTAGGCAATCGGGACGAGGCCCGGGGATTGCTGGGAGACGACCTGTTTGTAGAGTTCATCAACCACAGCTTCGGTATTTTCTATGACTGTGTGGAAGCAAATCACGGCTGGCTGTTGTCCAGCGGGATGCGGCTGTCCTCCATGGAGGCGATGTTCCCGGGTTCCGCCGGGGACGGCGTACGGGCCGGACTGGATTTTCTCGGTCAGGCGAAACCCGCGGAGGGGACGCCGGCGCCCAGACCGCTGCTGTTGCTGCATCAGGCGTCGTTTCTGTACGGCGTAGCGGGCCGGGAGGACCGGTTGTTCCCATATCTCTCGTCGGCGGAACTGGAATTCCTGGGCAGCTTTGCACCGCAGTTCCACGAGACAGGCGTACGGATTGTTGCAACCGAAAACTACTGGAGGCAAGTGGAAAACCAATTCTCCGGACGGTATATCGGTTTTGTCTCTGACGGAGAAAAATCGTATAAACTTTACGAAATTCTGGACGCCTACCCGGAATTGGAGCGGGAGCTTCGCAAGAGTTATGACAAGCGGTTCCAGGAGGCGTTAAACCTTTTTTACCATAACGATTTCTACCTGGCCCGGGGAATTTTTTCCAATCTTCTGCGGGCCTCGCCGGAGGACGGCGTTGCACGGTGGTACTTATTCGCGTGCGAGCGGTTCTTCAACCAGGAGGACGGAAAAGCGGATTATCGGCTGTTTGGTGAGTAATCCGATGAAACAGACAGGAAAGCGGGGAGGGTAAGATATGCGGAACATCCTGGCGATGCTGCTGGCAACCGTGCGGGCACGTATCATGCCGTTGTGGATCCGGGTACGGATGTGGACCTCTCCGACTTACCTGCGATCCCGGTTTCTGCTTCGGATTCGTGAGTTTTTCGCACGGCTGCTGGATGTCCGGCCAAGACACCGGCGGGATTATTACCCGGTTTTCCGCTGGCTGGTCAGTAAACGCCTGGCGTTTGTGCTGGTGATTGGTCTGGGCCTTGCATCCGCCATTTACATAGTTTCCATGCTGCCGGCTGGATTCCTCCAGTTGGGCGGAGGGGGTGGAATTCCCTCTTACCGCTACCGTTCCATTCCGCTGAAATTTTGCAGCGGCACGGTGCAGATCGTGGCGCGGAACGGGTATGTTGCTTATATCGGCGAGGTGAAAAAAGGCGCGGCGTCTGGAATGGGCGCGCTGTACAACGCGGGCGGCGGACTGGTTTACGAAGGTCAGTTTGAAAACAGTATGTACAACGGGGAAGGCACGCTCTATTATTCCGGCGGCAGGCCGCGGTATACTGGCAGCTTCACCGATAACCAGTTCAACGGGACCGGAAAATATTTCCGTTCCAGCGGGGCGCTGGAATACGAGGGCGGTTACGTCTTTGGACGGCGAACCGGAAAAGGAACCTTATACAACGGCGTGGGGGATGTGATTTTCCAGGGGAATTTCCTCAACGATGAAATCGTTTTCCATGACTTCCTGGATCGGCCCGTCAGCGAGACGGCGGAAATGTACACAGGCAAAACCATTGTCTATCAGACGGAGGGCGAGGCGTGTACCGTAATGCCGGAAATCGAGGCGGTGTACGAAGTGAACAGCGGCGAAAACGCCTTGGAAAATGAATGGACCGTCAACAAAATTTTCGTGCTGCGGAACCAAATTCCCCTGGCAAGCGGCGACTGCACAACTGTACGGCAGTTAATCGCGTCGCTGGGTTCGCCGCTCTATTTCGGTGAATCGTGGGTGACGTTGGCGGAAACTGCCGCCTGGAACCGTCTGGCGGCGGAAAACCCTGATGAGCTGGAACCCATCCGGGTTGCAGCGGATGAACCCTTGGAAAACGTCTTTTCTGTGTCCCAGTACGACCGGCGCGTGAAAATGTACCTGTATACCTTCGAAAAAGATGGTCTTCTTTATACCTTCTATTTCACAGGTGCGGGACAGGCGGAATTTGTCATGTACGCGCTGGAAAAATCGTGAACGCCGGAAGCCGCGGCGTGTAAAAGCTCTTTTTGCCTGCTTTTTCTCTCGAGAAAAAGCAGGCCGCCGGAGGCAAACGTACCGAAAGGGGGGCGGCTGGATGAAACGGATGGTTGCGCTGGTGTTGTGCGTCGTGATGCTGGCCACTCCTGTGAGCGCGGTGCTGGAAACGCGGGTGCTGCGGCTGGAACAGGCGCAGAGAATGGCCTTGGGCGTGAGCAAGGATATCAGCCGGCAAAACAATAAAATTGTTTTGCAGCGGATGAAATACGTGGAAGCCGTGGAGGGCATCCAGGCGAAGGTCAAAAATCTGCGCAGCTTTCGCTGGTCGCCGCTGTTAAGCTTCAAGTTTCCGCAGCAACTGGATTTGACCCAGGAATATGACTTGAATATCAAACCTCTGACGCTGCAGACCGAAATCGATAACATGGTTCATAAATTGGCGGACCTGGAATTTGAAATCATTTATAAAGTGAACTCTGCTTACCATAAGGTCTATCTGCTTCAGGAAACTTCCGCCTTCACCCAGGAACGGCTCACGGACGCGGAAACGCAATTGGAAAGGAATCGTGCGAAGCTGGCGTCCGGAAAGGCTACCCAAACCGACGTCGACCGGGCACAAAGCAGCGTGGATACCTTGACGCGGGACCTCTCAAATCAGCTGCGGGATTTCCAGACAGCCAAAGAGGAGCTGTCGGACCTGATCGGCATGGACGTAACCGTAGGCTACCGGTTTGCCAATGGCTTCAAAAGCGCCGCCATCCCGCGGGAACGCCTGGACGACTTGATTCAATATACTCTCGACCATGATCAAGCCTTTTATGAGGCCAAAGCCGCAACCTCTGTGGCGCGGCTGAACGTGGAGTCCTACGAAAGCCTGATGCGGAATGAATATGGCTCCAAAATGAACTATATCCAGGTTTACATCAACATGGCAAAACAGGGCATGGATGTGGACTATGGCGCGTTTCAGATGAAATATCGCGAAATGCTGAAGGCGCTGGATAAACCGTGGAACGGAAAAATCCGTATCCTGTTTTTCACCTTTACCATGGAATGGTTCAAAGGCGAAATTGACGGTACACGCTACATTGAAGACGAAATGTACGCCGTGTACACCGCCTGTATGGAGTACGGCAACGCGAAGCGGGAGCAGGACGCCATGGAACGGGAATTGCGGGCGCAGGTGCGGGAAATGTATGAGTCGCTGGTGACGAGCTGGAACTCTTACGAAACTCTGCAAAAGCTGTCGGTGGATTCCCGGACGGCGCTGGAAAAGATTCTGGTATTGAACCAACTGGGAAAGGCTGCCTACGAGGAAACCGCCGACGCCCAGCAGGATTATCAGAACGCCCAGCAGGATGCGCTGGACGCGTTGAAAGCCTATAACGACATTTTGAGCGAATTCGACCGTCTGACCTGCGGGGCCATCACAAAATACCTGCGGGATTCCGGGATGGACCTGGACGCCGGTGAGGGCGGCGACGCATATGCGCTGCTGGATCCCATAAACGACCCTTATTATTACATCTACTCAAGCGTTGCAGACTTGACGTTCTACATCGGCGTGAGCATCCCCGACGACTTCGAACCCGCGGTGGACGGCTTTGAGGTCTGGTACGACGGTACGCAGATTGGAACGCGGACTGCCGCCGGCGAAGAACTGCGGCATCTGACGCTGGACTATCGTGATACAAACCGTCTGACGCTGCGTCTGTACAACGGCGATTCGTTTGTAGCGGAGTGTGAGATTGACGCCTCCATTCCACGTGACGTTTTGGACATAGAGCCGGAAAAACCGCCGCCGGAGACCCGTGTGGTGGGGACGTATGCGGTGAACACAACCACGCAGGCCGGTGTTTCCGTGTCGGAGCTGAAACTGCATCTCAACGCTGTGGAAAGCGCGTTCAGCTATACGCTGACGTACGACAACCAAGGCATTTACACCACGGAACGTCAGCCCTTGACCCAGAGCTTTACCTATTTGACGCTGCTGATTGCCAGCCTGGAAAACGTGACCGCCAGCCTGTACGACAGCGAGGGCGGACACGTAATGGACGTACATTTTGACACGGCAAATCAAGAATTGTTCACGGACGTGAACCCGGCATAAGAAAGGAGGCCGTCATGCATACGAAAATTCGATCCCGGCGGCTTCTGACCGCGGCGGCAGTCCTGTTAATGGCGGGCGTTCTGGCGCTGGGAACCCTGTACGCTCGGGGCTTCTGGGACGAAAATCTTGCAGTACATATCGACCCCACAGAAATCGAAGCCTCAACATTGGCCATCGGTTCCCATTTGATTCACCTCTCTGCCCTGAACGACAGTCTGTATGAAATTGCAGAGAAGTCGGCGGAGGAATCGGGACAGAACCGCATCTATTACAAATCTGAGTTAGGCGGCGGAGCTTGGTTCGATATCTCGACTGCATCCTCTCTGGACGATATTACCCTGGGCGGTTCTCCCATCACGGACGAGGAAATGGCGGAGTTGTTTTTTACCCATCATACGAAGTCTGACAAAGTAACTTATGATCTGCGGACCGGTCAGGCGGTGAACATTTTCGATATCCGGGATCCTTATGATTTGGAGTCCATGGAGGAATTGCAGCCGCTGAAGATACAGTATGACTTGATTATTGAGAACCAAGGGGAAAATGACGTAACCGGTCGGATTGACAAAATCTGGCAGACGCCGGTAAGCGGTGATCAGGGTGTGGCCGCTGTGTCGGAACTGGAGGAAAAACTGTCCGGACTGCAAGGCTATCTGAACGTGCTGACCGAAAACGACGCGCCTGGGGAGGAAACCGGTAAAGTTTCCAGCGTCATGGCGGCTGTGGACGCCGCCAGACGTTACGAAGTATGTTCCATTCTGGAAACGGTTTTGGAAGACTATCTGGATGAGCTGGCCAAAGGCGGCGGAGAGGAGGCCAGTGAAGACGAAGAAGAAGGTGACACGGAATCCAACAGCAATTCAAACGTCGGCATATCCGGCAGCAATGTACTCTATGACGAGAGCGGCGACGAGGGTGGCGAAGGGGGCGAAGAAGGGGAAGGCAGTGAGGAATCTTCCGAACCGGAGAGAACCGATCCGGAGCTGATGAGCGCCGTTTCGGAGAGCCTGAACAACGTACGCGCCTCCATAATTACCCACGGCGGCAAGATGTTGGACGAAGGTGTAACGGTGATGAGCCGTGCGGAGTATTCGTTTTCCAATTCGCTGATCGACCACGCAAAAACGGGAGCGCATTCCTCCTGTGACACGGACGTCGAGAACCTGATTTTGCTGGACAACATTCTGAACGATGTTATTTCCGACCGTCCGCGGGAACTGGCGCTTCTGGAAAACCGTCTGCTGCCTGATGCAACAGGAGCCTACCAGGGCGCCTTGGCGCAGGGCGAGAGCGGCGAATATCAAGCGGAGAAGACCAAGGGTTCCGCGCAGGCGCTTCTGAACCGGTTCATCCGGGAAAACGAGGGCTTTGTGAACACCTGCCGGGGCGAGCTGGAATTCCTGATTGAAGCCAAATGCAGCCGCGTTGACCACGAAACCGGTATGTCGTTCATCAGCGACCGCTTGAGTCAGGCGGGCGGTTACGGCGGTTCGGTTCCGCGGGATGATTTTGAGGAAACTTCTCAGGCGTCTGTGGAGGCCCACATTGATTACCTGACTCAAAAATTCCGCGCCTTGGAGCTGGCAAACGGCGGCAACGAGATGGACCATCTGATCGCTGAAAAGAACGATTTGCAGGTTGAACGTCTGTCGGCTCTGGACAAAAACGATCTGACCGCCGCCAAGGCGATTGAGGAGCAAATCAACGGCGTGGAAGAGGAAATCCGCGCCTTGGAGGCGGAGACCACCGCGCAGCTTTCGAATTTGCAGGATCAGATTTCGGACCTGGAAGAGCGGGCGGCGGAGTCGCCGGACAACCAGGACGTCAAAAATAAGCTGAATGCCGCAAAAGCGGAATTGTCGGCGTTGGAGAACGGCCTTTCGGATGGCTCTCTGGGCGCGATGGTGTCCCGGCTGAAGCAGGATGCACTTTCCGACCCTGCCAACGCCGGAAATGCCGTCGGCGCGTTGTCCGGACTGCTGAACACGGACCCGTCGTTGGTTCTGCCTGCGATGCAGGAGGTCTACAATAATCTTTTGCTGAACGACGGCGATCAAAGTCTGATTGATTCGATTGAAAATGCAATTTTGGAGAACCCCAACGCCTTGAAAGGTCAGCGGAGCGCGGAGGAATTGAAAGCGGTTGTAGATGAATTCCTCAACTCCACGGGCGGCGGGGCCTCCGGAAGCGGCGGTTCAGGCAGCGGCGATGGAACCTCCGGAACGGGCGGTCTGGGCAGCGGCGACGGAACCGGCGGTTTAGGCAGTGGTGACGGGACTTCCGGAGCAGGCGGCCTTGGAAGCCTTGACGCCCTGGGTGGCGGAAATGATCAGGGTTATTACGAAATGACCGCCATTCTAGCCTTGCAGATGTATTACGACGAGACCGGAAACCGCGGCGCACGTCAGCTGATTGCCTCCATGGCACAGAGGCAGGTAAACCTGGGGAGCAAATTGATCTACGAGCGCATTCCCGACAGCACGGGCAGCTATGTGCCGCTGACGGCGCTGGAGGCTCTGACGGGACGGCGGTACGTTTGGGAGAAAAATTCCTCCTTAGGCGTGCTGGCCCTGGGCAGCGATTACTATGGCTTCACCCTTTACTCACCCCAGGTCACTCGGGACCGGGACGGCCAGAAGTCCGAGATGATGGACCGCATGGCGAAATATCGGAACTGCGTACACATTCCGGTAGAGTACGCCGACGAGACGTTTGAGGTTCAGGCCGTCTACCTGACCGGCACAAACCTGGGCTGCGCCTTCGACCAGGCGGCGCTGGAACAGGCCCGCGCGCTTCTGGCGCTTCTGCCGACCTGAAATGGATTCGAGTAAAAGGAACCGCCGCCGGTTTGAGGTGCGGAGAAAGGACGTGCAATGTGGCGGATTATCCGATAATATCCGACGTATCACAGCATATGGTGCGGATACTCCGGGAAAAGATGTGTCCGGAGCCGATTCCGTCTCCCAACAACATTTCGGTATCTTCACCGGCGGAACAGGACGTGGACTACATTCTGGGCCTGTACCTCTACGATATCCGGGAAGAGGGGGAGGTATCCGTACCCTCGCTGATGGGCACAGGACGGACCCGGCTGCGGCGTCCGCCGCGTCCGTACAGCCTGTATTATATGTTATTTATCAACGGTTCGTCCCAGATGGGGCTGAAAGCGGCGGACACCCAGAAAATTCTGGGCCGTGCGGCGCAGATCATCAACGACGGCAACTCCGTGGACCCGCGCCGCCTGCAAGGCTGGCTGGAGACCCCGGAACCGCCGATTGTGTTCACGCCGGCCAAGATATCCCTGGAAGATAAGGTTCGCGTCTGGTCGGCGATCAACAAGCCGTATCAGGTGAGTCTTTTCTACAAAGCCGCGCCGGTATTTCTTTCCAGCGAAATTGTGGTGGATCCGCCGCGGGTCATCGAGGCGGAGTTTACCGTCAATATGCTGGATGGAAGGGGGGATGGATGATTGGAAAAAACGCTGGTATTTACCCACCGCCTGGACCTGGCTCTTCGTCTGATCGACACCACGTCAGGCCGGAATGTGCGGAACCCGGCAATCAAGATCGACGGCACGCCCGTCCGGTTCGGCGCCAAGGAGGACGGTGTGCTGGTGTTCCAGAATCTGGGAAAACAGCGGTTTCGCGTAACGGCCTCTGCACCGGGATTCGAGGACACAGAGGCCGACGTGAACCTGGACGCCCTGAACCGCGCCTATCCCTTGTTGGAGCTCCATATGCTCCCCGGCGATGGAGAAGAATTTCTCACGCTGTCCGGAAAGCTGCCGGGCATTGCGGCGCTGTCCGCCGTGCGAATGGGGGACAACGCGTGTCTGATGCGGGAGTTTGATGCCCGCAAGCGTCTGGCGAAGCTGTTTAACCCCCACCGTCTGGCGCTGGACCGCCTGCACTATGCCCTTGTGGATCCGGACCGGGGTGTGTTTGAGTCTTTTCAGATTGTACATTGCACAGACGACCAGACCGTAAAGACGGACCGGGTTCTGGAGATGCCCTTCCGCAATTATTTCCCCGTCAGTCCGATGGTACTGGGCCGCACGGCCCCGGACGGCAGTTATTGCCTGCGGGTCCGGGACGAGGGGGAAAAGGCGATGTGGTATGTCCGTTGGGAAACCGACGGGGAGGAGCATTTTCAAACCATCGATTTCCGGGTGTCTCCCCGGCTGGAGGAGGGCTGATATGGGGCTGCCTGTTGTAACCGGCGCAAGCTGTATGTGCAGCATGGGGACGGCCCCCGGCCAGATTGTGCCGACGAACCAAATGAGTATCCGCGTTGGCGGCAAGCCCGTCGCCAGCATTGCGGACGCCGCGCCAATGACGAACATCGCGCCCTGCGGCCTGTGTACGTCCCTGGCAAACCCGACGGTTGCCGCCGCGACAGCCGCTGCGCTGGGCGTTCTGACACCGCAGCCGTGCACCCCCTCCCCGGCGGGAGGCTGGATGTGTCCCGGAAAGGTACAGGTCGGCGGCAAGCCGGTCCTGACCACCGACGGACAAATCATGTGCGCCTACGGCGGCGCAATTACCATCACGAATCCCGGGCAAACCACCGTAACCATATAGAAGCATTGTTTTAGATTGAAAGGAGGACGATTCCGGAAAAGGCTTCGGAATCAAAAAGAACTATGGCTGAATATCTGTCTCCCGGCGTATATGTGGAGGAATACGAATCCTCCCCTCGTGCCATCGAAGGCGTTGGCACCAGCACTGCGGGTTTCATCGGCATGGCGGTGAAGGGACCCACCATCGGCGCACCGTCTCTGGTGACGAGCTTCGCAGATTTCCAGCGGCAATTTGGCGGCTACCTTGGTGAGTATACTCATGGGGAATACCGTTTCCTGCCCTATGCGGTGGAACAGTTCTTCATCAACGGCGGCACGCGCTGCTTTGTGACCCGCGTCATTCCCAGCGACGCAAAGGTCGCCGGAGCGAAGGCGGGCGGACTGGTTCTGCGTGCGGCGAACGAAGGCAAATGGGGCAACCGGATTCTCATGACCTTTACAACCACGAACAAGCGGAAAATGCAGCTCGTCGCCAAGGAGAGCGACCTGGTGTATACGGCCAAGAACGCGGCGGGCTTTGCCGAAGGCGATCTGGTGGATTTCAACGGCGAACTGAACCGGATTACAGGCATTTATGAAAACAGCATCACTTTTGCGCAGGTCTTTGCGAAGGACCCGGTAGATACGGCGCTGGTGCCGAAGTCGGTGGTATACTCCGTGGAAATGGACGTAACGGTTCGTTACGAGAGCGAAACAGAGATCTATTCCGGCGTGAACCTGAACCCGGTTTCTCCCAACTATCTGGCGGAACGTCTGCGGTCCAGCGCGCTGGTGGCGGTAGAGGAGGCTGCGGCTGCGCCGGAGCTTGCGAACCCGGTGTCTCTGCTGTTTGGTGAGGAGAAAACCAGCGGTTCCCTGTCCTTCACTGGCGGCAGCGACGGCAGCATGGAGACCGTGGACGCGGGGACGTACATTGGCGAGGACCGCGGTCCCGGCAAGCGGACCGGTATCCAGTCCTTCATTGAGAACACGACGGCCAGCATCATTGCCATTCCGGGCGTAACGATTCCGGAGGTCATCGTGTCCCTGACGGCTCACTGCGAGAACCAGCAGAACCGGTTTGCAATTCTGGACATTCCGTCTAACAAGGTCAAGGTCAACGACCTGCTGGAATACCGCGGCATTGTGGATTCGACCTATGCGGCGATGTATCATCCTTGGGTTCAGATTTTCGACCCCGTAACCCGGAAGCCCGGTTTTGTACCGCCCTCCGGCGCAGTGGCGGGCGTGTATTCCCGTACAGATGTGACCCGCGGCGTTCACAAGGCTCCGGCAAACGAAGTGGTACAGTGTACCGGACTCTCGGTAGGCTACAACAACGGTGAGCAGGATATTCTGAACCCGGCGGGCGTAAACCTGATTCGGGCGCTGCCGGGTCAGGGCATCCGGGTCTGGGGTGCGCGGACGGCCAGCTCCAACGCGAGCTTCAAATACGTCAACGTACGGCGTCTGTTTATCTATGTAGAGCAGTCCATCAAGTCGGCGACGAACTGGGTTGTCTTCGAGCCGAATAACGCCTCGCTGTGGTCTCGTGTGCAGATGACGATTTCCTCCTTCCTGGAGAACATGTTCCGTGCGGGAATGCTGGCAGGCGAGACGCCGGCGGAAGCCTTTTTCGTGGACATCGGCCCGAATACCATGAGCCGGGACGATATCATGAATGGTCGTTTGATCTGCGAGATTGGCATAGCGCCGAGCCGTCCGGCAGAGTTTGTGATCTTCCGCGTGACGCAGTTTACGGCCGAAAACGGCGGAGGCGGCGAGGAATAAGCCGTTCCGGGAGCCGCTTCCGGGCGGCCATACGATAACGCTCTTCTGGTTGCTTTTCCGCGCAGGGAAAGGAACATCTGATTAACGAATAAGGAGAATAGATATGGCGACGAAATATGAGGCCAACAGCAGGAGTCTGGCCTATCCGCTTACCAAAATGAATTTCCTGGTTTCCGTGCCGGAACTGACGGGGGCTATGGCGGCCTTCAGCGAGGTTACGGGAATCGAGGCCAGCGTGGACGTGATTGAGTTCCGCCAGGGCAACGCCCACTCTCTGGCGCCCTTGAAGATTCCGGGCCTGGTGAAGCATGGCAACATTACGCTTCGCATGGGCTATACCATCGGCAACGGCTTCAAGAAATGGATTCAGGAATGCGTCAGCGAGATTCGCGGAGCGATGCCCCGGAAGGATGTCACGATTGAGCTTCTGGACATCCGGCCCGAGTCTCCCAGCATGACGTACGAGACCACCAAGGGCAGCACGCTCTGGGTGTTAAAGGATGCATGGGTCTGCAAGTACAGCGGTCCGGACCTGAACGCGTCCACAAGTGAAGTTGCGATTGAGACGGTGGAAATCGCCTACGAAGAACTGACGATTCCCTCCTGATGGTGAGGGCTTATGACAACGGTTTACGATTTTGAACTGCCGAAGGGATTTGTAGACCAGCAAGGAAACGTTCACCGCCGTGGCAAGATGCGTCTTGCCACGGCCGGCGACGAGATCATGGCGACCCGCGACCCGCGCGTACTGTCGAACCCGTCTTACTTGACCATAGTGGTTCTGGCCTCGGTCATCACGGAGCTGGAAGGGGTTGACGCAGTGGTGGCGTCCACGGTGGAGCGTTTTTTCACGGCGGACCTGGCCTTTTTGCAGGATATGTACCAGCGGATCAACAACGTGGAGCCGCCGACGATGCGGGCGGTGTGTCCGGACTGCGGGAAAATCTTTGAGGCGCCCATAAATTTTACGCGAGAGGGATAACGCTGTATCCCAAAGACGAGCTGTACCGGGAAATGAGCTTCATTTCCTATTATTTCCATTGGAGCGCGGAGGAGGTGCTGGCGTTGGACCACGCCAGCCGCCGCCGCTGGTGCGGGGAAATCTCCGCGATTAACAGTCAGCTGAATCCCTCGCGGAAACAGGAAAAAAGCATTTTGGAATTTGGGAAATAACGGGAAAGGGGTCTGGCCGTGGCAAGCATTAGCGATCAAAACTGGCTCGTCTGGAACCAGGGAAAAAACCCGCTGGTCAATTTCAACTTCATGCTGCGCGTGGAAATGCTCTACGACCTGCCCTGTAAAGGCATCCGGGCGTTCAGCCGGGAGCTGGAATACGATTTCATCCAGGAAGGCGGCCTGAACGACTATGTGCATATGCGGCGCAAGCCCATCACGCGGCCCTTCACCCTGGAAATCGACCGGTATGTCGGCGTAGACTACATGGACCCGATGCCGCTGGGGGCGGACTTGGCACTTCCGGTTCTGCTGTTTGTGAGCCGGAACCACGACCAGTTCATCCCCGGTGTGGTGGCGCGGACGTACGTGTTTACGGGCTGTACGGTCATGAAAAAGACCTACGGCGATTTGGCAGGCGATCAGTCGGGGCTTCTGGTGGAGACGACGACGCTGGGGTACCGGGAGATGCTTTGCGTAGATATACCGTGGAGCGAGGTCGGGGATAATATTCCGAAGAATGTGACCTCGCCGCCCACGAACTCCAAAACAAAGGAACAGAGCGCATCGGAGTTGAAAGAGAAGTCGCAGAATATGTACGAGCGGGCGAAGAAAGCCCAGGACAAAGCGGCGGACGAGTATGACGACGCGGAAGTGACGGCTCTGATCAATGAGCTGACCGCGGCAAAGGATTCCCTGATTGGAAAGGACCCGAAAGTTCAGGAGCTGAAAAACCGGCTGCAAAACAGGATCACAAACCTGACGCTGCGGCAGGAGAGCGTAAGCGAGGCGCAGGCGTCGTGCAAGAAACAGCATGACTTGTGCAAGGATGCGAACGATGAGGTGCAGGGAAAAGTAGATACGGACGTTTCGGGGATTGAAGCCGGGTATGAGAAGGTCAAGAAGTACGCGGAGCAGACGGAGTACCATGAGAGGGAAGTCCGGGAATTGGAGCAGTATATTTCTTCGGCGCGGAGTCTGCTGAAAGAGGCGGAAGCTGCCAGAATACAGGAGGAGCAGGAGGAACAAGAGGAAACGTCTCCGGAAGCCCCGTCTTCGGAGGATATTCTCCCGGAAGGCATTCCCACGGAAAACCCGCCTCCGGAAAACCCGCCTCCGGAAAACCCGCCTCCGGAAAACCCGCCAGCCCCGACGGAAGCATAATCAATTGACGAGCCGCCGGCCCTGCCGGAACCGGGCGTGCCGTAAAACCGCCGGCAGGAGGCCGTTATGTTGACATTGAAAGCCCCGATTACAACGCACATAGGCCAGCCCATGACTTGCGGCGCGGAGGCGTTCAGCGAGAAAATTCATGGAAATTACGGTCTGTTTGGGGCGCGGGTAACGCCGGAAGAGTTCATGTTTCTTCTGGCGGCCCCGCCGGAGCTTCCGGCAGAGGGCGGCAGTATGACCACGCTGGTAAACCAGCAGACGAACATCGACATACAGAGCATGAATCTGGATGTAATCAACAACGTGGTCAACCGGATTCTGCTGGACGGCTCAGAAACCTTCACGTATCAGGATCAAGTGTATATTACAACGGTTTTGAACCGTCTGGGCATTACCGACGCTGCGCAGTTTATGACGCAGTTCCGCCAGCTTCGGACAGAGAGCGCAAGCACCTTTCACCTCCTGTCGCTGTACCGTTCAGAGCTTACACAGTACATGGAGCGGCGGGAGGCCGGGGAAGCGGTGCCAGCGCTGCCGCTTCCGCCGGCGGAGGACGCGCCGTCCCGTCCGGAGGACCCGCGTATTACCTTATGCATGAACATTCTGCGGCGTCTGGACACGGCGAATCTGTACGAAACGATTTGTGCCTTTCAGCAAAGCTGGCGGACGGGGGATTCTCATTTCCACCGCCACGAGCTTCGTACGGCGGAGCAGCTGCGGTTCAGCGGTACGGTGTCGCTGGTGGAGAACCAGCAGGCGTTGTCCCAGCGGACGCAGGTACAGCTGCTGCATCATTTGAACCAGTACGAAGCGGGGACGCTGCTGGAGCCGCCGGAGAATGAGGAGGCGGTTTTAACCCAGGCGGCCGCGGCGCTTTTGACCACGGTTGTGGACAATGCGCTGACCGTGGTATTAAACCGCCCGCAGTTTTTACGGGAGCAGTGGGTACATTTGGAGAACGCTCTGCGGCAGACGGCGGAAAACAGTCTCAACCGGTTTGAGAGCTATCACACGCAGTTGCCGCCCGCCGTGCGGACGCTGGAACAGGCCGCAGACGCGGCCTGGAAGCGTTATGCGGCAGAGCTGCGGATTTATCAGGCGCTGCGGGAGCAGATCAGCCCCCGGACAGCGGAAGCGGTTTTTCTTCCGCCGCTGCCGCCGGAAGCGGGCCGCGAGCTGTTGTCCCTGACGCACATGATCCAGCAGGAACCAACGGAAGAAGCGCAGACATCGCAAGGCCTGCCCGGGGCAGAGCGTACGGAAGTCCATACAACGGAGAGGATTCGTCAGTTGGAGTCGCTGCAATTTCTGCGGACGGAAAAAAGCGTCCGGGAGACGCTTCGGGAACTGCAAACACAAGCCGCAGAGATTCCTCAGGCGGTTCCGCTGACGTACCGGACAGAGCGTGAAACATTCCAGACGCAAATGGGCGTTTGGAACCGGGAAACGCAGAAGCAGACGCTTCGGACATTTTTGGAGAACCAGGAAATCCGGCGTCTATGGCCGCCGCAGCCCACAACCGAACGGTTCGTCCGGCAAAGGGAGACGCGTTTTTCCTCTGCGGAACGTCTGCGGGAGCTGCGGCAGGAATTACGAACGCTTCCGCCACCCTTTGACAAGAGAACGGATACCGCCGCGCCGCTGCCGCCCGACGGAACAGTCTATACGCCGCCTTCCCCCGCGCCGTACCCGACGCCGCTGGAGTTGACGCCCCAGGAAGCGGAAGCCCAGGCCCCTGAGATGCTTCTGGAAGCGTTGCAGCGCATAGACCAGCACAACCGGTATTTGCAGCAGACGATCCGGCAGGAGACGGAAAACCAGCAAAAAATCGCCCCTGTCAGTCCGGACTTACAGCGCACCATACGGGATTCGCTGCGGGTATTGCAGGAACCGGAAGCCCTGGAACTGCTGCTTCCAACTCCGGAGGAAATTGCGGAACGGACTGCACCAGCGTTCACACCGGAGGAGACGGCGCTTTTGAAACAGGTGTCCCCGTCGGACCGGGCGTTGTACGAAACGGTATTGCTGTATCAAAAGGACCCGCAGGCGGCCATTGCCCAGGGGCTTCTGCGTCCGGGAAACATGGGAACGCTGCAAGCGGAGTTGCAGCGGGCACTGCAAGTGGAGCCAACCGAGCTGGAGCATCCCGCGGAAGCGGAACCGCCTTTGAGCGTGGAGCAAACTGAGACCGTGCTGGAATTTTTCCGACAATTTCCAGTCTCCCGACAGGCCGCGCCGCCGCCCAGAGAAACGCCGCGTCCAGCGGCTCAGACGGTCCACCGCCGGACGGAAACGGCGGAGGAGCTTTTGGAGCAGCTGGAAACCCAGCGGACACGCCGTACCGTAGAGACGGAACACCGGGAGGAAGTAACCCGGCGGGAGGTTCGGGAGACGGACGTGACGCAGCTGGAGCGGAAAATGACGGCGCAAACCACGGAGGACATCACCGAACTGGTAAACCGCACGTTGTCACGGCAGATGCGGACAATCACGGATCAGGTTTACCGGCAGATGGAGCGGCGTTTGCAGGCGGAACGAAGCCGCCGGGGCCGCTTCTAAAGAAAACACGGAAAGGAGGGGATAAAAAATGGCGTTAGGCGCAGGAACTCCAATGAGCATCGGTCAACAGGTGAAGGCGTCCGTAACCGGAAATGTAGAGACGGCTTTGCTGACGATTTACGATCACCGGGGAGCCGCGGCGGAGACCGCCAATCCCGCGGCTGGAGTTGGCGGCGGAGTTGGCAGAGCGCGTTCCATGTCTTTGTCGGGAACAGCGCCGTCTTTACCGTCCGTCGGCGGCGGCCGCCAACGTTCCAACTCCCTTCCGGCAGGCGGAGCCGGAAGAGGCTCTTCCATGTTGAATACCATAACAGGCGCAACGAGTTCACAGTCCCCCACCCAAAGCGCGGTGCTTTCGGGAGCACAGCAGGCGTTGAGCACCGGAACCGCGGCGCAGCATTCCAACAGTGTAGAACGGATTCTCCGGGTGCAGTTCAACCCCTCCCAGCTGACCATCAACGCCTCCGCCATTCCCCAGGGCCGACAGGACGCAATATCCGGACGTCCCCGGGTGATGACGATGGAGGACGCAAAGGTTCGTTTGGCGGTGACGCTGTTTTTTGATGACATGCAGACCTATGACGCGTTCATGTGGGATAAATTTACGGCGGGTCTGACGCTTCAGGGCGGCGTCAACGTTGTCAAGACGTTCCTGAGAGAGGTACACAGCGTAAAGGGGCAAGTGGAGGCATTGATTGCGGCTCTGCGGAATCCGCATACGCGAAAGATCGGCTTTCGTTGGAATACATTTTCGTTTATCGGCCGTCTGAACACGCTGCAAGCCCGCTATACGATGTTTTCCACATCCGGGCGTCCGGTCCGGGCGGAGGTGCGGCTGTTCATCCAGCAAGACATGGACCCTGCGGTTCTCCAAGACTGGTATGACTGTTATGAGCAGGCTTTCGGCGGCGATACGGGGAATCTGGTGAAGACGGAGCAGAACTGGGGCAATCTGTTGAATTTGAATCTCTAAGAGAAGGGAGCGCACCATGGGGAAGCTGGCGGAAGTGCTGTCGTCGTCCGGTCTGGGCGGCATACAGAAAGCGTTTCTGGTGATTCACAAATTTGGGGCGGAGGGCGTGAATTCCGCACAGGTAACGAAGGTGGCGGCGCAGGTGTTGGAGGCGGCGGGGAATCTGACGGCCATCAGCAGCGCCATCGGCGTTGGAAAAGCGCACGTGATGCAGGTGCAGTACAACCCGTCCAGCCTGAGTTTCCAGGCCAACGCGGAGAGCATTCCCTTCACGCATTTGCAGCAGAACGCGGACCAGGGCGTTCCAAGTCAGGACACGCGTCCGCCGATGATTGTGCTGTCGGTGGATCTGATTTTCGATGCAATGAACCCCCAGGATGCCTTTATGATGGATAAGGCCCGGCTTTCGGCGGGCAAAGTGGCTTCCACGGCTGCGTGGGCGATGGGGACCGCCTATACGGTACAGCCCCAGACGGACGGCTTGATCGCTGCGCTGCTGCGCCCAAGCACGAGACTTGTGACGTTCCGCTGGGCGGACATGGCCTTCACGGGGCAGATTATCGAAGTCCAGGCGGATTATACGATGTTCTCCGTCTCCGGCCATCCGGTGCGGAGCAAGGTGCGCATGAACATTTCGCAGCAGGTGGAGTCTGCGGCGGACGTGCAGTATTGGGACAAAGCGCTGAACGATATGTTTAAAAACAACTTGGAGGCTGGCGGAAAGAAGCTGGCCCAAAGTATGGGAAACCTGTTGAATTTGGATTCGTTTTAACGGCGGAGGGTATCTATGGTGTCGTTTGATCTGGGAAGCGCGGCTTCTGGCCTGGGAGGAATGGCCTCCGGTCTTGGAGGGCTTGTGCCTGGTATGGCGCAGCTGACCTACGAGGGCCTGAAAAGCAAATATGCCGGCTTTGCCAATCCGCAGGCGCGGGTGACGCTGGGCGGAATTCCATTTGACAGCGTAGGCAAAGATATGGTTGTCAGCGACATTCATGTAGAACTCACCTCCGGCTATGAGGCTTCCGCGGCGTCCTTCCGTCTTTACGACGTTTACGATGCGGCCAGCGGCGAATTTTTTTACAGCAAGGTAAAAAAAGAGGTGCTGCTGGGCAATTCAGCGGTTCTGGAACTGGGGTATCTTGGAACCCTGGAAACGGTTTTTGTAGGCTTTGTATCGGGCGTAGCCTTTGGCTTTGAGCCGGGCGGACTGCCCTACATTGAAGTCACGGCAATGGATGTAAAAGGTCTGATGATGGGCGGCTCCTACGCCGCGCAGCTGACCGCCACAACGTACAGCGGCGCAGTCAAAGAGGTTCTGCGCCGGACGGGCGAGGGACGCCTCCAGAATCTGGGCGGCATCACACAGCCCCCCGCCGTCAGCAACACGCCGGACGCAGAGTCTCCGCCAACGGCGGGGCGGTCCAGTCCGCTGACGGTGGAAATGGTAAACGAGAGCGACTATGAGTTTGTAGTACGGGCAGCGAAACGATATAACTTTGAGTTTTTTGTGGACCGGGGCAAGGTGCTGTTTCGTCCGGCCAAGAGCGACCAATCGATCTTGATTAAGATGGGAAGCCGCACGGGCCTCCGGAGTTTCCATATTGAATATAGCGTTACTGGCGTGGTGGGAAAAATTGAAGCCCGCGCCATGGACCCCAGCACTGGAAAAGTGATTTCCGCCAGTGAGAAGAACAATAATAAGATGTCCACGGGCAGCAAAGCCAAGCAGCTCGTCGGTCCCGGTTCCAAGGTGTACGTGGACGACTCCATTACCTCCCGGGAGGAGGCGGAGGCGCGGGTTGCGTCCCTGATGGAGCAGATGAGCTACCGTCTGGGCGATTTGGAAGCGGGCTGCGTAGGAATTCCGGACCTGGTTCCGGGACGGTTTATGGAAGTGAGCGGTCTGGGCGCGCCGGCGGACAATCAATTTTACCTGACCGCCGTCACCCACGATTTTTCCGGCGACAGCGGTTTCATTACTCAAATCAAGGGATGCGCCGCGCAGCTGAAAACCGGCTTCTAGGAGGAGAACCATGGGACTTTACGATATGATCGACGCCATCAGTGAGCGTCAGGTGACGAAAACGGAGATGGGAGACAACCGGCTGTTCGGAGTTGTGGTCGGGATTGTAGCGAAGAACTATGATCCGAACAGTACCAAAGCAGGCGGTTCCAGCTCCGGCGCAGACGCCATGGATGGCCGTGTCTGCGTAACGATTCCCACCCGGGACGCCGGCGCAAACGAACTGAAATGGGCGCGGGTGGTAATGCCGTCCAGCGGCAGTCAGTGGGGGCACTATTTTCTTCCAGAGGTAGGGGACCAGGTTCTTCTGGCCTTTGAGGGCGGAAATATTGAAAAACCGTATGTGATTGGCTGTGTGCCGAAGGTGTCGGACAAATTTCTGAAAGGCTCCGTCGACAAGGACAATCAATTCAAGAAAATAACAACCCGTCACGGGACGACGATTTTGTTTGAGGACAACAGCGGCGACAGCGAGGGCGGAAAAGACAAATTGACATTGGAGACCGCCGGGCGTCAGCTCAAGATTCTGATGGACAATGAGAATGAGAAAATCATCATTCAGGAGAAAGAGCGGGAAGATTTCATAGAGATGTATACCCACCAGGGGTCGGGCACGCTGAAGGTGCAGATCAAGAGCAAAATTGAGTTCAAGGTGGGCGACAAGATCACCATGACGCTGAACGGGGAATCGGGCGCGGTGTCCATCAAAGCGGATTCCATTCTGCTGGAAGGCACCAGCAAGGTGGAGGCCAAAAGCGACAGTTCGGTCAAGCTGGATGCGGCGCAGGTAGCGGCAAACGCCAGCTCCATGTTAAAGCTGGAAAGCTCCGGCAGTACGAAGCTGGGCGGCTCCACGGTAAGTATCGGATAACAAAGGGAGGGGGGAACTTCGATGGACGAGCGGGCGTTTTTGGGAGCGGGGATGAAATTTCCGCCGCAGATTGACCCCGGTACGGGACGTTTTGCAGTTTCTGCGGGGGCGCAGAGCGTCAAGGAATCGGTGTACCTGATTCTCATGACCAACCGGGGAGAACGGTGGTTGGCGCCGGAATTTGGAAGTCAGATGCTGGATTACGCCTTTATGGACGCGTCGCCCACGATGCTTCGTCTCTTGTCCGACGACCTGCGAAGTCTCTTGCTGCGGCAGGAGCCGCGTATCAGCGAGGTGGAAGTGGAGATTGACCCGGCGGCGAAGGACGGCTGCCTGCTGGTGTCGATCCGCTACGCGATTGCGAATAGTAACACGCGGGATAATCTGGTCTTTCCGTTTTATCTCAACGCCGCCCCGGAGGAGGAACCATGAATCACGACGAATTGCTGCTGGACTCCCGCACCCGGGAAGATTTGTACCGCCGGGTAGAGGAATTGGCGGCGTCCTACACGCCGGAGTGGCGGTTTTCGAGGCAGGAACCGGATGTCGGTTCCACGCTGGCGCTGTTGTTTGCGGGCCAAATGGCCGATAATCTCCGGCGTCTGAACCGTCTGCCGGAAAAATACCATACAGAATTCGTGAACCTCCTGGGTCTGACGCTTCAGCCGGCGTCGCCGGCGTTGGGTGTTGTGGTAGCGGAGGTTCTGGGCGGCGGAACGACGCCCGGCGCAGCGCTGCCCCGCGGAACCCGTCTGCTGGGCGACGGCGCCGACGGCGAACCGGTCATGTTCGAGACGGTAGGGGATGTGTATCTTACCAGCGCCCGGATTACGGACATTGTGTCCATATCGGGCGCGGCAGGACGGATTCGACCGCTTCTGGGCGGACCGAAACCGGCGCAGCTGCTTCCAGCTTCGGCTTCCGAGGAAGGCCCGGAGGGGGAACCTGAGATGGATCAGAGTGAGGAGGAAATGCCGTCCTTTGGTCTGTTCGACTGCGGCGAACCGGGCATTGAAAAAAACGCGTTGCTGCTGTATCACCGGAGCGTGTTCAGCGGCGGCGTAAGCGCGCCCATCTGTGTGTCAATCCAGACGCCGGAGGGGGAGCCGCTTTTGCTGACGGACTCGGAGAAATGGCGTTGGAGCTATTACGGAGAAAAGGGCCTGATACCTTTTGAAAACCTGGAAGTCCGGGACCGTGCGCTGCTGCTGCGTCGGGAGTTGGAACCTGAGGCGGTGGAAAGCTGCCATATGATTTGTCTGGAAGCCTTGGGACCGGTAGAAGAGTCGATCACGGTATCGGATATTCGTCTTGCGTCTGAACGGGAGTCCGTGCCGCCGGAGCTGATTCTCCACAACGGCGAAGTGCTGGAAGCAGAGGAATGTATGCCGTTTGGCGAAACGGTGTCGCTGTTTGACGAATGTTATATTTGTGACAACGCTGTATTTTCCCAGCAGTCGGCGGAAATTACGCTGCGCTTCCGGCTGTCGAGCCGGGAAAAGATGCTGTACCTGACTCCTCAGCAGGAATCCAGCGAGTTAAAGATTATCAAGCGGAAGCCGCGGTCAGTGCAGTACGATGCGGTGACAACCTCGCCGGAACGGATTGCGCTGGAATATTTCAACGGGCAGGGGTGGCGGCGTCTGGCGTGCAGCCACAGCTGGAGCAATTTGATGGACGGAACCCGCAGCGGTGAATTTGCGGTGGTGTTTGCCTGTCCCGAGGACTGGGCTTCCGTGCCGGTAAATGGCTATGAAGGCCGGAGCCTGCGGATTCGCGTGACCCAGGCGGATAACTGTTATTTGCTGCCGTGTCGTCACACGCTGCCGGTGCTGCGGGATGTAACGCTGTCGTATACCTACCGGGGCCAGTGGAAAGAGCCCCAGCGGGTTCGCACGGTCTGCGGGACGCAGACGAAGGAGCTGCCGCCCCTGAACGGCGAGCCGGTAACGATTTTTCAGCCTCTGCCGCACCCCGCCGCCGCGCTGTATCTGGGCTTTGACCGTCCCTTGGAGGGCGCGCCGGTATCGATGCTGTTCGACGTGGAGGAAAATGTCCACTTCCGCATGGAGCCGGTAACGTTTGAATATTCGACCCGCTCAGGCTTCCAGCCGCTGAAGGTGGTGGATGGAACCGGAAACTTTTCCAGTGCCGGGACGGTCCTGTTCATGCCCCCGGCGGACTTTGCCGCCGTGGAGGTGGAGGGCGTACGGCGCTGGTGGCTGCGTCTGCGGGGCGGGGAGAACGCCGTTCAGGGCTATCATGCGCCCATTCAAAGCATACGTCTGAATGCAGTAGACATCCGGAGTCAGCAGACCCAGCCGGAGGAAACGTTCACGATTGAGACCGCCGCGCCGAACATGGTTTTTCCCCTGGCGGCGGAGAACATTCTGTCTGCGGAGGTATTTGTCAACGAGCTGGGCCAGCTTTCTCGAAGTCAGATGCGGGAGATGCAGGAGCAGCAGCCGGAGAACGTACGAGCGGAGCAGGACTTCCTTGGTGAAATGACGGCGTTTTTTGTCCGCTGGACGGAGGTCGACACCTTTGACCGTTCCCGTCCCGGCGACCGGCATTATCAGATTGACCGGGTGCAAAACGCGCTGGTGTTTGGCGACGGCGTCAACGTCCGGATTCCCCAGGCCCGGCAGGATACGGCCATTACGGTGCGTCCGGTGAGCTGTGAGGGCGCACGGGGGAACGTCCCGGCGGGAGCGGTAAACCGGTTTTTCGGCAACGTTCTCTATGTGGAGTCGGTATATAACCCGAAGGAGACCTGCGCCGGAAGCGACCTGGAGGACGCGGCCAGCGCCCGCCGCCGCAGTGCGGATTTGTTAAGCGGGCGGGGGCGTCTGGTAAGCGAGGCGGATTTCACGAGAGCGGCGCGGGCGTTTTCCGGTGAGATTGAAAAAGTGAAGTGTCTGGCGGGCGTGGATATCGACGGCCGACCGGACCCGTCCTTGATCACGATTGCGGTAATGACGCGGGATCAGGAAGCGTTTCACCACCTGCGGGAACCGCTTCGGAAGATGTTGCTGGAGCGTTGTGACGCCGCGCTTGCGCCGGAACATCTGATTTTATCGGAGCCGGTGTATGTGGAAATCTCGGTATCGGTATGGGTGAAGCTGCGTGGGGCGGCGCGGGCGTTTGACGTACAAAATCTGATTTTGGAAAGCATTCGTACATTTTTGAATCCGCTGTCCGGAAATTGGAGCATAGGCCGTCTGCCCACGGAGGGTCAGTTAAAAATGCTGCTGCAATCTCTGCGGTTCCCGGGCCACGTTGGACGTATGACCGCCGCGGCGCGGTATGTGGACCGGGACGGACCTCACGAGGCGGCTTTGGACGAAATGCCCTCCGCGCCGTTTGCGATTGGTGTGGAGGGGAAACATCAAATTCACATTGAATTCCAGGAAAGGGGGTGAGCCGCTGTGCTGAACCGCGTAATCTTGAGCGACAAGACCTATGAAGATCTGATGCTGGAAGCCATCGCGCAAATACCGCTGTATTCCAGCGAATGGACGAACTTCAATCTCTCGGACCCCGGCATCACGCTTTTGCAAAACCTGACGGCGTTTCAGCTTTTGCAGCAGGAGTCGATTGACAGCGTACCGGAGCCGGTGCAGCGGAAGCTGCTGAAGCTGGCGGGCTACACCCCGCGGGAAAACCGGGCGGCTGCGGTGTTGGTACAGGTTCCGGCGCGGGGCGGCCCGATTTTGCCGGAGGGCTGGCGTCTTTGGAGCGGAAACACCTCCTTTGAAACGGTTTCCACGGTAGAAATGCAGCCCTGGGGGCTGGCGGCGGTGTACGGCGAGCGGAATGGCGTCTGCCGGGATTTAACCCAGCTGTTGGACTCGAAGGCGGAGGCCATAGCATATCCGTTTACCCGCGAGCCGGCGGAAGGAGATGCGTTAGTGTGCGTACTCTCCGGCGTGCCGGAGGTCGGGGAGCCGCTGTACCTCTGGTTTCAGGCGGCGGAGGAAGACCTGCGGACTCCCTTCGGTGACGGCCGTGAGATTCCGGTGTTTTCCCGCGTACGCTGGCAGTATTACACGGCGTCGGGCTGGCAGGACGCCCGGGCGGAAGATGAGACCATCGGGTTTCTCCGTTCCGGTGCGGTGTGTCTGTATCTGGAAAACGGCCTGCCTGAGCCGTTGACGGATACGCCGGTTTCAGGCTGTGCGCTGCGCTGCATGCTGGAAACGGCGGAGTATGACCGTGCGCCGCGTCTGCGGTCGCTGGCGGTCCACCTGTTTCCGATGGAGCAGCGTCAAACGAGCTTTCAGTGCCTGACGGTTCCCGGCGGCGAGACCGCCGAGCTGCGGGGACGGCTGTCCAGGCAGGGAGAACTGCTGGTGTTTGGCCGTGAGACGGCGGAAGGCCCGTACTATCCTTACCGGGAGGGCGGAAACCAGCAGGGCCGGTTTTACCAGCGGACGGAAACGCTCTGGGGGGCGGAGCTGACCTTCACCAGTCCGCCCTGCGCCTGTCCGGACGGTGTGCGGGTGATCTGCTGTGACAGCGAGAGCCTGTACCAGCGGGATCTTGGTCCGGTGTACAGCTATGACGGCCAGACAATCCCGCTGCCGGAGGGCGTTCTTGCAGAGAGCGTGCTTCTGGCAGTGGAAAGCGAGGGCGCATATAGCTTCCTGGCCCCGGAGGAGCGGGGAACGGACGGCTTTTTCTATCAGGTTTGGGACGGGCAAATTATAATTACCGATCCCGGACGGGGCGGACAAAGACTGCTTTTGGCAAGCTGCGCCGTAACCCAGGGCGAACGTGGAAATTTACGACCGCGGTCGGTTTTGGAGCAGCGGGGCGGCTATGACGGCACGGAGGTTGAGGCAGTGTATTCCTGTCCTGCGCCGGGCCGCGGCGGTATTTCCAAGGAAACAATGGAGGCATTACGCCGCCGGTTTTCGGCGGGGCTGCGGCAAGTTTCCGCCGCGGTGCGCGTGGAGGACTGGGAGGCGTTGGTACGCCAGACGCCGGGCCTGTGTATTCATAAGGTGAAGGCAGCAGCGGACAGCCAAAATAATCTGGTGCGAATTGCAGTAAAGCCGTACACGGAAGAAAAATTCCCGCGGCTTTCCGAAGCCTATTTGAGCCAGCTGAGAGCCTATTTGGAACCGCGGCGATTGTTGACGGTACGGTTTGAAATCTGTCAGCCCCGTTACGTACCGGTTGCGGTCAGCGCCGTGCTGACGGTCCGGGGGCTGCGGGACCGGGCCAGAGAAGAAGCGGAACGCTTTTTGCGTATGACGCTGGATGGTATAGATGGTCTGCGGGACTTTGGCGGCTGGATACGCTTCAACGAGCTGTATCAATCTCTGGCAAATCTGCCTTTTGTGGAAGCGGTGGACGCCTTAAGCCTGTTTCCGGAGAGCCGGGATGCCGTATTGCTTGGCAGTGATGTCCGCTTGGATGACGACAGTCTGTGCTATCCGGGGACGATTCAACTGACGGTACGGGAACAATGGAGGTAAGAGATGGCTGATTATGGAATCCGCCGCTACCGGCTGCGGGAAGCGATTTTAAGCCGGGGCCTCCGGGACGGTTTTACGTTGGAGGACGGTGCGCTGGAAACAGCGGAACGGGGACAGATTGTGCTTCCGGCGCTGGACAGTGCACAACTGGACTGTGCGTGGGGGCGGCTGTCTCTGCATTGCCGTCTGGGACCGGAAGGGATGCTGACGGTCCGGGCGTTTGCGTCGAATCAGAATGCGGTTGTACGGAATAACATGGTTGTTTCTATTGACGAATTTTTGCTGGACCCGGAAATCTCCCGGCAGGAGAAGGAGCGTCTTTTCATGCTGGCGGACGGCGCAGAGCATTCTGGCGCAAAGGATGTGCTGCTGACGGGTCAGGAGGGCCGGTATCTCTGGTTATGGCTGGAAGTGACCGGCGGCGGGCGCCTGGAAGACTTGCGGGTTTATGTGCCGGGAGACAATTTTTTCCGAACGTTTCCCCAGGTATACCAGACGGATAATGATTTTCTGCGGCGCTATCTGTCGATTTTTTCGACGATGTATCAAGAATTACAGGAAGAGATTGATCGGATTCCGGAGTTATTTGATGTGGAGACGGCGCCGGAGTCATTGCTGCCGGTATTTGCGTCGTGGCTGGGATTGGAAACGGACATGGCGTTGTTTGAGGCGGCGGAGCTGCGGCGGCTGTTGAAGGCGGCGCCGGAGCTTTTGGCGCGTAAGGGAACGAAGTGGGCGGTCATGGAGACGGTGAAGCTGCTGACGGAGGACCCGGTTTATTTGGTGGAACGGAATCTGCTGCCTGTGGGGGCGGATGGCGGGACTGCGCTTTATGGAGAAACGCCGTATGATTTTACAGTAATGTTGGCCAGCCATCTTGACGAAAAGCTGCGTTTGCGGTTAAAATATCTGATAGACCAGTTCAAGCCGGCGCGGAGCCGGTATCGGATTGTGTTCCTGGAGGAGTGCGGCGGACTGGATGCGTTTACATATCTGGACTTGAATGGACGGATGCTGCAGAACGTACCAGGGAGTTTGGACGAAGGCCAGGGACTGACGGGGACGGCCTATTTGCGCTGACCGTAAAAAATGGCGTGCCGCAGGCCGGACGTGCGGCAGCCGCGCAAGACGCGGCCTCACGAGGTGAATATGACGGTAACGAAGCAACAGGCTGGGGAGGCCGTAACTCTTTTTGTAGAGGGGCGAGTAGATACGAATACCAGTCCGCAGCTGCAAAAGGAGATTTTGGCGGCGTTTCAGACAGCGAAAGCGCTGACGTTAGATTTGGAAAAAGTGGTTTATGTGAGCAGTGCGGGTCTGCGCGCACTGCTGATCGGGCAAAAGACTGCTGCATCGAAGCGGGGGTCGATGGTACTTCTGCACGTAGCGCCGCCCGTAAAAGCGGTTCTGGACTCCGTAGGCTTTTCCAAAATCCTAACCATTCGCTGATTGCGCACAGCGTGCGGCATACGCCGCAGGGGGAATCAGCCATTTGAAATGGCTGGTCCAATTCCACCCCCCATTTTCTCTTTTTCTTTACGAAGAAAAAGAGAAAACGGGCCGTGGACGGTCCAAAAGAGAAAAAGACGTTGTGGAGTCTGGCAGAAAATTGCCAGACTCTGCTTCTTTTACCAGAAGTCCATCACCGACATGACTCAGCCACTCATACCGCTGCCGCTCTGCGGGTGGTTGAAAGGGCTTGTTGTTGAGACTGGTGGAAAACTGCTGGTTTTTGCCTCTTTTGACTGGAAGTGCATCACTGATTTGACTCAGCCACAGATACCGCTGCCGCTCTGCTGGTGGTCGAACGAGCTGGCGGCCGCTGCTGTCTCTGTGGTCCTTGTGGTTCGCGCAGCTTTTGTGGCTTCCGTAGCCCCCGTAACCTCCGACTTTTTCGCGCACCGCAGCAGCGGGAGCGGAGTTAGACGCAGAGTCAAGTCGATTTGGACTTCTCGCTTGCAGAAGCAGAAATCCTTAGTTTTACACCGCACCTAACAAGCGCTCTTTTCTTTTGGACCGTGAACGGCCCGTTTTCTTTTCTCTGGCGAGAGAAAAGAAAATGGGGGGTTCAAAATTGGACCAGCCATTTCGAATGGCTGACTTTCGCCCGCGGCGCAGGCCGCGACCTTCCAGGGGGTGAAAAAATAAGGTCGAAAGAGGAAAGATTTTCAAAGAAAAGAGCAAAAGACACCTGGTAAGGTTGACGAAAGGAGCGCTTCGCGCTATAATGTTCTAATTTGGTGTAATGGATGGGAAATGGAGGAATGAGAATGTGGATTGCTGATCAATGGAAAGACTACGAACTCCTGGACTGCGGACACGGTGAACGCCTGGAACGCTGGGGAAAACAATACTTAGTCCGACCTGACCCCCAGGCGATCTGGGAAACGCCGCACAAACACCCGGCCTGGAAACGCGCCGATGCCCGCTACCTCCGCTCCCGCAGCGGCGGCGGCCACTGGGAAAAAAACACCTTACCCCAAAGCTGGAAAATTACCTACGAAAACTTAACCTTCCAAGTCAAACCCATGAACTTCAAACATACCGGGCTTTTTCCCGAACAGGCCGTCAACTGGGACTTCATGTCCAACAAAATCCAGCAGGCCGGACGCCCCGTTCGTGTCCTGAACCTCTTTGCCTATACCGGCGGCGCAACCGTCGCCTGCGCAAAAGCCGGCGCCTCTGTCTGCCACGTCGACGCCGCCAAAGGCATGGTTGCCTGGGCCAAAGAAAACGCTCGGCTCTCCGGCCTCGAAGACGCCCCAATCCGCTGGATTGTCGACGACTGCGCCAAATTCGTGGAACGCGAAATCCGCCGCGGCAAAACCTACGACGCAATCATCATGGATCCGCCCAGCTATGGCCGTGGTCCCGGCGGCGAGGTCTGGAAGCTGGAAGAAAACCTCTATCCATTTGTCAAACTCTGTTCCGGCGTGCTGTCGGACAAGCCCCTGTTTGTGCTGATCAACTCCTACACAACCGGCTTGGCCCCCTCCGTCCTGGGCTATCTTCTGAACTTGTTGGCTGCCGAAAAATACGGCGGAAAGTGCACCTGGGATGAATTGGGACTTCCTGTCACAGAAACTGGTCTCGCGCTGCCCTGCGGTGCAACCGGACGCTGGTTCGCAGAATAAAGCAGAATTTTGTAGAGCATCGAAGGTGGGAAACCAAATGCCTGAAATGATTCAAACCGAAAATCTCCGTTTCGCTTACCCGGCGGACGAGGGGGCAAAACCGGTCCTTGCCCTGCAGGGTGTTGACATTACCATCGAAAAAGGGAGCTTTGTCGTAATCCTGGGACACAACGGTTCCGGAAAATCAACCCTTGCCAAGACCTTCAACGCGGTGCTTCTTCCAACCGAAGGAGCGGTATACGTAGAGGGCCTGGACACCCGTGACGAAAACCAATTGCTGTCCGTCCGCCAGAGGGTGGGCATGGTGTTTCAAAACCCGGACAACCAAATCGTTGCAAATGTGGTAGAGGAAGACGTGGCCTTTGCGCCGGAAAACCTGGGTGTCCCGACGGCGGAAATCCGTCAGCGGGTGGACGCCGCGCTGAGAGCGGTAGGCATGGAGGAATTTGTCACCCACGCGCCGCACCTGCTGTCCGGCGGCCAAAAGCAGCGTATCGCGATTGCAGGCGTGGTTGCGATGGAACCGGCGTGCATTGTCCTGGATGAAGCGACCGCCATGCTGGACCCGATTGGTCGTCGGGAAGTTCTTACGACCGTGCACCGTCTGAACCGGGAAAAGGGCGTCACAGTGGTCTTAATCACGCACCACATGAACGAGGCGGAGGAAGCGGACCGTGTAATCGTGATGTCGGAGGGCCGTCCAGCCATCGACGGCACACCGGGAGAGGTGTTCACGCAAATCAGCGCCTTACGCGCTATGGGGCTCACGGTGCCGGATACCGTGGACCTTCTGGACCGTCTGCAAAAAAACGGTCTGCCGGTTCCCCTGGACGCCCTGAGCGTTGAAGCGTGTGCGGAAGCGATTGCAAAGGCTCTGAGCAAAACCGGACAGGAGGGATAAACGGTGTCGATTCTGCAAGTAAAAAACCTGACCCACACTTACGGAATAGGCACACCCTTCCAGCGCAGCGCGGTGGAGGACGTGAGCTTTGATGTAAACGAGGGAGAATTTCTGGGAATCATTGGACATACCGGTTCCGGAAAGTCGACGTTGATTCAGCATCTGAACGGTTTGCTGAAACCGACAAGCGGACAAATTCTGCTGAATGGCAAAGACATATGGGCAGAGCCGAAAAAAATCCGGAACGTACGGTTTCAGGTAGGCTTGGTATTTCAGTATCCGGAATACCAGCTTTTCGAGGAAACGGTCTATAAAGATATTTCGTTTGGTCCATTGAACATGGGCAAAACCGGCGCAGAACTGGACCATTGTGTTCGGGAGGCGGCGCGTCTGGCGGGAATCCGGGACGACCAACTGGACAAATCCCCGTTTGAGCTGTCGGGCGGACAAAAGCGGCGGGCGGCACTGGCGGGCGTGCTGGCAATGGAGCCGCAGGTTTTGATTTTGGACGAACCCACGGCAGGACTGGACCCGGCAGGCCGGGAAAATCTGATGGCAAACATCCGGGACTATCACCGGAACAAGGGCACAACGATTCTGCTGGTAAGCCACAGCATGGACGAGATTGCGCGAAACGCGGACCGGATTCTGGTGTTAAAATCGGCGCACATACTGATGGATGGTCCGCCGCCGGAGGTGTTTGCCCGGGCGGAAGAGCTGTTGAGCGCCGGTCTGGACGTCCCCCAGGTGACGCGGATTGCGATGGCGCTGCGCGCGCGCGGCGTAGCGGTGAACCCTGCCGTTTACACTGCGGAGGCGCTGGAAAAGGAAATTCTTGCGCTGCGAAGGGGGGAGAAGCGATGCTGAAGGACATTACCCTGGGACAATATTTCCCGGGAAATACAGTCGCCCACAAGCTGGACCCCCGTACGAAAATTCTGCTGGTTGTTCTGTACATTGCGGCGCTGTTTACGGCAAACAGCCTTCTTGCCTACGGCGTGCTGGCCGTGACGCTGGCGGTTTGCGTACGGGTGTCGCGAGTTGGCCTGCGGTCCTTGGTACGGGGCTTGAAGCCGGTATTATTCATCATTGTATTCACGGGCATTCTGAATTTGTTTTTTACCCCCGGCGAGCAATATCTCTGGGCGTGGGGACCGTTTCACGTAACTGAAACAGGATTACGGAACGCGGTTTTCATGGTTTTGCGCATCATGCTTTTAATCATGGGAACATTTCTCATGACCTACACGACCAGTCCGATCAGCCTGACCGACGGTCTGGAGCGTCTGCTGAATGGCCTGAAGCGTTTTCATGTACCGGTTCATGAGCTGGTAATGATCATGTCGATTGCGCTGCGGTTTATCCCGACGCTGATAGAAGAAACGGATAAAATCATGTCCGCGCAGAAGGCCCGCGGCGCAGACTTCGAAAGCGGAAACATCATGCAGCGCGCGAAGGCGATGATCCCAATTCTGGTGCCATTGTTCATCAGCGCGTTTCGCCGGGCGGACGAGCTGGCGACGGCAATGGAGTGCCGCTGCTACCACGGCGGCGAGGGCCGGACAAAGCTCCACGTGCTGCGCTGCGCAGGACGGGACTACGCGGCGTTGTCATTCGGAGGTCTGATTCTGGCGGGAGTAATTGCCCTGCGGTATATTGGATTGTAAGAAGGAAAAGGAGACGAAATGAAGCATAAAATTCAAAAAGCGGCGGGCCTGATGCTGTGCGCCGGACTGCTGACGGCGGCGCTGGACGTACGCCTGAAAGTGGCAACATATGTCATAACCTCCGGAAAAGTGATGACTCCTTTGCGTCTGGCGGTGCTGTCGGACCTGCACAGCTGCGTTTACGGCAAAGACCAGCATGCGCTGGTGGATACGGTTGCGGCCCAGGCGCCGGATGCTGTTCTGCTGGCGGGCGACATTGTAGACGATGATTTACCGGAAAAGAACGCCTGGACGGTAATCAAGGCTCTGTCGGCCGTGTATCCATGCTATTATGTTACTGGAAATCATGAATGGTGGTCCGGCGAAGCGGAGCGCATATGCAGTCAAATGGAGGCATACGGCGTAACTGTCCTCCGCGGCGAAAACGCCTCCCTGACGCTGAACGGACAAACGGTAATGCTCTGCGGCATCGACGACCCGGATTCCGGACAGAGTGTCAAGCAGCTGGAAAAGGCGGGAGCGTCATTGAGCAAGGACGCATATACGGTTTTAATCGCCCACCGTCCGGAGCGGTTTGCATTCTACCAGCGATACCCGTTTGATCTGATTGTGTGCGGCCACGCCCACGGCGGACAGTGGCGGATACCGGGCCTTATGAACGGCCTGTATGCGCCGGGACAGGGACTGTTTCCGTCCCACGCCGGAGGCCGTTACGACTTCGACGGCGGAACGATGCTGGTAAGCCGCGGCCTGGCGCGGGAGAGCACCCATGTTCCCCGGATATTCAACCGTCCGGAAGTGGTCATAGCGGAGGTTGTGCCGGAGACGTGACAAAAAGGAGAAACCATGCGAAACATCGCTTTGAAGCTGACCTATAATGGAACAGCTTATCACGGCTGGCAGGTACAAAAAAACGCGGCGTCGGTCTGCGAGACGCTGCAAAAAGCCATCGGCAAGGTCTGCGGCGGGTCGGTCCACCTGACCGGCTGTGGACGAACCGACGCAGGCGTTCACGCGGAACGCTACATTGCCAACTTCCGCACGGAGTCGCGGATCCCCCTGGACCGTCTGCCCTTTGCGATCAACACCCATACCCCAGAGGACATCGCGGTTCGAGAGGCGGTGGAGGTGGACCCGGCGTTCAACGCCATCAGCTCGTGTCTGAAAAAAGAATATACGTACCGGATATACAATTCCCGCTTCAAAAACCCCTTTTATGTCAACCGCGTCTATTTCTACCCGAAGCGTCTGGACGAAGGTTTTTTGAACGAGGCGGCCCATATGTTTGTCGGAACCCACGATTTCCGTGCCGTGCGTTCCGTAGGCACGGAGACGAAAAGCACCATCCGGACGATTTACTGGTGTGACATAACCCGGAACGGTGATTTGTTGGAATTGAAGGTCTGTGCAAACGGGTTTTTGTATAATATGGTTCGTGCGATTACTGGTACGGTGCTGTATGCGGCGGAGGGCAAGCTGCTTCCGTCAGACATTCCAGGCATTTTGGAACGCGGCGACCGGACCGCCGCTGGTCCAACCGTACCGCCCGGCGGGCTGTACCTGACAAGACTTTGGTATGAGGATGAACGGCTGAATGACTGAAAATCGCAAGGAAAAACCAAAACATGAGGAGGAAGCGGAGAGCCATCACAGCGGATTTCTGACCTTCTTCCTGACTCTGGCGGCGGTATTGCTGGTGGTGCTTCTGGCGGCGTACCGGGACGGCACAGGGTTTGACGTTCTGCGGCGGTATCTGAACTACGGCGCTGCGGAAAAGGCCGGCGACGAAATCATTTATGATTATGATGCGTCTGCGAAGAACCGGTTTGCGGTGCTGGGGGAGGATTTGCTGGTATTGTCAGACACCTCCTTCAGCCTTCTGGACAAGCACGGCGGCGCCATCTGGACGCAGCCCGTAAATATGTCAGCTCCAGCGCTTTGCTGCGGCGGCGGACGGGCGGCGGCTTACGACGTAGGGGGGACGGAGCTGTATCTGGCGGATGCAGGGGGCATAATTTTTGAACTTTCCGCCACTGAGGAGGAACCTTTTATAGCCGTCTCGCTGAACGACGACGGTTATCTGGCGGTCACATCGGAGAAGAAGGGGTACAAGGGCAGCGTCAGCGTGTACAACCGAAACCAGGTGGAGGCGTTTGTCTTTGACTCGTCACAGCGTTTTGTCCTGGATGCCTATGTAATCGGGCAGACGCTGGCGACAGTGACATTGGGACAGGAAAACGGAGTATTTGTCAGCAATGTTGTACTTTATGATATGCCGAAATATGATGAACCTCAGGAAGGTCCTACTGCCAGTTATAATATAACCGGTGGTCTGACAGCGGCAATCACGGCGCAGAACCGGAAAATCCTTACCGTTTCGGACACCTGCCTGACCTTCGCCAGCACAGCGGGGGAGGTCTTGGCGTCGTACACCTACAAAGGGGCGTTTCTCCGGGAGTACGCCTTGGGCGGCGACGGCTTTTCGGCGCTGCTGCTGAACCGCTACCGTTCCGGAAGCGTGGGGCGGCTGGTGACGGTGGGGGAAACCGGCGAAGAAATCGGGTCCCTGGAGGTCCGGGAAGAAGTTTTGGACCTGTCCGCCTCCGGCCGTTACCTGGCCGTGCTTTACAGCGACCGTCTGGTGATTTATAATGACGACTTGCAGCCCTACGCCTCGCTCAAAGGGACGGACTACGCCAAAGGCGTCCTGATGCGTCCGGATGGGTCGGTACTGGTGCTGTCAGGGGAGTCGGCAAGCCTGTATTTGCCGTAAATGTGAAAAATTAAGGCCATGTTCACAAAACGTTTACACACAGGGAGGTAGGAAAGTTTGCAGACACCTGTTATAATAGACCTGATTGCGGCAGCCGTGCTGATTGGCTTTACATACTTCGGCGCGACAAAGGGCCTGATCCGGGCTTTGGCCGGACTGGCCGCCGCGGTAGTATCTCTCGCGGGGGCAAATCTGATTGCCACCGCCCTTACGGGCCATCTGATGGATCTGGCTGCGCCGGTCATTGAGAAGCAAATTGAAATCCGTCTGGACGATGCCATCCATGAGGCGCTTCCGGGACAGATGCCGGGAAATCCGCTGGATGAGCTGAACCTTCCAGTAGAGGAGCTGCTGGACCTGCTGGGGCTGGATGCGCAGGTCCGGGGGGGCCTGGCCGACCGGGCGTTGGATACTGTGCGGGACGCGGGCGTTTCCGCCGCCGCGGCGGTGGTGGAAAGTCTGGCGTATTCCATGCTGCATGGCGTCTTGTATTTTCTGTCATTCATGGCTCTGCGAATTGGGTTCCAGTTCGTGATCCGGGCCTTGAAGCTGCTGACGAAAGTGCCGGGCCTGCATGGTATGGATACCTGGGGCGGCGGTCTGCTGGGGTTCGCAGAGGGTGCGCTGCTGCTCTTTGCCGCGGCATGGATTATGCAGCAGATGGGCATATCTCTGGCATCGGGGGGATATGGGCATGTACTGGGCTTTTTTGCGGCACATTCGCCTGTGAGCGCCCTTTCCGAGTTTATTCGTTTTCTTCAGCTCAAAATGTCGTGAGTCAGTTTTCACGGCTTGAGCTTGAATTCTCCGCTTTGCGGAGGAGCCTTCTGAAACGGAAGGCGCCATTTCTATAAGAGCGCCCAATGGCGCGTGGAGGTCACAATTATGCAGCCGACACTTTGTTCAAAATGCAAGAAAAATGTCGCCGTGGTCTTTATTTCCAAGATGGACGGCGAGAAAACCATTAATGAGGGCTTATGTCTCAAGTGCGCCAAGGAGCTTGGCCTGCCTCAGGTGGATGATATGATGAAGCGGATGGGTATTTCTGACGAAGATTTGGAAACACTCAACAGTGAGATGATGCAGGCCATGAACGGCGTGGAAAACATCGAGGACCTGCCCGGCGGCGATGAGGACGACGGCGAGACGGAAGAAGAAGGCAAAACGGCGACGTTCCCCTTCCTGAACCGTCTGTTTTCCAGCAGCGACAGTTCTTCTTCGTCGTCCTCCAAGGGTGAGGGCGAGAGTCGGGAACGCCGGGAAAAAGAGCGTAAGGACCCAAAAAACGGCAAGCGGAAATATTTGGAGAATTACTGTCTGTCGCTGAGCCAGAAGGCCAAGGACGGTAAGCTGGACCCGGTGATCGGCCGGACACAGGAGATCGAGCGGGTTGTGCAGATTCTGAACCGGCGGCAGAAAAACAATCCTTGTCTGATCGGCGAACCCGGCGTGGGCAAAACTGCCATTGCGGAGGGCCTGGCGCAGCGGATTGCGGACGGGGATGTTCCGTTCAAGCTGCTGGAAAAGGAGGTATACCTCCTGGACCTGACCGCTCTGGTGGCGGGCACCCAGTTCCGGGGCCAGTTCGAAAGCCGGATGAAGGGTCTGATTGACGAGGTGAAGCGCCTGGGCAACATCATTCTGATGATCGACGAAGTGCACAACATCGCCGGGGCCGGCGACGCCGAGGGCAGTATGAATGCCGCCAACATCCTCAAGCCTGCGCTGTCCCGTGGGGAAATCCAGGTCATTGGCGCGACTACCTTTAATGAATACCGTAAGTCCATTGAGAAGGACAGCGCCCTGGAACGCCGCTTCCAGCCAGTTACGGTCAATGAGCCGTCGATTGAGGATTCCATCAAGATTTTGAAGGGCCTTGCGCCGAACTACGAAAAATATCACGGCGTACAGCTTTCCGAGGGAATTTTACGTCAGGCGGTGCTGTTGAGTGAACGGTATATTACCGACCGTTTCCTCCCTGACAAGGCGATTGACCTGATTGACGAAGCCTGTTCGGACCTGAACCTGAAAGACCCGGATATTTCCCGTCTCATGAAAATTCAGCGGGAAATGGATGACTATGCCAAGGAACGGACCATGCTCGAGGAGAAAGAGGAGAAAACCGAGGAAGATTATGCCCGTATGGCGGAGCTGAAAAGCCGGGACCTCCAGCTCTCTACGGAAATGCAGACCCTGGAGGAAAAGGGCGCGCCCCACTTGAGTATGGAAAATCTGGCCCATGTCATTGAGCTGTGGACGAAGATCCCCGCCTCCCGTATCCGGGAGCAGGAATTCCAGCGGCTGTCTCAATTGGAGGCGCGGCTGAAAGAGCATATCATTGGTCAGGACGAGGCAATCGCTTCCGTATCGGCCGCCGTGCGGCGGAACCGGGTGGGTATTTCCCCGAAACATAAACCTGTGAGCTTCATTTTCGTTGGCTCTACCGGCGTGGGAAAAACCGAACTGGTAAAACAACTTGCGTGCGACCTGTTTAATACACCCGATGCTTTGATTCGCTTGGATATGTCCGAGTTCATGGAAAAACATTCCGTTTCCCGGATTGTCGGTTCTCCGCCGGGCTACGTGGGCTACGACGAGGCGGGTCAGCTGACCGAAAAAATCCGTCGGAAGCCTTACGCCGTGGTGCTGTTTGACGAAATCGAAAAAGCCCATCCTGACGTGCTGAACGTGCTGCTGCAAATCCTGGACGACGGCGAAATCACAGACGCTCATGGCCGGAAGGTGAATTTTGAGAATACCATTATCGTTATGACCTCCAACGCGGGCAGCGCAACCAAAGAGGGAACCGTAGGCTTTGACCGCTCCCTGAGCCAGCAGGACAGCGAAAAGGCCATGAAAGCCTTACAACAGTTCCTGCGTCCGGAGTTCATCAACCGGGTGGATGCTGTGATTACCTTCAACCGCTTGAGTGAGGAAAACTTCCAGGCCATTGCACGGATTATGCTGGGTGAACTGACGGACTCCCTCCGGGAAAAAGGAATTACCTTTACCTATGACAATACCCTGGTAGACTTCCTTACGGAAAAATCCTATTCCCGGTCTTACGGGGCCAGAAATCTGCGGCGGACCATCCAGAAAGAATTGGAGGATCCTATGGCTACCAAAATCATTAACAGCTATGAGGACCCTGTGACCACCATCCGCGCAACGGCGGAAAATGGTAAAGTATGCCTGGAAGACGGGCTGAACCTCGTGAAAACAAGCTGAACCACTACGATCACAAAGGAGGAAAACCGCGTGCTTTTTCGGAAAGATATGGACCCCCGATGCGCATACTGTAAACGGGGACAGCAGCTCAATGAACGGGAGGTTGCATGCGTAAAGCGAGGGGTTGTTCCGGTAGAGCATCACTGCCGTTCCTTCCAATATGACCCGCTGAAGCGGGTGCCGCCCCGTCCGGCGTCGCTGAACACCGGACGACTCAATGAAGCCGATTTCTCACTGTGAACCTTTGAAAGGATGTGCGCGGATTGGAACTGAAAACCATACAGGCCGTGTATTACAGCGCTACGGGCGTCACGGACCGGGTGGTTCGCACGCTGGCGGAAATGCTGGCGCAGGAGCTGGGGCTTTCCTTAACTTACCATGGCTTTACCAAGCCTGCGGAACGGACAGAAGCGCCTTCGTTTGGACCGGAAGACCTTGTCATCGTTGGCTCTCCCACTTACGCGGGAAAGCTGCCCAATAAACTTCTGCCGGATTTCCAACGGCTGCGGGGCGGCGGCGCGTTGGCCGTGCCAGTGGTGACGTTCGGAAACCGGGCTTACGACAACTCTCTCGCGGAGCTTTGCGCCGTGCTGGAGGCGGACGGCTTCCACACGGTTGCCGCCGGCGCTTTTGCCGGACGTCACGCCTTTACCGATTTGCTGGGTGAGGGGCGTCCGGATTTCGATGACCGACGCTGCCTGGAACTCTTTGCACGTGATACCGCCGCAAAAGTGCGCGGTTTGACCGATTTTCCTCCCGCAGTACGGGTCCCGGGGGACGCGGACGCTCCTTATTACGTCCCAAAGGGAACCGATGGGGAACCGGCGCGCTTCCTGAAAGCGAAACCACAAACGGATTTGTCGAAATGCTGTAATTGCGGCGCTTGCGCCAGATTGTGCCCGATGGGGGCGATCAGCGTGGAAAATGTCGCGGAGACGCCGGGAACCTGTATTAAATGCCAGAGATGCGTGAGGAAGTGTACGCACCATGCGAAATATTTTGACGACCCGGCGTTTTTGTCGCATGTGGCTATGCTGGAGGCAAACTTTCAGGAGAGGAGAGAAAACGAAGTTTTCTTTTGATGGAGGGTCCAGGGACGCCGCGTCCCTGGCGGGGTCCAGGGGCGGAGCCCCGGAAAAAAACGGGAACCCTCGATGGGTTCCCGTTTTTTCCCTGCCAGCATGCTGCGTATTTTCGATCAATCAGAACCCACCCAGACCATCCGGGCCGTTCCAGCCGCCGTAGCCGTTGTTTTCCGGCGGGGGTACGTTGGTTCCGATATGAGAGGTACGTTTGGCTGTGTCAAAGTAGCTGAGTTCCACGCAGCGGAATTGCGGAAGATAAAACATGGCGACAACGAGTGACCAAAGCCCTTGTATGATTACCCAGAAAAATCCGGGCATTCCTAAATATGCTGCGATGGTGGATGCGTCCAGAAGTCCCGCATAGGAGGAGATGGCCCCCATGGATACCGGGAGCACCGCTTTGCTGGATATCGTAACGGTCATGATAATCGTGGGGAGAAGAGAGAGAAAATTCCAGCCAAAATAGCTGAGATCAAGTATGAAAAGCTGCCCTTTGTATCCATAGGTCTGCTGCTTGCTCATGTTCAACGCTTCCATGATCCCAAGGTCGGGATTTTCACAGAGATTGTATACGGCAAACTGGTAGCGGTAGGCCGCGACGACGCCTGGAAAGAAGAACAGCATCGACCAGAGAACAATAAAAATCGAGGTGACGATTTCCAATCCAATGAGCTTGCCTACAAAGGAAAAGCCGTCGAAAACCGTGAGGAATTCAGCGCGTTCGCCCCGACGGATGGCCATGAAGTAGAGGATGAAGCCAGCCGACAGGACGATGGATAAAAGCATACAGAAAATCGTAATGAAAATTGTGACAAATGTGCCCAGGAAACTTCGGAAATTAAAAGAATCCACGATGTCCAGCGCCAGAACCAGAAGAAGGTAAAAGGCGGTCATTTGCTTCGGCGGTACCTGCGCGGTGCGTAAAAGCTCAGACGCCTCCCACTTTTTTTGTACTCTGTCGATTTGTTCAGCCATATGGCAAGACCTCCCAAAAATATTTCTTGTTCAATGTGGTAAACGATTTCTTATAGCTTACCACATTTGGGCGGGGTTGGCAAGGGCGTAAAAAATATGGATCAGGAAAAGGATGGATGATTTGCGATGATCATGTCTTATCGCGAATGGAGAGAAGCGGTTCCGGAAGATTTTGTAGAATTTCATGTGAAGCTGAAGTATTCGGTTGAGCAATCTTTTTACGCAACGTTAGGGGAATCCGTACACTCAAAATATTACACACAAACGGATGAATGCTGCATCTGCGTTTTATTTGCACGAATATTAAAAGAACATCACCTTGATGCCGATTTTTTAAGTCCATTTCTGTCAGAACTTCTTTTGCCGAACCATATGAATCTATACCGGAATGACCTGGGAGATGAATTCGGCGATTTTGAATCAGATGTCGCTGAAATAAAAAGCCTGTGGGATTTTTTGGACAAATTTGACCTAAATTTGAACAAAAAAGCTGGAAGTGAAAAGAAAACAGACGGCAGGCTGTAAACAGGATGCAAAAAAAAAGCAATAATTCCTGAAAAACCCACGTTCATAGTCTGGACATTTTTCAAAGAAGGGTGTAGAATAGAGGCAATATGTGATAGTATCGCCAGGGTTCCGGCTATGGATTTGAAGTGAAAGACGGACCCGGGCCGCTGTCAGGAGTAAAATGAGGTGAAATAATGGCACAAGCGTTCTTCGGCGGCGTTCATCCCCACGACATGAAAGCCGCAACCAATGAGAAGGCCATCGAACAGCTGGCGCCCCCGGCTGAGGTGGTCATTCCTATGTCCATGCACTTCGGCGCGCCATGCACCCCCCTTGTGAAAGCCGGGGACATGGTGAAGGTGGGCCAGAAGATCGGCGAGTTCCGGGGCCTAGGCGCTCCGATTCACGCCAGTGTGTCCGGCAAGGTGAAGGCTGTGGAACCGCGGCCCTATTCCATGGGCGGCAACATTACGTCGGTCGTTATTGAAAACGACTTCCAGGACACCGTAAGCGAGGAGGTCCAGGCCCCCGCAAATCCCGACGCCCTTACCATTGACGAAATGGTAGAGATCGTCAAAAATGCCGGTATCGTCGGCATGGGCGGCGCTACGTTCCCAACCCATGTCAAGATTTCCGGCGGCATCGGCAAGGTGGATACCGTGATTATCAACGGCGCGGAGTGTGAACCCTACATCACCGGCGACCATCGGGCCATGCTGGAACGCTCCAATGAAATCATCGGCGGCGCGTCCTACCTTGCCAAAATGTTCGGCGTGGAAAAGGTGGTCATCGGCGTCGAGGTCAACAAGCAGAACGGCA
>CANDBG010000002.1 GCA_947382875.1 uncultured Oscillibacter sp. | reverse complement strand
TTTTTCCTTACGTTGTTTAATTTACAAGGTACTTCCACTCACTGCGGAACGTTTTTCATTATACAGCAGGCTTCGACTTTTGTCAAGTACTTTTTTCAAGTTTTTCAAAAGTTTTTGCTGTATCGTTCTTTCTCAACTGAAAGTTTTTACCACTTTCGCTTGAGGCGGAACATTTTGCATTATACAACGGGTTTCGACTTTTGTCAAGTGCTTTTTTCAAGTTTTTCAAAAGTTTTTTCGTTGTACCAGTCGCCGCCATCGCAGGAAGTCCGTTCCTCGCTGACAGCTTTGTTAGGATACCAGATGTTTTCCAAAATGTCAACCCTTTTTTTCATTTTCCTCAACTTTTTTTGCCAGCAGTTTTTTCTCATCAAAAATCCCGCCGGAAGATAGTGTCTCCGGCGGGATTTTTCCCTTGCATATTTAATAAGGTATCTTCTAAAACGGACCGGTTACTTCAATCATAATCTCGCCATCCGGCGTCTCTGGCTGTTCAGCCTTGTTATGTGCGCCGCCTTCGTTTTCCGCCAATATTGCTAAAAGCGTCTCATACTGTTCTGCTGTCAGCACATATCGGCGGATTCCGTCAAGTTCTTCTTTCAGCGTCCAGTCGTTCAAAAGGTCTCCGGCCTCTTTGGCGCTCAAGGCCAGTATTGGAAATTTTCCATCCGCATGGTCCAAGGCGGATTCTGTCACGGATCCTCCTGGCGCAGCCGGCGCGGCGGACAAAACTCCCCGCTGATCTTCTGCGTCGTCTTCATACTGACGGGCCGTCGCGACTTCCGGAAACTCGTTTGTCGTGTCCGTTTCCACCTCCGCCTCAGGTGCGCCAGCATCTTCCAGAGGCGTTTCGGCAGGCATCGCATAAGGAACCGCCCCGCCAGCTCCCGCAGATGCGCCAGAAGTATCGGAAACGCAGGGAGCGCCGCCGCTCAGGCCCGCGTCATTTCCACCGCCGAACAGCCGCGGACCGTTGGACAGTACCACCACCAATGCGCAGCACGCCGCCAGCGGGGCCAGCGTACGCAGCCAGCGGCGCTCTTTTTTCTGCGATCCAGCATTTTTTGTGGAATCCGCCCGGATTCGTTCCATCACGCTTTCCGCAAATCCTTCCGGGATATCCACATCCTCCGCATCCGGAAATGCCGCTCGGATCAAAAGCGCGTCGTCCACATACGCCCGGCAGCCCGGACAGCCGTCCAAGTGCGCCTGTACCCGTTCCATTTCCGCGGCATCCAGTTCCCCGTCTGCAAACAGGTCCAACAGGGCCGCGTATTCGGTACAGTATTTCATTTGCAGCCCTCCTTTCCTGTCTTTTTAGACGCAGGCGGCGGCGAAAAGTTCCCGCTTTCCAGCAAAAAACTTCGCAGACGTTTCCGCCCCCGGCTGATGCGTGACTTCACCGTACCCACATCCAGCTCCAGAACCTCGGCGATTTCGTCATATCGAAGCTGCTGAATCTCCCGCAGCACCAACACCGACCGGTACTCCGGCGGCAAAGCCTGAAGCCCGGCCTCAATCTGCTCGCTCAACTCCCGGCGTTCCGCCTCCTCCTGAGGCGTCGGAAGCCCGGAAGGTACGTCCAGATTCAGCTCCTCATCTTCCAACGAAGCGTGTCCCTGGTGGCGTCCCTCCCGCCGGAGGGCATCCACGCAGGCGTTGGACGCCAGACGGTAAAGCCAGGTCGAGAACCGGCTTTCCTCCCGGAAAAACTTCAAGCCCTGCCAGGCGGCAAAGAATGCCTCCTGCGCCGCTTCGGCGGCAAGCTCCGGGTCTTTGCACATTCGCAGCGTCAGCGCAAAAACCCGTTTCTCATACAGACGCACCAGCTCTGCAAACGCCTCCTGATCTCCCTGCCGGGCAGCGGAAACCCAGGTTTGCTCCTGTACGTCGTTCATAAACAACCCTCCCCAGGGCGGACAGGCGGATCGGTCAAATCCCGCTGAATCCCCTTTGTCACCCGGTATACATCCTCCAAGGTGTTCATCTGGACGATCTGCTCTTTATAATAATTAGAGTGTGGTATCCCGCGGAGATACCAGCAATAATGCCGCCGGGCCTCCAGGACTGCCGAACGTTCTCCTTTGGCCTCCGCCGCCAGCTCAAATTGCCGAACGGCGGTTTTGCAGCGTTCCGCCAGGGGCGGACGCGGAGGAACCGAGCGTCCGGCAAGAACGGCCTCCGCCTGCTGAAAAATCCAGGGGTCCCCAAAGCAGCCCCGGCCAATCATCGCCATATCCGCTTTTGTGTGCTGTAAAATCCGCGCGGCATCCTCCGGTTTCCAGATATCGCCGTTGGCAATCACCGGAATCGAAACGGCCTCTCTGACAGCCCGGATGCAGTTCCAGTCGGCCTGTCCGCCGTAAATCTGCGCCCGGGTCCGTCCGTGGACGGCCACCGCAGCGGCTCCCGCCTGTTCCAGAACCATTGCGAACTCCACACAGTTGCAGCTCCCCGAATCCCAGCCCCGGCGGAACTTGGCTGTAACTGGAACAGATACACTTTTTACCACGGCTTCAACAATCCGTCCGGCCTTTTCCGGGTCCCGCATCAGGGCGGCGCCGTCACCATTGTTGACGATTTTGCTCATCGGACAGCCCATGTTAATATCCAGAATATCTGCATTTGTATAGTCAATGGCAATCTGAGCCGCCTCCGCCATGCAGACGGGATCACTGCCAAAAATCTGCACCGCTGCCGGATGTTCTCCCGGAAACTGCTGTAAAAGCGTAAAGGTTTTTTTATCGTGGTAGCACAGCGCCTTGGAGGAAATCAGTTCCGTACAGGTATAGCCCACACCCAGTTCCGCGCAAATCTGACGAAACGCCGCGTCGGTTACACCGGCCATCGGGGCCAGCGCCAGCCGGGAATGGATTTCCACGGTTCCAATCTGCATGGGGTAACCTCCTTCTTTTGGAAAGTGGTTTTCATCATAGCATATTTTCCAAAAAAAGTCCATTCCCGGAATTCTTCGGGGAATATCCCGTCCCTGCATCGGATTCAGAATCCGTCTCCGACCTGCCCAGGCTCGTCCGCCCAATATTCCCGCAGCTGCCTCCGGAACTCCGAAGGAGAAATGCCGTGCTGCTTTTTGAAGATCCGGCTGAAATACAGTGGGTTTTCATAGCCCACAATGTCGCTGATTTCCGCTACATTGTATTCCGTTGTTTCCAGAAGGCTTTGTGCGCTGGACATCCGAATCGTCCGAATATACTGCATAGGCGTAAAGCCGGTGAACTCCTTAAAATTCCGGATAAACCAACTGGTGCTGATGCCCCGGGAGGCGGCGTATTCCTCAATATTGAGCGCCGTATTGTAGTGGGTCTGAAAATGCCGGACGGCCGCTTCGATTTCCATTTCCAGGTATCCGCCTCCAGCCTTTGGACGTCTGGAAAGCTGACGCTGCATCCGAATGAAAATCTGCCGCAGAAGCAGCACCAAAAGCTGTTCGTAATTCTCCTGACACATTTGCAGCTCCCGAATCATCTGCATGAAAATCCGTTTGTATTCCAGGGCGGTCCCGGTGTAAACGACCTGAACGGAATCCGAAATTCCATATTCCCGGAGGATGTTGGTCACGTCGTTTCCGGTAAAATGTACCCAGTAGACCTCTGTCTGGTCCGCGCCGTAATACCGGTATTTCTGTTCCTCCTTCGGACGATAGAGCACCATATGCCCGGCGGTTATCATTTTCTCTTGTCCATTGAAAAAAAACTGCGCTTTTCCGGATGCAATGTACAAAAGCTGAAAATCTAACCGTCCCCGGGGACGGTGACTGGGCAGCACGGGGCGGGTCAGGAGCCGGTAGGTTCCGCAGCTCCCGACAAACAAGGGATGCTGGCGATTCTTGAAATCCACCCGGCTGTTTTGCCAATAAGCGCTGTTGACGTACACAAAAACACCTCCATCTCGATTTTGCACAAAGATTTTCCCGGCATTTTGTGAGGTCTATCAAAAGCCGTCGGAAAAGCGCCGCGTTCTTCCGCGAATTTACGATTATAATATCATTTTGTGCATATTTTGTCCAATGAAATCCATGGTATTTTGACGGACAGCCTTTTATAATCAGTAGCAACTCACGGGCAAATGGCTCAAGCCGCGGCGCTTGCCCGCTCCAAACCGGAAGGAGGCGCTTCTATGCAAATACCGCGCCACTACGAAAATCTTCAGCTGCTCCACGAAAACACGCTCCCGGACCGCGCCTATTACATCCCGGCTTCCCGGCCAATGGGACCGCTGGTGGAAAACCGCACAACGTCCGACCGTCTTCAGCTTCTCAACGGGGAATGGCGTTTTCGCTATTATCCCAGCATCTACGAACTGGACACAGGTTTTTGGGATCCAGCGTTCCATTCGGAAACTTTTGACCGGCTTCCCGTTCCCAGCGCCTGGCAGAATGCCGGGTATGACGTTCATCAATACAGCAACATCCGTTATCCCTTTCCCTTCGACCCGCCTTATGTGCCTCAGGACAACCCCTGCGGGGCCTATCTTCGCATTTTCGACTACCAGACGAACGAAAACGCGCCGGCGGCTTATCTGAACTTTGAGGGTGTGGATTCCTGTTTCTATGTGTGGCTCAACGGAAAATACGTCGGGTACAGTCAGGTCTCTCACGCCACGTCGGAGTTTTCCGTCACGGATTTCTTGCAGGAGGGCCGGAATGTTCTGGCTGTGCTGGTGCTCAAGTGGTGCGACGGCAGTTACCTGGAAGATCAGGATAAGTTCCGGACCAGCGGCATTTTTCGGGATGTCTACCTTCTGAAACGTCCCGCGGACTGCGTATTTGATTATTTTGTCCGCACGCAAATTTCCGAAAACAAAGCCGTGGTACATCTGCATTTGGATTATCTCCGTCAGCCTGTTCCAACCGCCGTCACCATTCGGGACGCCTCGGAGAAAGTTCTCATTTCAGCGAACACGCAGGATACGGACCTGGAATTGCCCCTGGAACATCCCCGTCTCTGGAACCCGGAAGACCCTTATCTTTATACACTCCAGATTGAAACCGACGGCGAGGTCATTACGGACCGCATTGGTTTGCGGGAAATCTACATTCAGGACAGGATCGTTTACCTGAATGGTGTTCCGATTAAGTTCCGGGGCGTCAACCGCCACGACTTCGACCCGGTTACAGGTCCTGTCGTCCGTGTGCAGCAGATGAAGAAGGACCTTTTCCTCATGAAGCAGCATAATTTCAACGCCGTCCGTTCCAGCCATTACCCCAACGCGCCCGTTTTCTACCAGCTCTGCGACGAATACGGCTTCCTTGTCATCGCAGAGGCCGACGTGGAAAGTCACGGCCCGATGGAATTCTACTATGCGGACCCGTCCTTCCAAAACGCCGCCCAGCGCTGGAATGAATCCATTGCCGACAACCCCGCCTTTTCCGGCGCCATTCTGGACCGCGTACAGAAATGCGTCCGGCGGGAGAAAAACCGTCCCTGCATTGTGATTTGGTCCATGGGCAACGAGTGCGCCTACGGCTGCTGTTTTGAACGGGCTCTGGCCTGGACCAAAGAATATGACCCCAGCCGTCTGACCCACTACGAAGGCGCTTATTACCGGAACCGTAAACAGCACTATGACTTCTCGAATCTGGATCTGTTCAGCCGGATGTATCCGCCCTTTGAGGAGATGGAGGCGTATCTGACCAATGCGCCGGACAAGCCTTTTTTGTTGGTGGAATACTGCCACGCCATGGGCAACGGCCCCGGCGATCTGGAAGACTACTTCCAGCTTTTCCAACAGTATGACCTTCTGTGCGGAGGCTTTGTCTGGGAGTGGTGCGACCACGGGGTTTTCCATCGCTCCCCAGAAACCCGGAAAGCCCGCTATCTCTATGGCGGCGACCACGGCGAACGTCTCCACGACGGCAACTTCTGTCTGGACGGCCTCGTTTACCCGGACCGAACGCCTCATACCGGATTATTGGAATATAAAAATGTACACCGTCCGGCCCGCGTCACGGCTTTTACGCCGAAAGAGGTCCGTTTCCACAATTACCTGGACTTCACAAACCTGCGGGATTACCTGGAAATCTTCTTTGAATTGAGCTGCGACGGGCGGGTTTTACAAAATGGCTTCCTGAACTGTCCCTCCATTCCGCCCCATAAGGAAGGCGCTTTGAAACTGAACCTCCTGATTCCCAGCAGCGGAAAGGTTTTCATCCGGTTTCTCTACCGTCTGAAAAACAAATCCCCCTTTATGCCTGCTGGTTACGAGCTGGGATTTGACGAGCTGCCGGTGAAAACCCGTGACAGCCGGAATCAAACCGTTTTACGTCTGCTGCGCAGTCCGCTTTTGTTTCCCGGCACGCCGATTGTGACAGAGGACGGTCCCTATCTTATGCTTCAGGGCGTTTCCTTCCATTACCAATATGATCAGCGAACCGGTCTTTTTTCCGCCCTCCGGCACAAGGGAACCCAGCTTTTGCGCAAGCCTATGGAACTGAATATCTGGCGCGCTCCCACGGACAACGATATCGAAATCAAAAAGGAGTGGCTGCGCGCCCGCTATAACCTGGCGGAAGCAAGGGCTTATCAGACCACCTGGGAAACTGCGGGCTACGCCGCCGTTATTCAAAGCAGCATGGCCGTGGCTGCCCCCTCGGTTCAGCGGATTCTGACGCTGGAAACCTCCTGGACGGTCTGGAATAACGGGGCGATTGACGTGGTAATGAGCGTGAAAAAGAACCCGGAATTTCCGGAGCTTCCCCGATTCGGACTGCGCCTGTTTTTGCCGGAAACCCTGAACGAAGCCATATACTGCGGCCTTGGTCCCCTGGAAAATTACCGCGACAAGCGTCAGGCGTCGTACCACCGGATTTTTTCTTCCACGGTGAAGGAGTTCCACGAGGATTATATCCGTCCTCAGGAGAATGGAAGCCGCAGCGAGTGCGATTATGTCACCGTATGCGCCGAGGGCGGCTGCGGCCTGACCGCCGCCAGCCGGGAACCTTTTTCCTTTAATTTGTCTCCATACACGCAGGAAGAATTGGAAAACACCACGCATCATTTTGAACTTCAGCCCTCCGGAAGCACCGTTCTGTGTCTGGATTACGCTCAAACGGGTATTGGTTCTCACAGCTGCGGTCCCAGGCTTCAGGAAGTTTACCGTTTTGATGAAACTGCGTTCCAGTTCCGGCTTCGGCTGATTCCACGCCCTTAATCATCAAAGGAGGTCTCTCATGGAAGAAAAAACCTATCTGCACTGGTACAACAAAGTTGGGTATGGCGCGGGCGATATCGCGGGCAATGTGGTATATGCCCTGCTCTCCTCCTTCGTCATGATCTATCTGACGGACACCGTTGGTCTGAATGCAGGCATTGTCGGTACGCTGATGCTGATTTCCAAACTCTTTGACGGCGTGAGCGATATTTTCTTCGGCTCCATGATCGACAAAACGCATTCCCGTATGGGCAAGGCCCGGCCCTGGATGTTCTGGGGGTATTTCGGCTGCGCAATCACTTTGGCCGCCATCTTTGCCATCCCTGTCGGTCTGGGCGATCTTGCCAAATATGCTTGGTTCTTTATCACTTATACGCTTTTGAATGCCGTCTTTTTTACCGCAAACAACATCGCCTATTCCGCCCTCACCGCCCTGGTCACGCGAAACGGCAGCGAACGGGTACAGATGGGTTCCATCCGGTTTATTTTCGCCTTTGGAGCCAGTATGCTGATTCAGGCCGTTACGGTCGGTCTTGTAAAGGCCCTCGGCGGCGGCGCGGAGGGCTGGCGGCTGGCCGCAATTCTTTACGCATTCATCGGCTTGCTCGTGAACTCTTTGTCTGTGTTTTCGGTGAAGGAACTTCCGCCGGAAGAAGCGGAAACGTCAGACGTCAACACGGCCCCGGAAGAAACCCTCAGCTTTTTTGAGACCATGAAAATTCTGGTGCAGAACAAATACTACCTGATTATTTGCTGCGTTTACATCCTCTCCCAGCTCTACACCGCTACGCTGAACATGGGCCTGTTTTTTATGACCTATGTCCTGCTGAACGAAAATTTAATGGGCGCGTTTTCTGTTGCGATCAACCTTCCCCTGATCTGCGGCCTGCTTTTGACCCCTGTGCTGGTGAAAAAACTGAACGGCATGTATAAACTCAATCTGGCTGGTTATATCCTTGCTGCGGCGGCGCGGGGAATGGTTCTGGTGAGCGCGTATTCCGGAAATATCCTTCTGATGCTCTTTTTCTCCGGCGCGGCCGCGCTGGGCATGAGTCCTCTGCAAGGCGATCTGAATGCCCTGATTGCCTCCTGCTCGGAATATACCTTCCGTACCCAGGGCAAACGGATGGATGGAACCATGTACTCCTGCACGTCCCTGGGCGTGAAAATCGGCGGCGGCGTGGGCGTGGCGCTGGCGGGCTGGCTTTTGGAGGCCAGTGGTTATATCCCTAATGCAGCCGCACAGCCTCTCTCCTGCATTCAAATGCTGTACTTCATGTACTTATGGCTCCCTATGCTTATGAATCTTGCTATCGCTTTTCTCCTTTCCAAACTTAAGGTTGAACAGGCTAATTTGCAATTACAGCTGAAGTGAATCTATAAAAAGCCCTGCGCAAGAACAATGCGCAGGGCTTTTTATACGTTTCGTCCTGTGATGCCTGACAACGCCGCTCCGCACGCCGCCGCCGCTGCCGGAAACAGCCATAAGCTCCCGCCGCTTCGCCACATTACATACCCCAGAAAAGCCGTCAGGCCAAGGGAAAAAATGGCGCCGGTCCAACGTACGGCGGCCTCTCCCGCCGGCGGACCTGCAAACCATGACGCTACCAGATACAACGCCCGACCGCCGTCCAGCGAGCGAATCGGCAGGAGGTTGAAGGCGCATAAAATGAAATTCGCTCCGGCAAAAACCGTCCAGCGGCCACTGCCAAAAGCCGTCAGGCCGAGCGCACACAGCAAATTCGCTCCCGGCCCCGCCAGAACCGCCGTCAGCTCTTTTCCATAGGAAAGACGGGTACTGTCGGTTTCCAGCACTGCCCCCAGAGCACTTAGACGTAAACCGGATATCTTGGCTCCAAAGAGCAGCAGTATCAAATAGTGCCCCAGTTCGTGAATCGTCGCGGCTCCCAGCACAATTGCCAGCGGCTCAAAGCCATTGGCCAGCGCAAACCAGGCTGCCAAAAATACAAATCCTGCTGTCACTTGCACTTTATGACACGGATACATAGTAAATCGGATTCAAATACAGCCCGTCTTTGTGCAGCTCAAAATGAAGGTGCGGTCCTGTCGACATCCCTGTTGAGCCAACTTCTGCTATTTTTTCCCCGCGCGCCACTTGTGTGCCCGAACTGACTGTGACCCGACTGCAATGTGCGTAGAGTGTGGAATAGCCGCTTTCATGCGACACAATGCAATAGCGGCCATAACTGCTGCTTTCCCCTACTGCTGTTACGGAGCCATCCGCAAAACAGTCAATTTCTGTCCCGGTTTCCGCCGCCAAGTCTACGCCGTAGTGAAACCGTTCCTCTCCCTCAATCGGATGCTCCCGATAGCCAAAATTGGAGGTCAGTACGCCAGTGAGCGGCGTTTCGTATGCAAACCCTAAAATCGCCTGCTCCATGCTGACCGTATCCGGCAGGTTTTCTTCCGAATATTGAATATAAGCAAGTGTTGACGCATCTGTTGGTACGGCGGTTTCTTCCGGCTCGGACGGAGTGGCTGCGCCTGCCTCCGTCGGCTCCGACGCCTCATCCTTTGTACCCGCCGTCTCTGCCGCTCTGCGGTAGCTGTGCAGCACGTCCAATGCCGCGTGTTCCTGCATTTTTATAGGCTCCGGTGTTTTTACGGCGCCATCTTCTTTGTTGTCTTTTCCAGTCTCTTCTTCCTGCTTCGGATGGAAAACGGCTTGATAGACATCTTCGATTGTGCCGTTTGTTTGGCCGCCGAAGGCCCGGCCCACCGCCGAAAACACTTCTTGTATGTCCATGTTTTTTCGCAGCGCCGCCGATAGTTCGTCGTTGAATTTCTCCATTTTTGCCGGAAGCAGCAACTTTACGGCCACTAATACTACGAATAGGCTACCGCAGATCACCAACTGCATTAAGCGCCGCAGCTCTCCGGGCTGCAGTGATTCGTTTTTCTTTCGTGGACGTATGGTTTTTTGTGTGCTGTTGGGGCGCGGTCCGTTTTTGGAGGTGTGCGATGTAAATTTTCGCATTCGCCGTCCCGCCTGTCTTGAGGTCATGTGAAATCCCTCCCTGTTCCATCTTTTAGCCAGTTTATGAAGAATGTCCAAAAAAAATACCAAGTCTTCCAAACCTCGAAATATTTCCCACAACAAACAAAAAGAAAACCTTGCGTCCAATAAACGCAAGGTTTTCTAAACTTTCCAGATTTCACCAATCCATTTCAGCCGTCAGCCTCTGCCGATCCACGCGCCAACTGCACAAGGTCCGTTCGCGCACCGCAGCACGGCAAGTCGATTTGGACTTCTGGTTTGGTTTCCTCCAAGTTATTTCAACCGCCTGATTCCACCGCATTATTTCGCCCGCCAATGCAGCGGCAGCGGAGTTAGACGCAGAGGCAAGTCGATTTGGACTTCTCGTTATCAGAGGCAGAAAGCCGTAGTCTTACACCGCACCTAACAAACGCTCTTTTCTTTTGGACCGTGAACGGCCCGTTTTCTTTTCTCTCGCCAGAGAAAAGAAAATGGGGGGTTCAAATTTGGACCAGCCATTTCAAATGGCTGTTTTCCGCCCGCGCCGCGAGGCGCGCCCGCCATTGCTGGAAGCAATGTTATTTTCTCCCTTTTCCTTCCCAGTGGGAGACGCAGATGGCACAGGAAATATCGCCGGTGACATTCAGACAGGTACGACCCATATCAAAGAGCCGGTCTACACCGTAGATAATCATAATCAGGTTTACATCAATTCCCATAGCCGTCAGAACCATCGCCAGCATAATCATGCCTGCACCAGACACGCCTGCCGTGCCAATCGACGCCAGAGTCGCCGTCACCACAATCGTCACCATCTGACCCAGGCTCAGCTGCACCCCGGCGCAGGACGCCAGGAAAATCGTCGCCACGCACTGATAGATCGCCGTTCCGTCCATGTTGATCGTCGAACCAAGCGGCAGCACAAAGGCCGAAATTTCTGTGTCCGCACCTAACTCGTCCGCGCACTCCTTCGACACCGGCAGCGTTGCCGCCGAAGACGTGGAGGTAAACGCAAACATCATGGCGGCAAACGCTCCCCGGAAAAACCGTACCGGACTCATTCCCGCAAACGCCTTCGCCGACATGGAATATACCAGCACCGCATGCGCAATATAACCCAGATACGCGCACAGCAGCACCAACACCAGAGAACCAATAATCTCTGCGCCCTGTGTGGCAACCACCCACGCCATCATGGTGAACACGCCAATCGGGGACAGGCTGATGATAAACGTCATAACCTGCTCAATCACTGCATAAAAAGAAGTCACAATGTCCTTGCAGAGCTTGCCCTTCTCGCCTGCCGCCAGTATGCCGCCGCCGAAGAACAGCGCAATCACGATTACTTGCAGCATATTCGCCGTCGAGAACGAACTCCACATATTTGACGGGAAAATTCCAACCAGCGTATCCATAAAGTTCGCAGAAGTCGCTTTGTCCCAGACCTCGCCTTCCGTCAGGGCCAGCTGGGGAAACAGATGCATGCTATTGAACACATTCGCAAAAACCAGACCAATCACACAGGCAATGGCCGTGGTGCAGAGGAAGTAAGCAACCGTTTTCCATCCCACAGCGCCCACTTTCTTCATGTCGCCCATCGAAACAATGCCGTCGATCATGGACAGAAGCACAACCGGCACGACAATGAACTTCAAGAGGTTGACAAAAATGTCGCCAAAAGGCTTTAAGTAACTGGCGGTGAAAGCCGCATTGCCAGTGAAGTAGCAAACCAGGCCCACCACAATGCCCAAGGCCAGCGCAATCAGGATCTGCACAGGAAGACTTAATTTTTTCATTCTCATCACCTCAAAAAGAAATTGGAACCACAAAAAAGGTACAAGGTTATTTTTGCACGATTCACCAAATACCAGTCCGCAGTCCCTTTATGGATTAGTGATATTATACCAAACAACTTTCCATTTGTAAAGCCCTTTGTTAAGAATCTGTGAAGAAAAAAACGCCGGCCAGAAACAACGTCCTGACCGGCGCAGAAGGGCTCACTCACCTTTTACCGCGTAACCGCAAAAACGGATGGCCGCTTTCGCCAGTTCCTCCGTGGGATCAATGGCAGGTCGGTCCACGCTCAGAAGCTGAACGGCTAACGGGAGTTCCGTACAGCCCAGAATGAAATACCCGGCGCCTCGGGACTCCATGGCGTCCAGAACCGAAAGGTACTCCGCCCGGTACGTCTCCGGCGGCGCGCCCGCTTTTACCCCCTGATAAATCACATTCATCAACGCATCCTGTTCCGTTGCTTCCGGAATCAGATACGGAACGTTTTCCGCTTCCAGCGCCTTTTGGTAAAGTCCGGAACTCAGCGTGCCCTTTGTGGCCAGAACCGCGGCGGTCTGGCCTGGATAACACGCACGGCACGCCTTCGCCGCGGCCTCCAGCATGCTCACAAACGGAACCTTTGTCCGTTCCTGGAGCTTTGGCAAAAAATAATGAGCCGTGTTGCAGGGCATGATAATGCAGTCCGCACCGCAGGACTCCAGCTTCCGAAGCGAGTCCGTCATGGCGGGCAGCGGGTCCGCACCGCCGGAGAGAATTGCCGATGTGCGGTCGTGAATCGTCGTGTTGCTGTCGATGTACACCCGAATGTGTTCGCTGTCGCTGGCTGCATCCGTGAGCAGAACCAGCCTGCGGTAAAGGTCCGCTGTCGCCAGAGGTCCCATGCCGCCCAAAATGCCGATGGTTTTTTTCATAATTGCCCCCTGTTCTTCATATACTGGATTTTGAATTTTCCTTTGCTGAAAATATCTCCTTTATTCCCAAAAGCCCGGAAAAAGCAATTCACTTCCTACCTTGAGCGTAAGGAGAATCAAAACAATCACAACCGCCGGACGTACAATCCGGCTGCCGTTTTTGATGGCAAGCCCTGCGCCGATGTAATGCCCCGCAATCGACGCAACAGCGGCGGTCAGGCCCACGCCAAGAAACACATAGCCGGACGCCAGCTGCGTGACCAGGCTCCCGACATTTGAGGACAGGTTTATGATTTTTACGCCGCCAGCGGCATGACGGGTATCCATTTTCGCAAGACGAATCAGAATAATCATCAGAAAGGTTCCCGTTCCGGGACCGTAATAGCCGTCATAGGCCCCGACAATGAGCGCCGCCGCCCAGACAATCGCCGTCTGTGTGCGAGGGTTGATCTCCCCCGGCTCGTCAGGCCATTCGCGGGTGCGCAGCGTGATAAACGCCACTACCGGCAGCACTGCCAGAAGCAGGTATTTTAAAACCGCGTCCGGCGTCCGGTGCTGAAGCCAGGTGCCGCCGGCGGAACCCGCCAGAGCAAAGAAGATCGCCGGAGCAAAAAGCCGCCAGTTGACGTATCCGTTTTTGATGAAACGGACCGTCGAAAACACCGTGCCAATAGCCGCGGAAACCTTGTTCGTACCCAGCGCGTAAGGCGCGGGAATATTCCCGAAGGCAATCAAATGCGCGGGTACGGAAATAATGCCGCCTCCGCCGGCAATGGCGTCCATGAACGACGCCAGAAACACACCCGTGCAAAGCAACAGCACAACCCAAAGCGGAAAGCCGTCGATTTGCAGGGGCGTCAAGGAAAAAGCCTGGACCATGTACGAGACCTCCTGAAAAATGGATAATGAATCGGGCAGAAAAACGGTTCCGACCCCCTGCCCGCACCCTACTATAACACCCTCCCGGATGCAACGCAAGGCAGGATTCACGAAATCGATTACCCTCTCGTGAAAGCCTTGTCAAAATCACAGAAAATTCGTGCGTTTCTTTGCCAAATCAGACAAAAACAAACAATTTGTTTGAATATGTCCCAGGAACTTTTGGGGAATTACACTAAAAGCACGCCCTTTTTTCGACAGTCCTATTCTTGACGATAATTTCCAGAAGAAGTATAATAACATGAAATAACCTGATGCAACGAAAATGTCCGCCGCGGGTATGGGAAGCGCGGACGGACGGGGCGTCCATGGGGACGCTCTCGGAAAACGGCGGGCCGCTTCGCCGCAAAAAGCGGCAGCTGCGGCGCTTGCATCCAGCAGCCCCCGCTGGCGTCCCGGCTATTCACGGAGGTTACTATGGCAAGAACGAAAATCGACCCGGCCCAGCAGTTCCATTCCGGCGCCCTCACCGACGGCTGGCGCTGGTTCGGCGCGCACCCGGCGGAAAAAAAAGGCGCCAAGGGCTGGACGTTCCGCGTCTGGGCGCCTCATGCCCAGGCTGTCTCTGTCGTCGGAGACTTTAACGCATGGGCCCCTGAGGCAGACCCCCTGACGCAGAAGGGTGAAATCTGGGAAGGCTTCCTCCCCGGGCTGGAAGAATACGACGCGTACAAATACGCCGTTACCGGCGCGGACGGGGAAGTTCATCTGAAAACGGACCCCTACTGCTTCCACACCGAAACCCGGCCCGCTACCGCCAGCAAGCTCTACGACATCGAGGGCTTCCACTGGACGGACAAGGCGTTCCGGGAAAAGCAGGCCAAGCATCCGGTCTACGAATCCCCCCTGAACATTTACGAGGTGCATCTCGGCTCCTGGCGCAAGCGTGAGAACGGCGATTTTTACGACTACCGCACCATGGCTGCCGAGCTGGCCGCCTACGTAAAAGAAATGGGGTATACCGCCATCGAATTGATGCCCGTCCTGGAGCATCCCTTTGACGGCTCCTGGGGCTATCAATGCACCGGCTATTTCGCCCCGACATCCCGCTACGGCACGCCGAAGGACTTCCTTTGGTTCGTGAACCATATGCATAAAAATGGCATCTCCGTCATTCTGGACTGGGTGCCCTCCCACTTCTGCAAGGACGCGCACGGTCTTTACCAGTTCGACGGCGGCTGCTGCTACGAGTACAGCGACCCCAACAAGTGGGAACATGCTTCCTGGGGTACCCGCGTGTTTGACTACGGCCGCCCGGAAGTCAAGAGCTTCCTGTTCTCCTCCGCCCGTTTCTGGCTGGAGGAATGCCACATCGACGGCCTGCGGGTGGATGCCGTGGCTTCGATGCTCTACCTGGACTACGACCGTCAGGGCGGCCCCTGGACCCCCAACAAGTACGGCGGACACGAAAACCTGGAAGCCATCGACTTCCTGCGCGAGCTGAACGCCATGGCGTTCAGCGTGAATCCCGGCGTCATGATGATTGCGGAGGAATCTACCGCGTGGCCGATGGTCAGCCGTCCGGCGGACATCGGCGGACTGGGCTTCAACCTCAAGTGGAATATGGGCTGGATGAACGATATGTGCCACTACCTGAAGCTCGACCCCTGGTTCCGTCAGGACCATCACAAGGATATCACCTTCTCCATGATGTATGCCTTCTCTGAAAACTTTGTGCTGCCGATCTCTCATGACGAAGTGGTTCACATGAAGGGTTCGGTTGTAGGCAAAATGCCCGGCGATTACACAAACCAGCTCCGCTGTACCCGCGGGTTCTACGCCTACCTGCTGGCGCACCCCGGCAAAAAGCTCCTGTTTATGGGCGCGGAACTGGGCCAGTGGCATGAGTGGAACGACAAGGAGCCTCTGGACTGGTATCTCCTGGAAAACGAGGAAAATCAGCAGATTCACCGCTTCTTCAAGGAGGCCAACGCCTTCTATAAAAAGGAATCCGCCCTGTGGGAGATCGACTTCAGCTGGGAGGGCTTCGAGTGGCTCGTCGTGGACGACAACCATAACAACGTGGTCGTATTTCTCCGCAAGGACAAAAAGGGCCGCGAACTGCTGTGCGCGGTAAACTTCTCGCCCAATACTTACGAGGGTTATCGTTTGGGCGTGCCGGCCCGGCGGCAGTATACCCCCGTGTTCAACACCGACGCGCCGGAGTACGGCGGCGACGGCTTCGGCGACCAGGAGCCGGTGCCGGTGGAGGCTGTGGAGTCCCACGGCAAGGAGTATTCCGTCGCCATCCGGATTCCCGCCTTTGGCGCAGTGTTCCTGCGGGGCGAGGGCAAATTCCCCAAACCCAAGGTGGTCAAGGTCAAAGTTCCCAAAGCGGTCAAGACGGTTCCTGCCGAGGAGGAATCCTCCAAGAAATCGCTGGCCGAAGCAATTAAAACCCCCAGAAAGCCCAGAGCGAAAAAACAGTTGAAAAAGGAGCTGGACAAGACATGAAAAAAGAGTGTGTTGCCATGCTGCTGGCTGGAGGACAAGGCAGCCGTCTGTACGTCCTCACAGGCGACATGGCAAAGCCCGCCGTTCCCTTCGGCGGCAAGTATCGCATCATCGACTTTCCCCTCTCCAACTGCACCAATTCCGGTATTGACACCGTTGGCGTCCTGACGCAGTACCGCCCCCTGGAGCTGAACAGCTACATCGGCAGCGGCCAGCCCTGGGACCTGGACGGCAGCACCGGCGGCGTTCACATCCTCCCGCCCTACCAGGGCAGCGATGGCGGCACCTGGTACAAAGGCACCGCAAACGCCATTTACCAGAACAAAGGCTTTGTGGACATGTATGATCCCGATTACGTCATCATCCTGTCCGGCGACCACATCTACAAGATGGATTACGCCGGCATGATCGCCCGGCACAAGGAGACGGAGGCCGCCTGCACCATCTCCGTCATGGAAGTGCCCTGGGACGAGGCGTCCCGCTTCGGCATCATGAGCGTAAACGAGCAGGACATGATTACCGAGTTCGCTGAAAAACCGAAGGAACCCAAGAGCAATCTGGCTTCTATGGGTATTTATGTGTTCTCCTGGCCGGTGCTGCGTCAGTACCTGGTCGACGACGAGAACAATCCCAATTCCGAGAACGACTTCGGCAAAAACGTCATCCCCGCCATGCTGAACAACCAGGAAAAAATGGCCGCGTACCGCTTCGACGGCTATTGGAAGGACGTGGGAACCCTGGAATCCCTCTGGGACGCCAACATGGATATGCTGTCTCCGGAGAGCGGTCTGGACCTGCACGACAAATCCTGGCCGATTTATGCCCGTTCCGTCAATGCAGCGGCGGCGTACTTAGGCCCCCGTTCCACCGTGACCCACAGCGCATTCAACCGCGGCAGCGATTTGGAAGGCGTGGTGGAAAACTCCGTCCTGTCCCCCAACGTGGACGTCGCCGAGGGCGCGCGGGTGAGTTATTCCGTGCTTCTGCCGGGCGTGAAAATCGCAGCGGGCGCTGTGGTGGAATACGCCATTCTGGGTGAGGACTGCCGCATCGGTCCCGGCTGTCATGTGGGCGGCAAGCCGGAGGATTATCCCGATGGCTGGGGCCTGACGGTGCTCGGGCCGCAGTGCGAGCTGTCGGAAGGTATGAACGTTGCGCCCGGCAAGATGCTGGACAGCAACGGTAAGGAGGTCTCCAAGAAATGAACGGACTGCATGGTATCATTTTTTCCTATGAACGCCGCAACGATCTGCGGGAGCTGGGCGAAATTCGTTCCGCCTCCTCCATGCCCTTCGGCTGCCGCTTCCGTACGGTAGACTTCAGCCTGTCCACCCTGGTGAACGCCGGAACCACCGACGTGGGCATCGTGCTTCACGGTCAATACCAGAGCCTGCTGGACCACCTGGGCACCGGCAAGGACTGGGACCTGTCCCGCAAACGCGGAGGCCTGCGGCTGCTGCCTCCCTTCAACTATCAGCAGAATTGGGGCGTTATGCCCTTCCGGGGCAAAATGGAGGCCCTGGCCAACGTGCGCAGCTATCTGGACACCATCCGTCAGGGCTATGTCGTCATGATGGAGGGCGATCTGGTTGCAAACCTGCCTCTGGCGGACATTTACGCGAACCACATCAAATCCGGCGCGGATATCACCGTCGTCTGCGGCAACGACAGCTTTGCCACGGAAAACGGCACGTACTTCGAAAAATCCGACGACGGCCGCGTCACGCAGGTTCTTTACAAGCTGAACACTCCCCGGGGATATCGGGGCCTGGAAGTCTACATCCTCTCCACCGCCCTGCTCAAGCAGCTGGTGGACGACTGCAAGGCGAAGGATCAATTCAGCTGGCGGCGCGACGTGCTTCTTGCCAAAAAGGACACGCTCAATCTGCGCACCTACATTTGGAACGGCTTTGCCGCGCAGATTCGTTCCGTGCAGGAATACTATGACCGGAGTATGCAGCTTTTGAATCCGGCGATCCGGAAAGAGCTGTTCACGCCGGAACGTCCCGTGCGGGCCAAGGGCAGTGACCGTGCGCCGTCTTATGTGGGCGCAGGCGGCCGGTGCGTCAATTCGCTGATGGCCGACGGATGCTCCATTGAGGGCGTGGTGGAAAACTCTGTGCTTTGTACGGGCGTCGTGGTGGAGCCGGGCGCGGTGGTGCGCAACTGCGTACTGTTCAAGGGGACGGTTGTGCGGCGCAACGCGCAGCTCTCCTATGTGATTACGGATAAAAAGGTAGAAATTCTCCCCGACCGGACGCTGATGGGGCATTCTACCTACCCCATTGTTCTGGCAAAAGGCAGCCGCGTATGAGGAAAAGGGGGACAGCCGTCCCCCTTTTTCCTCGTTTCTGAAGGGCGGTATTTTTCAGAGGCCGGATTTCTGCGGCGTTTTGCCGCCGTCCCGTGAAATGGTTGACGTTTCCTGCAAAATCTGGTATTCTATGATGTTGAACCTGCGCCGGGCCTTCCGGCGAACAGCCCCTCCTGGCGCGGAGGGACGGATCATGTTTTCTTTTATTACGGAGAAGGAGTAGCTTTATGAAAATTCTGTATGTTACCAGTGAGGCGGTGCCTTTCTGCAAAACCGGCGGCCTGGCCGACGTGGCCGGTTCTCTGCCCCCCTCCCTGGCCAAGCAGGGTGCGGAAGTGGCAGTTATTTTGCCGCTGTATCAGATGGTAAAGGAAAAGTTCGGCGACCAGCTTACATTTGAGTGCTTTGATTATGTAGACCTGGGCTGGCGGCATATCTACTGCGGTCTGTTCTCCCTGGAACGGGACGGCGTGACGTGGTATTTCCTGGACAACGAACGTTATTATTCCCGCGGGGAGCTGTACGGCCATTCGGACGACGGCGAACGCTTTGGCTTTTTCTCCCGGGCCGTGGTGAAAATGCTGGACCACCTGAAGTTCTGGCCCGACGTCGTTAACTGCAACGACTGGCAGTCCGCCCTGGTGCCGGTTTACCTGAAGGACGACGGCGTTCGGGATGAGCGCTATCGTTCCATCAAAACCGTGCTGACCATTCATAACATTGAGTACCAGGGCCGGTATAACCCCTATGTACTGGGCGACCTGTTCGGCCTGGACGCGGGCTGGGTGAAGGATGGTACCCTGCTGATGGACGGCGACCTGAATCTGCTCAAAGGGGCCATCCTCTGCGCCGACGCAGTGAACACCGTCTCCCCGACCTATGCCAGCGAGCTGAAAATGCCCTATTTCGCCCATCGTATGGAAAGCATCATGCAGCAGTGTTCGGAAAAGCTGTCCGGCGTGCTGAACGGCATTGACATGAGGCTGTACGACCCCCGCACCGATTCCCGGATCGCCGAAAATTACTCGGCGGAGGATATGACGGGCAAGGCGGTCAACAAAATCACGCTGCAAAAGCGGGTTGGTCTGCGGGAAGAACCAGATACGCCTATCCTGGCTCTGGTAAGCCGTTTGGTGTCTCACAAAGGTTTGGACTTGATTTGTGAGGTACTTCATGATATGATGGACCTCCCGATTCAGCTGGTGATTCTGGGCAAGGGCGACCAGAAATACGAAGATTTTTTCCGCTGGGCGGCGCAGCAGTACCCGGGCCGGATGTCCGTGCAGCTGGACTATAATGAGGATTTATCCATGGCGATTTACGCCGGCGCGGACCTCTACCTCATGCCCTCCAAGAGCGAACCCTGCGGCCTGAGCCAGATGATCGCCATGCGTTATGGTACGGTTCCCATCGTGCGGGAGACCGGCGGCCTGAAAGATACCGTTCAGCCTCATGAATCCTGGCGCGGCGTAGGCACCGGCTTCACCTTCGCCAATTATTCCAGCGGCGACATGCTGTATGTCATCCGGGAAGCGGTATATCTTTACAAGGATTATCCCGACGTCTTTGAGCGCCTGCGCGAACGGGCGATGAAGTGTGATTTCAGCTGGGCGCGGAGCGCACGGGAATACCTGCGCATCTATGCGACCATTACGGGTATGGAGTGGCCGCCCTCCCACGAAAACTCCTCCCGGGCCACGGAACAGCCCGAGGCCGTTGAAGAAGCAGAAGCGCCTGTCACTGCGCCGGCGGAGGAAGCCGCTGCCGCGATTTCGGTCAAAGAACCGGCTGTGGAGGAAACTGCATCCCCTTTTGAGGAAACTTCCGCGGAGGTTTCTGCGGAAGAACCGGTTGAGGAAGCTCCCGCCGCAGAGGCTCCCGTAAAAGAAACACCTGTCGCGGAAGCACCTGTGGAGGAGTCCCCTGCTGCTGAAACGTCCGCGGAGGAAACGCCTGTAACGGAAGCTCCGTCTGAAACGGAAAAAGAGGCAAAGGCCGCGAAAAAAACCGCAAAGAAAACCACTAAAACAGCCACGAAAACCACGAAGAAAACCACCAAAAAGGGGACCAGCAAAAAAGGAACTGCCGGGAAGTAATTCACCGGCAGGGTGAGGAGAATTCATGACAGCATTTACAACACAAACTTTGAAAGATACTCTGACGGCCAAGCTGATGACCAACTTCGGCAAGGCCCCCGACGAAGCTACTGACGGCGAAATCATGCGCGCCAGCGCGCTGGTGCTGCGGGACGTAATGGCCCTGCGGGAAGTGGAGACCCGGAAACGGACCCGCCTGAACCGTCAAAAGCAGGTTCACTACCTGTCCATGGAATTTTTGATGGGCCGGAGTCTGATGAAAAACGCCTACAACCTGGGCATTCTGCCCCAGCTGAGGGAGGCCCTGGAGGAATTGGGCTTCAAGGCCGGCGACGTTTTCGAAGTCGAGCCGGACGCCGCTTTGGGCAACGGTGGCCTGGGCCGTCTGGCGGCCTGCTACCTGGACTCCATGACCACCCTGGAAATTCCTGCCACGGGATATTCCATCTGCTACGAGCTGGGTCTTTTCAAGCAGAAGATCGTGGAAGGCCAGCAGGTAGAGCTGCCGGATCACTGGAAAGATCTGGGCGCAGCATGGCTGATTCCCAAACCCGCCGAAGCGCAGCACGTCTCTTTCGGCGGCACGGTGCGGGAATTCTGGGCTGACGGACACCTGCACACCGTCAATGAAAACGCTACCACGGTGCTGGCGGTGCCTTACGACATGGAAATCGCCGGCTACAACACAGAACATGTAAACGTTCTGCGGCTGTGGGACGCCGTGCCGACCACCCCCCTGGACATGAGTCTCTTTGGCCGGGGCGAGTACCTCAAGGCCACCGAGGAAAAGGCGATGGCGGAAGCCATTGCAAAAGTGCTGTATCCCGAGGACAATCACACCGAGGGTAAATCTCTGCGTCTGAAGCAGCAGTACTTCTTTGTGTCGGCTACGATCCAGTCCATTTGCACCAAGCACCTGGATACCTATGGTACGCTGAAGAATTTCCATGAAAAGAATATCATTCAAATCAACGACACCCATCCTACGCTGGTCATTCCCGAACTGATGCGCGTATTCATTGACGACGCGGGCATGGATTGGGACGAAGCCTGGAGCATTACCACGCAGTCTGTGGCCTACACAAACCACACCGTTCTCGCGGAAGCCCTGGAGCGCTGGTCCCAGACCCTGATGGAACGCCGTCTGCCCCGTATCTGGCAGATTATTCAGGAAATTTCCAACCGCTGGCAGCGGAAGGTTGAGGAATACTACAACTACAATCCGGCCAAAACCGAGAAAATGGCAATCGTCTGGGGCGGCGAGGTCCGGATGGCCAACCTGTGCATCGCGGGCGGCATGGCGGTCAACGGCGTGTCCGCGCTTCACTCCGACATTTTGAAGCAGGACGTCTTCCGCGACGCTTACCGGATGGAACCGCAAAAGTTTCAGAACGTCACCAACGGCATTGATCACCGCCGCTGGCTGAGTGAGATCAACCCCGGTCTCGACGCCCTGCTGAAAGACCTGACCGGCGGCGACGCCTATCTGTCCGACGCCTCGAATCTCCAGAAGCTGGACGCTTACGCCGATGACACAAGCGTTTTGAAGCGTCTGGCGGAGATCAAGCATGAGAACAAGGTGCTCTTTGCCGCCCACGCAAAAAAGAGCCGCGGCGTGATTCTGAACCCCGACGCCATTTTCGATGTACAGTCCAAGCGTCTGCACGAGTACAAGCGGCAGCTGCTGAACGTCCTGCATATTATCACCCTGTATCAAAAACTGCGGGACGACCCGAATGTGATCCAGCAGCCCCATACCTTCCTGTTCGGCGCAAAAGCCGCGCCGGGCTACGAGGTTGCCAAACGGATTATCCGGCTGATCAACTCCCTGGCGGATCAGATTGAACATGATCCGATCTGCAAGGATAAGCTGCAAGTGGTCTTCCTGGAAAACTACCGGGTTTCCCTGGCGGAAGTGCTGATGCCCGCCAGCGAAGTGAGCCAGCAGATTTCCACCGCCGGCAAAGAGGCCAGCGGCACCGGCAACATGAAGTTCATGATGAACGGCGCTTTGACGGTGGGTACCCTGGACGGCGCAAACGTAGAAATGCACGAGGTTCTGGGCGACGAAAATATGTTCCTTTTCGGGCTCCACGCGGATGAGGTGGAGAATCTGAAACGGGAGGGCTATGTGCCTCAGCGCATTTACAACCATGACCCGAATCTGCGGCGTGCAATGGACGCGCTGCGGGCCGGCTTCCGGGACGGCATTTCTTACGATGATCTGTATCAGCGTCTGCTGTTGAGCTCCGGCGGCGGCCCGGCCGACGAATATCTGCTTCTGGCGGATTACGCGGCCTACTGCGACGCAGAGCGGCGGATGGTGGAGACCTACGCGGACCCGCTGCATTGGAACCGTATGAGCCTGCACAACATTGCCCGAAGCGGCATTTTTGCGGCAGACCGTTCCGTTGCAGAGTATGCGGAAAACATCTGGCACGTACCGCACAAATAAAAAAATCGGGCAGCCGGCGTCGTCGGCTGTCCGTCTTTTTATATCATTTGTCCAGCCGGGCGATTTTATCGCTCAAAACATCCCGGTCCCAAAGCTCAACGCCTGCTGCACGGGCCGCCTGTTTCGCACCGGTCGTAAAATAGTTATTTGTAATCACCACGCCTACGGAACAGCTATACAGCATTTGTCCCGCATGCACCTGCTCAACGGCCTCGTTCCCGATTTTGGAAGAATACCGCTTGCACTGAAACGCATACCGCAGACCGCGCTTTACCGCAACGATATCCACTCCCTGGCCGTCCGAACCCTGCATCATATGAACCTGCTGATACCCGGAACGTTCCAGCAGTTCCGCGCAAAAACGCTCAAAATCATGGCTGTCCATTCCGTCGACGTACGTCAGGGCGCCCGGCTTCCGGGTCAAACTGGCCGGGGCCGGCGGATTCGTCTTCAGGGAAGCTCGGACTCCCTTCGGCGTTCGGAAAATCGAGACCGCATATAATACCGTACAGCAAATGCAGATTACCAGCGCAATTCCAAGAATCCATGGAAGCATATCAATATCCTCCTCAACGCGCAATACAGAACCTTGTCACAAGTCTCCTGTACCGACGCCGTTCATAAAACATTTTATTTTCGACAATGTACCACATTCTCCGCGGCTTGTCCATACCACAGGCAAAATTAGACAAAAATTTTCCTGTGCCTGAACATACTTCATAAACCATACGCCAGTACGCAGGAATGGAATCAGTACGTCACCGGAAGCGGCTCGGAGGAATACAACATGAACCTCCTGGCCGACGCCCTCATTCCCTATCTGGTTTCCAATGGTATCCAGTACAAGCGCAATCGTCCGGAAATGACTGCCGGCTCGTCCATCCGGGAGGCGAACCAGGGCGATTATGACTTCTACCTCGCCCTCCACTCCAATGGCGCGCCGGAAGGCCGCTATGGTGAGGAGCGGGGCATTATCGCCTTTTATTACCCTAAAAGCGCCCAGGGCCAGCGGGCTGCGGAGCTGATCGCGGCAGAGCTGCGCAAAATTTACCCGCTGCCAAACAAAGTGACGACCCGTTCCACCACAACCCTGGGAGAAGTCCGCCAGCCGAAAGCCCCTGCCGTGCTGGTGGAAATCGGGTATCACGATAACTACTCCGACGCCCAGTGGGTCGAAGGCCATATGGACGCCATTGCCCAGCAGCTCGCCCGGGCGCTGACGGAGTTTTTCGGTCTGCCCTTTATCTATCCCATGGACCCCATTGCCGGCACGGTGGCGGTCAGTTACGGCACGCTGAACCTCCGAAGCTATCCGGCTCCCACCGGCAGAATTCTTGCCAACCTGCCCAACGGGGCCTCTGTGACCATCTACGGCGAATGGCAGGGGTGGTACGTTGTCCACTACGGCGATCAGGTGGGCTACGCCGCCGCTGCGTTTATCGACACCTGACCGGTCTTTTCCGCGCAGCAAAAGCGGGCAATCCGTTCCATCGGATTGCCCGCTCTCTTGCGTTTTCAATGAAACAGCCGCTCAGCGCCGGTGGCACTTGCCATAAGCTCCCGCAACGCAATTGCTTTCGCAAAAGCCGTTCGCATGATAGTTTCCGCAGTACGTCACGCCGTCGTGTACATGACAGCCGCCCATCGTGCAGCCCTCCACGGTGCAAAGGGCATAGCAGGTTCCGTCGCAGAAGCCCGCCGCATGGCCGTAGCCACAGTACGTCGCGCCGTCATGCTCGTGACGGCCCGTCAGCGTGCAGCCCTCCACCGGACAAAGGGCATAGCAGGTTCCGTCACAGAAGCCCGCCGCATGACCGTAGCCGCAGTACGTCACGCCGTCATGCACATGACGGCCAGCCAGCGTGCAGCCCTCCACGGGACATACGCCGCAGCAGCCTTTGGAGCAAACCGTGCCCGGGTGATACGCGCAGGCATGATTGTGCGCGCCCGCAACGGTGCATCCGTAAACGCCGCAGGCCGGAGCTGGAGTCGAAACCGACGCGGTATTATTATATCCGCCTCCATACCAGCCGCCGCCGTGACAACCGCCGCCGCCATGATGTCCGCCGTGGGCAAACGCCGGAACCGTCAGCAAAACCGCCATCAGACAGAACAGCAGCGCCGCAGCAGACATCTTTTTCCTCTGCATGATCATCGACCTCCTGATTGTTTAATCGCTTTTACAGCATTTTTATTTTACCATACTTTCCTGTCCTTGGCAAGAGGCCCTGGAACTTTTCCTCCGATTCCGATGTTTTTCCTTGACAGCGGTCCAGTAAAAGATTAAACTAAGGAAGGACGGTTCTATGATTGCGTAGGGGCGCTTTCCGGCCGTCCGGCAAACCCAGCGTTCAAAAAAGTTCAGCGAACTGATACCAAACCGATTGGAGGAAACATCGTGATGCAAACCGTCGTCACTGCGCTCATCTGCGCGGTGATCAGCGGCGCCGTCTGCTTCCTGCTTGGTATTCGCTATCGGAAAAATGTCTCAGAGAAGGAGATCTCCAGCGCCGAAGAAGAGGGAAAACGAATTGTCAATGAAGCCATCAAAAGCGCGGAATCCAAGAAACGTGAGGCCCTCTTGGAAGCCAAAGAGGAGATTTTGAAAAACCGCAGCGAGTACGAGAAGGAAGTCAAGGAACGCCGCGCCGACCTTCAGCGGCAGGAAAACCGCTTGCAGCAGAAGGAGGAAAACCTCGACCGGAAGATCGAGGCCGTGGAAAAGAAGGAAGACTCCCTGGCCCAGAAGCACGCCGCCGCCGACAAGGAAACCGAAGAAATCAAGCTCATCAAACGCAGCCAGACCGAAATGCTGGAGCGTATCTCCGGTTTCACCACCGAGGAGGCCAAGCAGTACCTGATTGATCAGGTGGAGTCTGAAGTCACCCATGAAACCGCCCTGAAAATCAAAGAGGTGGAATCCCGGATGAAAGAAGAATGTGAAGCCCGCGCCCGGGAAGTGGTGGCGCAAGCCATCCAGCGCTGTGCCGCCGACCAGGTGGCCGATATGACTGTCAGTGTGGTTCCCCTGCCCAATGACGAGATGAAAGGCCGTATCATCGGCCGCGAAGGACGCAATATCCGTACCATCGAAACTCTGACCGGCGTCGACCTGATTATCGACGACACGCCGGAGGCCATTACGGTCTCCTGTTTTGAGCCGGTCCGCCGGGAAATCGCCCGGCTAGCCCTGGAAAAGCTCATTTCCGACGGCCGGATTCATCCCACCCATATTGAAGAAATGGTGGAGAAGGCCCGCCGGGAAGTGGACGCCACCATCAAGGCGGAAGGCGAACGCGTCACCTTTGAATGCGGCGTCCGGGGGCTTCACCCGGAGCTTGTCAAGATGCTGGGCCGCCTGCATTACCGTACCAGCTACGGCCAGAATGTCTTACAGCATTCGGTGGAAGTCAGCCACATCGCGGGCATGATGGCCGCTGATTTGGGCGTCGACGTTCAGACCGCCAAACGCGCGGGCCTGCTCCACGACCTGGGCAAGTCCGTCGACCATGAGATGGAGGGCACTCATGTGGCGCTCGGCGTGGAATTCGCCCGGCGCTTCAAGGAGCGGGACGACGTGATTCACGCCATTGAAGCCCATCACAACGACGTGGAGCCGCGGACGATTGTCGCCTGTCTCGTGCAGGCCGCGGATGCGATTTCCGCCGCCCGTCCCGGCGCACGCAGGGAAAACCTGGAAAACTACATCAAGCGTCTGGAGCAGCTGGAGACCATTACCAGCTCCTATCCCGGCGTGGACAAGGCGTATGCAATCCAGGCGGGCCGCGAGGTCCGGGTCATGGTGAAGCCGGAACAGGTCAGCGAGGACCAAATGGTTATTCTGGCGCGGGATCTTGCCAAGAAGATCGAGGAAGAAATGGAATATCCTGGTCAGATCAAAGTCCATGTTCTGCGGGAAACCAAAGTCGTCGAGTACGCAAAATAAAACGATTCCGGGAGGCCCGTTTCTGGGACCTCCCGGAATTTTTCATGTTTTTTTGTTACAGATATTTTTGAATCGTTAGAATATTACACCCGTCTTCCCAGACATAATGCACCTTGTCCATGGTGTTCTTTACCATATAAATCCCCAGTCCGCCGATGCCCCGTTCTTCTGCCGAGAGCGTGATATCGGCGTCTTTTTTTGCCAGAGGATCAAAGGGCCTGCCGCGGTCCTGAAAACGGATGGTGATGCTAAGCGGGTTCTGTTCCAAGTGACAGCCAATCACAGCGTCCCCGTGTCCGGGGGCATAGGCGTAAAGGGCAATGTTCACAAACAGTTCCTCCACGGCAATTTGAAGCTGGATTCGTATCTCCGGCGCACAGCCGGCAAGGTCCAGGTCCTCATCGATGAACGCCTGCACCGTTTCCAGACGGTCCGTCTCGGCGGGAACGGTAAGAATCCGCATATTCAAGCGCCTCCTTTCTCGGGGCCGGTATAGGTGATAGCAAGCATGGTGATATCGTCGGCCTGTTCCGCCCCACGGGCGAAGTCTGACAGCGCGGTGCGGATATGGGGCAGCAGGTCCACAGGCTTGAGGTTCTGCGCATCCGGCGCGTTGAGGGCCGCTTCCAGACGCTCCTCGCCAAACAGCTCCTCGTCCGTGTCCAAGGCTTCCGTTACGCCGTCCGTGTAGAGGAACAGCGAGTCACCGGGGGCAAACTGGATGGTTCCGCCGGGGAATTCCATCCCTTCCAGCCCCGCCAGAACAAAGCCCGGGTCCAGGTGGAGGTATTCGTACTGGCCTCCGCTGCGCCGCAGAAGGGGCGGGTTGTGTCCGGCGTTGACGTAGGCAAAGGTTCCGTCCGTCAGGTCCAGAAGGCCCATAAAAGCCGTGACAAACAGTCCCTCGCCGTTGTTTTCACAAAGCTGCTCGTTGGCCCGGGAGAAAACCTGTTCCAAGGGTCCGCCGGTCAGCGCCTGGTTTTTGATGATCGTTTTGGCAATGACCATGAACAGCGCCGCCGGAACGCCCTTGCCGGAAACATCGGCCATGACCACGCCCAGATGATTTCTGTCCACCATGAAGAAGTCGTAAAAGTCGCCGCCGACCTCCTTGGCCGGGTCCATACTGGCGTAAATATCGAACTCTTTTTGTTCCGGGAAAGCGGGGAAAATGTTGGGCAGCATATCCTTTTGAATCTGCGTGGCAACGTTCAGCTCCGCACCGATGCGCTCCTTTTCCGCCGTGACAGCGGTGAGATCCTGGATGTATTTTTCCAGACGGGCTGTCATGCTGTTGAAGGCTTCCGCCAGGGTCTGAATCTCGTCGCCGGTCTGGATTTCGATACGGGTATCCAAATCACCGCCGCTTAAACGCTCCACTTCGCCGGTGAGCCGGGACAGCGGCTGTGTAATGCGTCCGGCAGCCGCCGTACCGGCGGCTATGGCTACCGCAATCGCCAGAACAACCGCCGCTGCAACCAACAGGCTTGTCGAGCGGATGATTTCCGCAATCTGCCGCCCGGCGGCAGTGGAGAGCGTCGAAATGCGCGCCTCCCCCTCCTGGGCCGGCGCCTGCACCTCGTGGACGGTTATGACGGTCACAACGGTCCAGGGCATATGCTCCATCGGCTCATAGGCCATATAGACTGCCTCTCCCTGGAACTGCACCTCCGCAACGCCGCGGTTTCCGGCGGCGATGTCCTCCGCCACAAGCTGCAATTTCAAGCCGCCGCTTTCCGTTAAATTCCAGGTGCCGGTTACGTGCCCCTCGCTGTCTACCGACAAATCTTTGGACATAATCACCTGACCGCCGCGGTCCACAACAAAGGCGTAGCCCGTTTCCCCGATGGTGAGGTTTGTAACGGATGTGCCGATGTCGTCCAAGGTGGAGCCGATGGAAATGACGGCCTTCCGCTCCCCGTTGAGATCATAGACCGGCTTGCCGCAGGTCACGGCCAGACCGCGCCCATAAGTATCTTCAAAGGCTTCCGACCAAACCAACCTGCCGCTGTCCGCGGCCATGCGGTACCAGGAACGCTCCGTGGGATCCAGGTATCCCATGGAGGTCTTCAGACTGGAGTTTTCATCACACATGATAATAAAGCCGCTTTCCGTTCCAATCTGGGTCGTGCCCGCACCCTTGAGGAACTCGCTGACGCCGTTCATCTGGAATGTGAGATTGCCGATCAGGCCCACTTCGTCCACCACGCTCTCCGGGGGCGTCCGTTCCGCGTAGACAATCTGCGCCGTAAAAATTCCCTGTTTTGCCGCGTCCGGCGGCAGCACCGGCACCCGTCCAAACGTGGCCGGCGCAGCATAGAGGTCCTCCGCCGTGGCCGCCAGCACATCTACCTGGCTCATAATGCTTTGGATATTGGCGTCAACGGTCTCCGCTTTGGCCTCTGCCAGGGCGGTGAGCTGATTCATCGCCTCCTGTTCCAGAATCGCACGGCTGTCCTGCGCCGCCTGCTTGCCCAGGTCACGGTTGACCCGCAGGGTTTCCGTCCGCATGCGGAACAGGCCCGACACTGCCGCAATGCCCAGCACCAGGATGGACAAGAGGGCAACAACCGTCATTGTACGGGCCATTCTGGCCCGGATGCCTTTTTTCATTTGTAAGCACACCTCCTCATTTCCTCTATGAACGGCGCATATTCCGGAATATGCGGCATTTCATCCAAACGCACAGGTGTTTGCAGAGGATGATGCAGAATCATGTATTCACCCTCCTTGCCGCTGGGAAGGAAACCAGTGAAGAAAAAGCCAAGACGCCGGGCAATTTCATAAGCAGCGGCGCTGCCGGGGCGGGAGAGATTCAAAAACAGATTGATAGTTTGATTGGTATGTTCTTTATTGGCGTCCAGGCGTTCCCGGACAGCCTCCGCGAGGTTTTTCTCGAAGTCCGCGCCGCAGGTCTCCGCCCGGAGGGACAGGGCCGCATGGTTTTCATCCAGTTCCCGGTTCCAGAGGTCGGGGCCGGAGAGGTCCGGGGCGCTTTCACGGTGCGTCCAGGCAAGGCCCATTTTCTTGTACATCGCTTCCGCAATTGGAACCAGACGGTCCGGAAGCCACACCGCGCCCACATCGGTTTTGTTCTGCCGCTTCACCGCGATGGACTGGGGAATTTTGGCATAGTCGCCATTTTCAAACCGGTGCGCAAACAGGTCCTTGTCGAACACGTTCAGGAGAAACCCGCAGGCAGTAAACCCCATACCGTCCAAGGTTTTCTGGGAGATCAGATGACAGCCCAGCGCCCGGGCGTACTGTGCGGAGAGGTCGAGTTCTTCCGCCCGCCCCATGGCGTGGAGCGCCAGCGGAAGCGCCAAGCCATATCCGTTGTACTCCCGCCGGATGATCTGACAGGCAATCTCCGCCATGGCCGGGAAATGGTCCGAAAGAGCGTAAGCCGTTATGCCGGCCACAATACCGCCGGGGGCCTCCGCTACGGAAAAACAAAGGGAACCCTCTTCCTCATGCTGCCGGATGCCTTCCTCTGTATAGAGATAGGGCTTTACGTAGGTATCGCCGTAAGCGTCCCGGATGCAGGCAATGATTTGGGACGCGTCTTCGGAGCGGAAGGGCCGGAGTTCCGCCTCCAGCGCCTCCCCGTTCTTATTATGCAATGTCATTTGGTTCCTCCTAAAGAATAATCGTAAGATTGTTTACGCCAAAGGTGGTCTTATAGTCAACGACGGAAGCGGATGCGGAAATCATGGCAATACCCAGGCTGTCATCCAGACTGTCCAGCAGCTCCAGGGTGTCAGCTCCGTCCGCGTCCTGCCGGTGGCGTTCATAGTAATCAATGGGGTTGAAGGGAATCCCTGAGCAGCGAATACGGAGAATCGTACCCGGGGTTTCCGGCGTTTCGCCGGGGGTAATCAGAATTCGGATGCTGATATCCTGGTTTTCGTCCTCCGGGAAGCTGTGGTCCTTGATGCTTACCAACATTTCTTCCAGAGAAAGAGAGATCAGTATGGACCGCTGCGGGTCCAGCTCGTTTTCGTCACAGAATGCAGAGATTCGCTGGGATGCGTCCAGGATTTCCTCCAGACGGCTGTGGACGGAAAAGGAAATCGAACGTCCTTCTTCTTCGTAGAGACGGTCCAGCAGGAGAATTCCCCGCAGTTCCGGGCGCCGCCGCCGAAACAAAAGCAATGCTGCGGCTAAGGCTGCCCACGAGAGGATTTCTGCCGTCGTGAAGGAAAGCCACACGCCGTCAATTCCAAGGGGTTCCGACAAAATCTGCGCCGAAAGCACTAAAAACAGGTACGACCGGCAGACGGTGAGGAAATTCGCCAGCCAGGTGCGTCCGGCGGCGAGGTAGTAGTTCATGAGAATCGAGGACAGCATCGCAAAGGGCAGACTCAAGGCGTACAGGGCCGCGGCTGGCGCTGCCAACGCCAAAGCATCCGGCGCCGAAACGCCGAATAAACGGCAGAACGGATTTGCCAGAAGCGCCAGAAGAAGCGCAACCGGAAGGATCAGCAGAAGTCCCAGACGCAGCGCCTGTTTTTCAATCTGCCGAAGGCTTTCCGCGTCCCGCTCACTGGTGAACACGCCCACAAACGGTCCGGTGGTCTGGCTGAGTCCGTTAATGAAGATCAGAGACAGGTTGCTTGCCATGGATACGATGCTGAACGCCGACAAACCCAAACTTCCTGCCTTGGAAGCAAGGAGCAGATTCAGCGCCATGGTACGCAGAACGCTGCACAGGTTGTTCAAGGCGGCAGGACTTCCGGCAGTCACAAGCTTCAGCGCGTAGGGCCAGACCTTGCCGATGGAACAGAGCCGGAAGGAACCGCGCAGAAGTAAAAACCAGCCTGCCAGGGCGGTGCCGACATTGGCGATGGTGCAGCCCCAGGCCACGCCGGTAAGCCCCAGGTTCAAGCCCAGCACACAGAACAGCTCCAGGCCCACCGACGCCGCCGCAAGGCACAAAAACAAGGCCATCGACAACCGGTGCCGTCCCTCCAGTTTCAGGAGGAAAAACGGCGGGTAAATGCCTGCAATGCCTACACCGCTGAATAAGTACACCGCCGCGTATTGCCGTACGGGTTCTATTAAATCGCCCTCCGCGCCGAGGGCGGTGGTCAGCGGCCCCAGAAACGTCAGGCCCAGTACCGCCAGAAGCAGACTCAAGCACAGCGACATCACCGCCGCCAGCGTAACCGCTGCGCTGCATCCCTCCAGATCATCCCGGCCGGTGCACCACGCCGCAACTGACGACGCCCCCGCTCCCGCCAGAGACCCGATGGTCGCAAAGACGAAATAAATCGGGTTCACAATGCTCAAAACCGCTAACGCACTGCCGCCCAGCAGATTTCCGGCAATCAGGCTGTTCGCCAGGGTCGAGGCCATTACGCCTCCCATGGACAAAATCGCCGGAAGCAATGCGCCCCGGAAGGTGATTGATAAAAAACGCTGGCTGTCCTGCAAGCCCGCGCTGGAAACTGCGCTCATAAAAAACGCCTCCAAGCTCTGTGAAAATTGGACGGTTCCAGCAGTTTCAAGCCGTCCGACGTGGCCTCATTATAGCTCCTTTTTCGCGGCAGTTGGGGAAAATCCGCCAGATTTTAGAAAACATTTAGAAACGAACCGGGCTTTCCATGGTATGATATTTTCGACGGGAAACCATAGAAAACAACGGGAGGCGGTCAGATGAAACGATTGGCGGCATTGGCGGCATTCAAGCTGTCGCTGTTTTTACAGCCCCGGGTGGATTCCGCCTTTTTCAAGCAATACAGCCGCCTGATTGCCCCCGATGTAACCAAGGAAGAACTCGCCGCCTATCCGGAGACGCCGGAAGAACTGTTTCCGGACGAACCCGTTTTGGCGGAACGTTACAGATACTTGTATAACCTCTGCGGCGGCGATTCCATCGCGCTGACGGCAGTGCAGCTCTACCTGCTGGCGCTGCTGGAAGAACGAACCTTAGACTTGCTGCGGGAGGGCTTCGGGCTTTCCAATGGCCTCACCATCGAGGCCGCCGGACGCATCGCCTGTCAGGACCAGGAAACCCTGGACCTCCTCCCCCGCCTGCGGAATGCCTTTGACAAGGTGGAATTACTCTTGCAGGCGGAACCGGGAATGGATTTTCTCAAGGCCCCCTTCCGTCTGGACGGACGCCTTGCCGCGTTTCTGCAAGGAGACGATACCCCTGACCGCCGCCTGCTGGAACAGGGCGTATACGCAGACGCTTCAAACGCCTCCCTGCCGCCTGCCATACTGACCGGCGAACTGGTGGAACAAACCGCAGCGCACCTCCGGGAAAACCCCGGCCTGACGCTGGTACATATCTCCGGCGAACCCGGCAGCGGCCGGCGCTTCTTCGCCCGGCACACGGCGGCGCGTCTGGACCGGGAACTGTTGGTGACGCCGTTCCATGCGGTGGCGTCGGAACAGGGCTTTTTCCCCGGCCCCTGGAGGCTGGTTCTCCGCGAGCTGCTGCTGAGCCGCCGCTTGCTGTGCCTGCGGGAAATCCAGGGTCCGCCGGGACTCCTGCGGCAGCTGGAACGCATTCCGGTCAGCCGTCCGGTGTTTCTCACGTCCCGGCCCGCCGTGAAAACCATCCCGTTTCTGGAAGGTTCCATCTGGCCGGTGCAAATTCCGGCTCTGACCATTCTGCAAAGCGCCCGGCTCTGGCGGGCGTTGGCGTCCGAGACGCTTCCCGATGCCGCGGAATTCCCTGGGGAGGCCCTGGCCGCCAAAATGAACCTCACTGCCGGACAAATTGTTCGGATCCTGCGGCTTCTGAAAAACCAATGCCCGCATGGTCCCTGGGAAGAACGGGAAATTTTCCGGCTCTGCTACCAGGTCCTCGACGACGGACGCTACGAAAATATTCGCTTTGTAGACGCCTCCTACACCTGGGAGGACCTGCAGCTTGAAGACCGCTTGAAGGAATCGCTCCGGGCGGTCTGCGCCCAGGTGGAACACCAGGGCCTCGTGCTGGACGAATGGGGCCTCCGGCGGCGGTATCCCTACGGACGATGCGTCTCCGTACTTCTGTCCGGGCCGCCGGGCACCGGCAAAACCATGACCGCCCAAGTCCTCGCCTCCCGGCTGGGTTTGGCGCTGTACAAAGTGGATTTGTCCCAAATCGTGGACAAATACATCGGCGAAACCGAAAAACGGCTTCGGCAGGTCTTCGACCAGGCCGAGAAAAGCAATCTTGTCCTCTTTTTTGACGAAGCCGACGCCCTCCTTGGCAAACGCAGCGAAGTCAAGGACGCAAAGGATAAATACGCCAACACGGAAGTCGCCTATCTGCTCCAGCGCATGGAGGAATATCAGGGCGTCGTCCTGATGGCAACGAACCAGGCGGGAAGCATCGACGCCGCCTTTGCCCGGCGGTTCCGCTATCACCTGGCGTTCACCCTGCCGGACGAACCCCTCCGCCGTAAGATCTGGACCGGCGCGCTGGCCGGGATTCCCGCGGAGGGCATTCAGCTGGACTATCTGACACAGCAATTTCCGCTTTCCGGCGCGCAAATCAAAAACATCGCCCTCAACGCCGCTTATCAGGCCGCGGCGGACGGAAAAATTTTACATATGGACCATCTGGTTCGCGCCATGTTCCAGGAGCTGCAAAAGGAAGGAAAAGTTCTTCTTGCCAGTGAATTCGGGGAATATGGCGTGATGCTGAGCGATTACCTCTCCGGAATTCCCCGGGGAGAACCATAACAAGGAGGTACTTAAAAAATGGGAACACGTCTGCACATCGACCCCGCCGCCGAGCGGGAAGCCAATGAAATCGCATTTCAATTCCAAAACAGCACCGACGTCGTGGGGGACATGAGCCGGGCCTACGGTCAGGACCTTTCCGGCGTCCGCATTCACACCGGCGAGGACGCCGCCCAGCGGGTGGAATCCACGGGTATGGACGCCTTTTCCACGGGCAGGGACGTCTTTTTTGCCCGCGGCGCGTTCAACCAGAATGACCCTGCCAGCCGTGGACTTCTTGCTCACGAACTCGCCCACTCTCTCCAGCAGGGCGGCGCGGAGGGCGTCCAGCAGAGTGCGCCGGAGGGCGCTGCCCAGGGCGGAATTATTGACTGGTTCCGCTCCAAGTTCGGCAAAAAGAAGCAGCCGGAACCGGAAATGGATATCAGCGAACCGACACTCCTGGAGGGGCCGATGACCGCCCAGATGACCAACGATAGCGGGGACACTGCCGTCCGCACCTTTATGAACGCACGAAGCTATGGGATCAACCAGATGCTCCAGGGGGCTACGCGGGAGCAGCTGCAAAGCCCCGCGCTCCGGCAATTGGTACTGGATGATTACAACACAAATATGAACGCCCGTTTGAAGGAGATAAATGCCCTTCCCAAAGACCAGATGGACTCTCAAGCGTTCCGGCGCGGCGCGGGGGAGCTGAGTTCTTTGAACATTATACTCGGTTCCATGCTGCCGGAGGATTTCAGCTCCCAGGTAATGGATGCGCACAAACAGGGCGGTACGGAGGGGGCCTTGGACTTTTTCAGCCAGTCGGTCAGCGGCAATCAGGATTTGATGTCCTTCCTCGCCGCAACCAACAGCTCCTTTGAAGGCATCCACAACTACGAAAACCCGGAGGACCGCTCGGCAATGATGATGAACAACCTGCTTCTCCGCGGCGTCAACAGCGACATAGGGAGCCGCATTGGCATGGAACAGCGGGCAAAGGTGGCGGCTCTGAAAGCACAGGGCATTACCGACCAGCGAAGCATCACCGACGCGGAAAATAGTGTGGACAAAAGCGATCTCATCCGGGCCATGAAGATGCAAAAGGAGTTGAACAAAGGTACGACAGCAAGCGGAGCCAGAACGCGCAATCTGCTTGCGGACCTGTTCCGGCGGCGTTAAGGTTGGGAACCCCCCAGAACGGACTCTTATCAGAAATGGAGGAACATAAATATGCCAGAAGATAACGACACCCTGCAAATGCAGCAGCAACAGCAGCAGGAAATTCAAATCCAGCAGCAGGAACAGGCGGAACAGCAGGAACAGGCGCAGGCGGAACAACAGGAGCAGGCGGAAGTTCTGGAACTCCCGCAGCCGGCAGAGGTCGAAGCGGCTCCCGTGCCGGTCATGGAAGAACCGGTTCAGCAGCAGAACATGACCTATAAAGAACGCCGCGCCGCCCGTGCCCAGGCCAGACGGGAGGCCAAAGCGACACAAAAGGCGCAGCGTCAGCGAGAGCGGGAGCGTCAGCGGCAGGAACGGGAGCAGGAGCGTCAGCGGCAGCAACAGGAACGGGAGCGTCAGCGGCAGGAAGCCGCCGCCCTGGAGGCCAAAAAGAACGAAGCACGCGCCGTCGCGAAAATGCTCGCGGACCGCCAGCCGATCCTGAATCAGATGAAGGGCGACCCGGCCTATGCGCTTGCATACGAGGCGTCCGCGCCCACCGTGCCGCTGCTGAACGAGCTGGAAGCCCTGGAAGAGTATTTTCTGGAGCAATGCCGCGCCTCCAATTACACCGAACACGAGACCCGGAACATTTTGAATAAAATCCGTCCCCTTCGCAGCAGCGCCACCGCGTATGACCAGCGCCGGCAGGAGCACTCTTTTGCGGAAAACTATATGGGCGAATATATGCGCGCGCATAACCTGAAGCTGCCCAAAGGAACCGCAGCCGCGTTTCCGGCATACGCGCGGCAGTTGAACGACAGCGGACAGCTTCTGCGCGTCCAGATTGCCGCTTTGCGGGAGTCCCTGTTCCCGGGCCTGACCACCGAGGAAATTATTCAGCGTTTGGAACCCGTCAAACAGATACGGAAAGGAAATGCTCTTCCCGCTTACCAGCAAGCGTACGCCGCCCAAATCCAGACGGGTCAAATGACCATCTCCCAGGCCAAGATCGCGTATGAGGAGGATCTCTTCCGGCAAAGACGGCCCGTCACGCTGAAAAATTTTCCAGACCAACGATACATCCACCGAAACGACCGTAGTTTCCAGAAAACGTTGAAGGACTATGATTTCATCCGACAAACGAACCAGCTTCTTCAAGAAGAGGAAGTGCAGGGTCCCCGGCAAACCTACCAAACCGCGGACGAGCTGACACGGGAATATTTGGAAGATGCCATCCGAAACGCCTCTTTTCAGCTTCGCGTTCCCAACTGCGAAATCATGGGCCTGATTCTGGACAGCGGACGGTTCAAAACCCAGATGGAAACCAATTCCAGCAAGGCTTTGCTGGATTTGACGACGCGGAAGCAATTTGCCGGAAGATGTTTCGGGATTAACCCGGAAACCCTGCCGCCGGAACAATTTGAAGTCTACGGCTATGCCTCCGATGGGGATCTGGTGCGGGAAAGCCGTCCGGACAGCAAAATCAACCGAGGCGCCTGTCAGTATGGTCATATCGTGGTAACGCTGCGGAAGGAGCGTATGAAGGAGCGCACGACCTTTACGCTGGGAGACAGCCTGAGCAATCAGTTCGCCACGCGTATGAGCTATGTCCACTCTCCGGATTTGCAGGCGGTGGGCGCGCTCTTCCGGCCGGAGGTTGTCAAAGCCGCCTACCTGCACCATAAAGCCAAACAAGAGGAACCGAATGCTCCCTGTGATGTGGAACAGCTCTTGGATGCCTGCGACTGCCCTTACGCGGAGCTGCAATACCATGGCGGCGTACGGCTGGAAGATATCGAGAGCGTTACGCTGCTGGCGGACGCTTTCAGTGAGGAAGCTCCCGAGGCCATTGAGCAGGAAATGCCCGCGGAGCTGGTGGAGCGTTTGAGAGCGCTGGGAATCAAGGCTTATAAAGTAAAGGATGGGGAACAGAATGAACTTTGAGATTATTTGCCGCCGCGGCCAGTCGTATCTGGTGCGGCAGGAGGAGCTTTTCCGGATGGTCAGCCTGACGAATGGAACTTACAGCGAGAGTAAGGAACCGGGCGTGTTTTTGAAGCTGGGTTACTTCGAGGACGTGGAAGAAGTGGAACCGGCGGTCATGGAGGGCATCGCCGCCATTCTCGCCAACCCCGACGCCTGTACCGCTGTCATTTGAACAATCTAGCCAGTTGAATGGAGGAATACAGCAATGACAGGCGGTCGTGGTACGCTGCACGTGGAACAGCACCAGCAGGAAGAAATTCACGTTCACGAAGAAGCGCAGGTTCATCAGGAACGCCGGGAAGAAATGGAACACCCGGCGGTGACGGGCGGTCTGGAACTCCCGCAGCCGGCGCAGGCCGAGGCGGCCCCCGCGCCGGTCATGGAGGAACCGGTTCAACAGCAGGGGATGTCCTACAAGCAGCGGCGCGCCCTCCGCTCCCAATTCAAAAAAGTGCAGAAAAACATCAAGGAAAACCAGCGCCGGCAGGAGCGGGAGCGGCAGCAGCAGGAAGCCGCCGCCCGGGAGGCCAAAAAACAGCAGGACCGCGCCATTGCGAAAATGCATGTAACCATCCAGCCGATTTTGGAGCAGATGAAGGCTGACCCGGAACTTGCAGTGTACTATGAGATGTCTGCGTCCGACACATCGCTGGTCCATGCCGTGGACGCCATAGAAGATTGTTTCCTGGCGAGCTATGAAGACAAAAAATTCGATATCCACGTCAGCGAAGGCCAGGCCCGGAAACTCCTGGAACGCGCCCAGGCGCTTCGGAACTTCGTCCGTGCGCATGACGAGAGACGTCAGAGCCTCTACTTTGCGGAAAGCCATCTGGACTACTATGTTGAAGAGCATAACATACAGCTGCCTGAGGGAACCAGGGAAGCGCTTTCGGCGTACTCAGATCAGTTCGACCAGATGAGGACGCAGCTGTTCGAGCAGATCGAAGCTCTGCGCAGGGATATGTTCCCAGGCTTGTCTCACGAGGAAATTGAGGAGCGTATGAAAAACTTTCGCCGGGTGCAGAAGGGAAAGGACGCTCCCGCTTATCGGGAATTATACGCCGAGAAAATCCAGTCGGGCGAAATGGCCGACTACCAGGCCCGCGGAAAATTTGAGGAGGGTGTCCTCCGGGAAAGGCGGCCCGAAACGCTGCGGCAGCTTGAGGAGCGGCGAAAGGCTCAATGGGACGAAGTCGGTCCGCTGACCATCCGGGGCGCTATGGAACGGCATGAACTTTTTGCCGAATCGGAATCCAGCGTGACCGCGCACATCCGGAATACATACGACCCCAATGCACCCAAGATAAACTATGAATTCGGGGACTTTCTGACGCGGGAATATCTGGAAGAAGCCATCCGGAACGCCTCCTTCCAGATTCGCGTCCCTAACTGCCAGATTATGGGCCTGATTCTGGACAGCAAACGGTTCAAAACCCAAATGGAAACCAATTCCAGCGGCGCAATGCTTGATCTGAGCTCGCGAAAGGCGTTTGCCGAAAATAATTTTGGCATCAATGCGGCTAGCTTTCCGGTGGATCAGTATGAAATCTACGGCTATGCCTCCGACAATGATCTGGTGCGGGAGAGCCAACAGGACAGCACCGTCGGCAGCAGAGTCAAGCAGTATGGAAGCATTGTCGTGACATTGAAGAAGGACCGTATGCTGGAACGGACCACTACAACCATTGGAGACAGCCTGAATGGAAAAGCCTGGTCCCGGATGAACTTCGTCCACTCGCCGGATCTGCAATGCGTAAATGATGACAGAGTACGCAAGAATGTAATCGCAGCGGCCTACAAGCGCCGGAAGGAAAAGGCGGCCGGAAAGGATGTCGCCCCCGCGGACGTGCATCAGGTTCTGGAGGACAGCCTTGCCAGTTATGTGGAACTGCAATATCACGGCGGCGTGAATCTGGAAGATATTGAAAGCGTCACACTGATGGCGGATGCATATGAAGGCAGGAACGGCACCGTAACGCCGGAACAGGATATCCCCGCGGAACTGGTGGAGCGTCTGAAAACGCTGGGAATCAAGGCTTACAAAGTAAAGGATGGGAAACAGAATGAACTTTGAGATCATTTGCCGCCGGGGCGACTCCTATCTGGTGCGGCAGGAGAATCTTTTCCGGATGGTCTGCCTGACTACCGGGACTTACAACGAGAGCGAGGAACCGGGCGTGTTTTTGAAGCTTGGCTACTTCGAGGACGTGGAGGAAGTGGAACCGGCCATCATGGAGGGCATCGCCTCCATCCTCGCCGACCCGGATGCCTGTGCCGCTGTCATTTGAACCGCACAACCGATTGAATGGAGGAATGGAACGGATGTCAGGCGGTTGTGGCACCCTGCAAATAGAGCAGCACCAGCAGAATCTGTCCTGTATCGACGATCTGGAACGAAACATACAACACAGCCTGGAACGAAAAGAGCAAAAAGACTTCCATTGCTCATTGCAACAATTCATGAGGAAATTTCGTTTTTGATGAAGAAAAACGAAAGAAATTGTAAAAAGGAGGCACGGTATTATGGAGCTTGAAATCCTTCGCCGCTTCGGCGACGCATATCTGGTGCGTCAGGAGGAAACTTATCATATGGCTTACCCGGACGCCGGATATTATACCAAGGCGAAATCTGCGGAGGCCCTTTTCGACGAAAATGCAGAACCCTTCCAGGCGGAAGATCAGGTGTTTGAACGCATTGCTGCCCTGCTGTCCGACCCGGAGGCCCGGCGGGAGCTTTCGAATTGGAGCGGCATGGAATTTTCCGTCAGCTGCTTTCTGCTGGACGACGCCCATCTGACGCCCTTCCTTCCCTTCCTCTACCCTTCCGGGCGCAAGGACGCCCAGACGGGCCGGGTACGGGTAATCGGCGCAGTCAAAAACGATACAGCCGTTGGCGCGCTGGCCTTTTCCACGTCGGCGGAAACGGCGGTCATTCACTCGATTGCCGTTTCCCCGGAGTTCCAGCGCAGAGGCTTTGCCCTGAAAATGCTGCAATATCTGCGGGACGTACTGCCGCTGCTGAACTGCTGGGAAATTACCGCCGCTCTGGCCCCGGATTTGCCGGGCCGTGAAGCGATGGAAGCCATTTTGAAACAAAGCGGTTTTCAGCAGGAGGCCGGCCCTGCATTGATTGAGTGCCCACTGTCGGCATTTCAGGCGGCGGAGAGCCTGCAGCCCTTCTTCAAGCCCGAAAACCGTAAAAAAGCGGCGCCTCTGTCCCAGGTGCTGGACTTGTCCCGCCGGGCCTTGAATGTGGAATTGCAGGAAAAGGGCGCGTCGCCTCTGGATTGGGAAAACTTCGATCCTGAACTCAGCTTTTGCGGCCTTCCGGACGGAACTTCCATTTCCTGCTGCATAGGCTTGAGCCGCCGGGAAAACGGCGTGCAGGTGGAGTGGATGTATGTCCGCGCCAACGCCGCCCGGACTATGGCGGAGGTACTGGCCGCAGCGATTTCCGCGGCGGTGGAGGTCTATGGGCCGGATGGCCTTTGTACAGCGGTGCTGGTCAACGACGCCGCGGGGGCTATGCTGGATAAGCTGGCTGGCCCGTCCGTCCAGCGGACGCCTACCCTTCGCTGGTATTTGCCGCTGCTTGGCGGGGAACCAGCAGAAGCCGCAGAATAAATGCAAAAAACAAAATCCCTTGGCACGTTTGTGCCAAGGGATTTTCAGCGTGTCAAGAAACTCCTGGTCCGCCGTTTTGGCTCCCTCTTTGAGGGAGCCGTCACTGCCGCAGGCGGTGACTGAGGAAGGAAATCAGCAGGTTTTTGCTGCTTAGGGAAGGAAAACTCCCTCCGTCACGGCTTCGCCGTGCCATCTCCCTCAGAGAGAGGCTTTTTGGACACTTTAATTTTTTGCTGTACTTTTCCGGAATTACAGGGCGAAAGTCTCCACGTCCTCGGAGGCAGCGCGCATGAAAATAGCGGTGTCGCAGGAGTAGCCCACAAACTTGACACCCAGATCCCGGAGCTTCCGGGCGGACTGCGCGTTGTCCGCAAAGCAGCCAACCTTCACGCCCTTCGCGCCGGCGCGGCGTACGATATCCTGGATATACTCCATCACCTTCGGATGCTCAATCTGGCCGATGAGTCCCAGGGAGCTGGAAAGATCGTAGGGTCCGACAAACAGCATATCAATTCCAGGAACCTCCAGAATTTCGTCCAGGTTGTCAAACGCTTTCTTGCCTTCCGCCTGGAGAATCACGACGGTATCCTGCGCCTTGGCGAAATACTCGCTGCCGGGGATTGCGCCGTAGCCCGCGGAACGGACAAAACGGCATGTACCACGAGAGCCTGCGGGAGAAAACTTCGCGGCAGAAACAGCCTCCTTCGCCTGCTGGGCGGTATCGATCTGAGGCACCAGCACGCCGCCCGCGCCTACGTCCAGCGCACGGTCAATCCAAATATCGGTGCCCCGGGGAACCCGGACCAGCGGGAACACGTTGACCACATTCGCGGCGCGGATCAGGTTTTGCAGGTTCTGGAAGGTTCCGGGACCGTGCTCCATGTCCAGCAGCACAAAGTCATAACCGGCGTTGCCCGCGGCTTCGACGAAGGCCGGGTCCGAGGTGATCATAAACGGGCCGAAGACTCCGGCGGGCTGTTCCAGCTTCTCGCGGAAAATTCGGACGCTCTCCATTGAGGGCATAACGGCATCTTTTTTCATAGTTCGTTTCTCCTTTCGTTGTTCCAGAAATCACGCGGGAATTTTTGCAATCCCTATTATAACAGGCGGAACGTTCCTTGACAATCGGTTTTTTCTTCTGGCGGCGTTTTTTCCGTTTTCTGCCGGAAGACCCCCTTCCGGGCCTCCGCCTCTCCGTGGTTTGTACAAAAAAAATTCGTATTTTTTACGGATATTTGCCTCAAAGATACCATTAAACCGTTCCGTTTATCAAACAAATTACAAGTGCTCTGAATCTATAGACAAATCAAATTCCGCCTGCTGAATTAAGGCTCGCGGAGGACAAGTGCGCCCGGCGTCCAGCCAACGCCAGGCTTGATATGAGAAAATCAGCTGGCCCCAACACAAAGTCTGGAAGTGAAAGGAAGCCGCAAGCGTTTGAAGACCGTAATTTTAGAAGGAGGAATGTTTTATAGGACGACTTCCGTTCCACACACCCTGACCGGCTTTGCCAAGATGCGCCTTACTGCACTTGGCTTTGACGGCAATGTCAAAGACTGACGGGAAGAACAACGACCGTGTTAAGGCTCTGACGGTTGGCGACACCATTGTAAGCAACTTTGATCGTCCGTTCAAAGCGGCTTCTGCCGCCTCTGTTGCTGCTGGCATGACTGCTGACTGCTCGATCTTCAAGCCGGGTGATTCCTCGATCATGCACACGGTTTCCTTACTTCCCGTTGTGTCAATCAACGGAACCACTACGATTGTCAAGGGTAACATCGTTGACCTTGAGCTTCGTACATATCTCCAGAATGGTGTGACAATTACCATTACTCATACCACAATCCCAATAGCATACGCACTTATGTGATTTGGTTTCCTCCGTTGATCTTTCTGAAAACCGCCGGGCCGAATGCCGGGGATTTTCCCCCTTCTTTACCAAATTTTCCACGGATAAAAACGCGGCGGCGCGGGATACTACCCTCGTGCCGTAAAGGAGTGACGAAGTATGAAAAAAACAACCAGCATGATGCTGGGCATCGGCGCGGGAGTCGCTGCCGCAGCAGCAGGTACGATGCTGCTGTCCAACAAGGACGGCGTCAAGGCTCAGGCCGGACGCAAAATCCACCAAATGGGTGTCGCGGTGGAACGCGCCGCCGACCGCGCCGCATCCGAACTGCAATGAAAAAGGCCGCCTGATATTGGTCAGGCGGCCTTTTTCTTCACTTTTTGCAGCTCTTGCAGCGGACGCAGTCGCCGTTACAGCGATGTCCGCGGCTTCGCCACACCGAACGGCCCGCAAGCGCTAAAATCAACGCTAAAACTGTCACCACAACCGCGTTTCCTAAAAATACGCTCATACCTTCACCTGCACTTTCTCCGCCGTCGGAGCCTTGCGCAGCAACAAATACAGCAATCCCGCCAGGACCAGTACCGCCGCAATCGTTCCAATGCCGAACGACGCTTCGCCCGTAAACAGGCCGCCCAGCTGATATACCATCAGCGAAACCGCGTACGCAAACACGCACATATAGCCAATCGCCGCCGCCGTCCACTTTGCGTTGTTCATTTCGCGCTTGATCGCCCCCATCGCCGCAAAGCACGGTGCGCAAAGAAGATTGAAAATCATGAAACTGTACGCGGTCATGGCCCCGAAGTCCGCGCCGACCATCGCCCAGATGGCCTCGCCGTTGTCACCGATTTCTTCACCCGCGTTGTACAGCACGCCCAGCGTTGAAACTACCTCCTCCTTTGCAATCAGGCCCGTAACCGTTGCAACCGCGGCCTTCCAGGCCATGTCACCCGCCCAGCCCAGCGGAGCGAACAGCCATGCAACCGCGCTACCAATGGTTGCAAGAAGAGAATGATTGTTGTCCGATACCGGACCGAACGCGCCGTCCGCAAAGCCGTAGCTTTGGAGAAACCAGAGGACCACCGTTGAAAGCAGAATCACCGTCCCGGCACGCTTGATGAACGACCAGCCCCGCTCCCACGTCGCCCGCAGAACGTTCGTCGCCGACGGCGCGTGGTACGCCGGAAGCTCCATCACAAACGGCGCAGGTTCACCCGTAAAGGCCCGGAATTTTTTCAGCAAAATTCCCGAAATCACAACTGCCGCCACGCCTATAAAAAACGCCGATACCGCCACCCATGCCGATTCGCCAAAAACCGCACCCGCAAACAGACCGATAATCGGCAGCTTTGCTCCGCAGGGGATGAAGCCGGTGGTCATAATGGTCATTTTGCGGTCCCGGTCCTGCTCGATGGTCCGGGACGCCATGATTCCCGGCACCCCGCAGCCCGTCGCGACCAGCATCGGTATAAAGCTCTTGCCCGAAAGCCCGAACCGCCGGAAAATCCGGTCCATGATGAACGCTACCCGCGCCATGTAGCCCACGTCCTCCAGAATCGACAGCAGCAGGAACAATACCAGCATTTGCGGCACAAAGCCCAAAACTGCTCCTACGCCGGCTACGATACCGTCCTGAATCAAACCGTACAGCCAGCCGTCCGGGGAGACGTGAAGGGCCGTCAGAGCGGCGTCGAAGACACCCGGCACCCACTCGCCGAACAGTACGTCGTTTGCCCAGTCGGTGCCGATGGTCCCGATGGAAAACGGCCAGCCGCCCATGGCGATGGCGTAAATGCAGAACATGATTGCCGCGAAAATCGGTAAGGCCAGAACGCGGTTTGTTACAATCCGGTCGATTTTGTCCGACGCCGACAGACTGTGACGGGCCGCTTTTTTCTTCACCGCCTTCGCCACCGCCGCGCTGATGTACGAATACCGCTGGTTCGTGATGATGCTTTCCGCGTCGTCGTCCAACTCCTTTTCACAGTCGAGGATGTGTTCTTCCAGGTGCGACGAGAGGGTTTCGTCCAGCTTCATTTCTTCCAGAACCTTTTCGTCCCGCTCGAAAACCTTGATTGCATACCAGCGGAGGTAACGGTCGTCCACGCGGCCTTGGATGGATTCTTCAATGTGCGCCAGCGCGTGTTCCACACTGCCCGTGAAGACGTGCGGGAGTTCGCCGGCTTTCCGGGCCTCGGCGGCCGCCAAAGCCCGTTCGGCGGCGTCCATGCCGCCCTCGCCCTTCAGCGCGCTCATTTCCACTACCTGACACCGTAGTGCTTTTCCTAATTTTTCCAGATCAATCTGGTCGCCGTTTTTGCGCACCAGGTCGATCATGTTCACTGCAACGACCACCGGTAAGCCTAATTCGATGAGCTGGGTGGTGAGGTAGAGATTGCGCTCGATGTTGGTGCCGTCGACGATGTTCAGAATGGCGTCGGGTTTCTCGTTTATCAGATAGCTTCGCGCGACGACTTCTTCCAGCGTGTAGGGCGAGAGGGAGTAAATGCCCGGCAGGTCCTGAATGATTACGTCCTTATGTCCCTTGAGGCGCCCCTCCTTCTTCTCGACGGTCACACCCGGCCAGTTGCCTACGTACTGGCTGGACCCGGTGAGGCTGTTGAACAGGGTTGTCTTACCGCAGTTCGGATTGCCCGCCAGGGCAATTTTAATTTCCATGATCCATCAATCTCCTTTCCAGTGGGGGAGTTATACACGTCTAACTCCTGGCCCGAAAAAAACCGGCGAATTCTCCGCCGTACCCCTGAAACGGGGGAACCGAAGTTCCCCTGCTCAGGAAATCTCAATCATTTCCGCGTCCGCCTTCCGCACGGACAGCTCATAGCCCCGCACGCTCAATTCCATCGGGTCTCCCAGGGGGGCGACCTTCCGCACAAGAATCTCCACACCCTTAGTGATGCCCATGTCCATAATGCGCCGCTTTACCGGGCCCTCGCCGTGCAGCCGCACAACGGTCACAGTGTCGCCAACCTTGGCATCCTTCAGAGTTTTCATTTCCCATTCCTCCCATCTCGCAAATCAAATCATAATCCGGTTTGCCATCCCGCGGTCCAGCGCGATCCGGCTGTCTTTCACCTGGACGATCAGGTTTCCGCCGATTTCGCTCACGATTGTCACGTCACACTCTACCACAAAGCCCAACTCCGCCAAGTGCTGGCGCACCTCGTCCTTGCCGGTGATTTTGCAGATAGTGACGGTTTCGCCTGGTTTTGCCATTGTTAAGGGCATCATCGTTCCCTTCCCTCCTTGCAGCCCAATGGTTGGAAAACATTGGTTAGCAATCGCTAACTCTTTCTCAACAATGCAATATACCATGACCGTCCAGGGCTGTCAAGAGGCATTCCGTATTTTTCCGACTTTTTTCACCACCTCCCAAATCAGGCGGAAATCAGCTGGAGGATATCCTCCCCCTGCCGGAAGCGCTCCTGGCAAAGCGCCGTGCAGCGGCGATACCCTTCAAAGCATTCCTGCGCGGCTTGCGGGTCTCCATAGACCTTCCAGCAGCCGCAGCAAGTGTAATTCTGTCCACGGTTTTTAATGAAGCCCTCCACATCTTCCAGAGGATACCCCAGAAACAGGCCGATTTCATGGGGAAAGCTGCTGTCAAATCTCCGGCTGAACTGCTCGAGGAGATAACCGCAGCCCAAGCCGGTCTGATAGCCCCGACGCTGCAAAAACGCCTGGTTCGACGGTTCTGCGAGAATCCGCCGCAGCCATCTGGCCCGATACAGACAGATCAGATAAGCGTCTGCCCGGACATTCAGGACGCGGATTGCAAGGCCATAAGGGGCGAGCTTTTGCGCCCAGGGGAATATCGGCGGGAGGTTCTGCCAACAAAAGAGGCTGGCAGGTTTCAGCCCAGCCAGGGTAGGCGCGCATTGTTCCACAAGGGCCATTTCAAATGTCTTTTTCAGAAAAACACCTCCACTCCGCAAGTTAGTTGCAGCTAACTTGCGGGCGATATAATTCAGCGGCAGCTATCCGCCATTCCACAGTTAGCGTTAACTAACCACAGGTGCAGAATACCACACGTTTCCTGATTTGTCAAGATTTCTTCCAATAATTTTTTCGCCTATTTTTTTGATCGGCTTCCCTCACCCTTTTCGAGTTCCTTATCTTTCCTGGCAATCTGCCGATAACTAACATATAGAAAGCATATAAATCCAAAATGTCACATGAAAGGAGGCATTCAGCATGGGTGAGCTGGCGATTCGCAGAAACAGGGGAACTCCGATTCCTCGCTACCAGGAGGTCGGCAAGGCGGAAAAAACCGCCAAAAGCGCCGCTGGTACCAAAGCAGCCAGGGGAACCGGTTATACGGTTTCCAAAACATTACAGGAACTCATGTCCAGAGTCAGCCAGGCAGAGGCACACACGCGTGAAAGCCGTCATACGCTCCGCACAGGCGAAGCCGCGCTGGCCGAAATCCAAGACAGTCTTGGGCGTATGGCTGAACTGGCCGAAAAAGCCGCCGGAGACGAAACGGCAGACCGTCCGGCCCTTCAGGAAAAGCTGGATCAGCTTCGGGAGGAGATCGACCGAATTCTCCGCGGCGCAATGGCAGGAGACACACATTTGTTTCTGGACGAAGACGGCGTAACGGAGGGAACCGAGGCGCTGCTGGACGCGCTTTTAAACGCGGGAAGCGGAAACGCCAGCGGCGAACTGACGCTTCCCGATTGGCTGACAAATGCGATTGTACAGGATGCCCTGACGCCGGAACAGCTCCTGAGCGCATTGGGCCTGGATAAAAATTCCAGCAGCGCGGAGATTCTGGCTGCTATTGCAAACAGTCCCCTGGAAGGCGATTCCGCCGCAGGCTATCTGGCGGCGCTGTACCTGGGCGCTGTCATTGCAAACGGTATGTCCGCCGGGGAAATCGATCCGGAAAAGGCCCTGGAAGGACTGCGAAAATTTATGGAAACAATAGAACAGGGTCTTTCTCCGGACGAGGCGATCAAGCAGCTGACAAACGGCGAATTTGCCAGCCTGGAAGATTTTCAAAGTCAATTCCGCGCCGGCGAAGCGCCTGGACTTTCCGATTTTTTAAGCGCTTTGCTCTTATCGGGCAAAGAGGCAAATCTTTTGCCCGGCGACTCTCTCCTCGCGCTTCTCGCAAATACCGGAAGCATGGACCTCGACTTAATGATGGGGCTGCTGAACGCCCTCCAAATTACCGGAAACGGCGCAGCGGAGGCACAGGGAACCGTTCTCCAGGAAGCCGCGGCAGGAGGCCCGGCTACGGAAGCCGCCGGAGCTGCGCCGACGTCTTCCGCTTCCGTTTTGGAGTTTGGAACGGTGCGGGTTACGGGCCAGGACTTGTCCGGCGTATCCTTTAACGAATCCACGGGAGAACTCGTTGTCCGCGGAACGGCGGAAGTCACCATCCAGGGAACCGGGCAGGATGGTCTGACCGTCCGGCTTTCCGGCTCCGGGACCGCAACGCTGGAAAATACACAAATATCCACGCTTACCGTTGAAAGCAGCGAAAACAGTGTGGCCCACATTTTCAGCGCGGGACCGAACGTGTTGGGAGACGTGCGGCTCAAGCCGGGGGCCGTCCTTGAATTCAGCGGCGGAGGGCTGATTCGGGCCGGCGCGTTCCATCCGGAAGGCTCCAACAGCCTGCGTCTGACCGACGGCGCGGCGTTAGTGGTGGAAGGAAACGGGAAAACGCCCGGCGTTCTGACAATCCCCGTAGTCCTGAACGGCCCCGTCTCCCTGGCGGCGCAGGCGCAAAACGTCGTGAATGCCGACGGCAAGGCGGTGGAACCGTTCGACGTGATCTGGAAAACGCTTCTTCCGGGCTGGAACAACATTGCATCGCTGGAAATCAATGGCCGTCAGGCAAGAATGGCTCTGGCCTTTAACGACCCCATGCGGCTCTGGTTAGCAAAGGGCGACGCTTCCCACGGCTCTCCGATTCACTCGGTTGTGGTCCGCGGGAAAGACGAATCCGGGCGTCCCAAAACCCGTTACGCCTACCTGCACTGGAACCGGCACGACGGCGCGTTTGAAGAACGCACCCTGTATCCGAACCCCTTCACCATCACGGGCGGCCATCCGGGCCGGGACTGGTACTACGAAGAGGACTCCCACACCCTTTGCATTCTGACAAACGAAGTAACCGGCATTTCCGGCGGCGCAGGCACCGACGCCAATCAAACGGCCTTCAGCGGAAGAATCGCCCTGGCGGACAACATCGGTGAAATGGAGCTGACTCTGGGAGGCGTAGCCTGCCGGGTGGACTCCGGGCAGGCGTTTCGTCTGGGCAATGGCAATGAAGTGGTATTGCTCCTGCAGAACCAGACGGAAAACCATTTTGAAAGCGGTGAGGGCTACGCGGGCATTTCTCTCGGGGACAGCGCATCCCTGCGCATTGACTGTCCGGATTCCCGGGGCGGAAGCCGGAATCCTCCCGGAAGTCTGATTGCCGTAGGCGGCGCAGGCGGCGCGGGCATTGGCCGTGACAGCGGCGCAGGCCGGGACCGGACCTGTCGGATTTTAATCCGCGGCGGCGTCATCACCGCCACCGGCACCGGCGGCGGCGCGGGCATCGGCGCGGGAAAACACAGTTTTATCGGTTCCATCACCATTCTCGGCGGCACAGTTCACTCCACCGGCGGAACCGGCGGCGGTGCAGGCATTGGCGGCGCACTGGGCGCGTCTGCGGGGGATATTAGCATTCGCGGCGGTAAAATTACCGCCGTCGCAACCGACCACGCCGCTGCAATCGGCGCTGGCGTACAGGGCGCCTGCGGCGATATCCTCATCACTGGAACGGCTCGCGTCCTGAAAGCCCTGGGGGGCAATCCCGGCGCGGACATTGGCGCGTGTCTGTTCGGCGGCTGCGGAAAGGTTCTTGTCTCCGGCGCGGCGGATATCGGAAGCGCCAAACTCCGTACCAAAGCCGGTGTTCCTCTGCAAATGGGCGAGGACACCATGACGCTGCCGCAGTTCCGGCTCTCGTCCAGGGCGCTGCAGCTGGATAAGCTCCGCGTCACGACCCAGGAGGCGGCCCGTGCCGCGCAAGCCGCTATCGAAACCGACCGCCGCTGGGTGGAACAGATTCAGAACGCCTACGGCACATTTTACACCCGTCTGGACAAATGCTTCCACAGCCTCCGCAGCGTTCATGCGTCCTCCGGCAAGGCCGAAGGCCCTCTGCGGGACGCTGCCGCAGCTGGTACGCTGCTGGAAGATATGCGGCGTTCCATTCCCCTCCAATCCGCCCAGACCATGCGCATGCAGAAGCGGCGGGGGACGGAGGACATTCAGCATCTGCTGCGGTGAGAACGGCGCGGACTCGTTTTTTTGCCGTAAGCGGGAAGTTTTTTCTTGCAATTCTTGGTAATACCATGTAATATGAATGCAAGGCAGTCCGCGTTGGCTGTGAATCTGTACACAGGAGGTATTTGCAACATGGCAAATCTGACGTTATGGGACCACGTGAAAGAATGGAAATCCCCGAAATACAAATGGGTGGACCTCACCCACGAGTTAAGCCCTGAGACCCCCCACTGGTACGGCTTCAAGCCGCTGGAAGGCACGCTGTTGTTTGACTATGCCGAAGGTACGCCCGAAGACATGGCCGCGCCGATGCGCTGCATTCAGTACAGCGTCGCCAGCCAATATGGCACGCATGTGGACGTACCAGTTCACTTTTGGGGCAATGGCCGGGACATGAGCAAGATCAACGTTCAGGAGTTGGTATATCCTCTGGTGGTCATCGACAAATCCGCCGCCTGCGCGGAAAACCCTGATTTCATGCTGACGGTGGAGGACCTCAAGGCTTGGGAGGCCGAATATGGTAAAATTCCCGAGGGCGCGTTTGTGGCCTTCCGTTCCGACTGGTACAAGCGCGGGACCAACCTGGATAACCCCGACGAAAACGGTGTCCCCCACTACCCCGGTTGGGACAAGGCCGCGATTCAGTGGCTGGTGGAGGAACGGAACATCGGGGCCATCGGCCACGAACCCGCCGACACCGACCCCGGTTTCGTCACAACAAAAGAGGGCGCGTATCCCTATCCTGGCGAACAGTACATTCTGGAAGTGGACCGCATTCAGATTGAGGTCATGCGGAACCTGGATCAGCTTCCGCCAGTGGGCAGCCTGATCGTGTGCGCGTTCCCGAAGCTCAGGGACGGCACGGGCTTCCCTGCGCGGGTGTTTGCAATCGCCCCTGTGGACTGATTTACAAAATTTAGGAGGTTATAACAATGGCTCTGGAATTTGATGAACAGCTCTCCCTGCTGGAAAAACCGAACCGGGACGAGATTACAAATAAAGAATACGCCGTTTTCAATGAGAATGTCGAGAACATGGAGAAAAACTGGGGCTTTATCAATAACCTGTTCAAGGTTCTGCCCCTGAACGCCTCTCAGTACATCGGCTTTCTGAACTTCAAGGGTTCCCTGTTCAACCCCGAAACCTGCTATTTGACCAACGCCGACAAGGAAATGATCGGCATGGTGGTTTCGTCGGTGAACTGCTGCTCCTACTGCCTCACCACCCACGGCGACGCACTGCGGGGCTACACCAAAAACCCGATTTTGGTAGATAAACTGTGCTACAACTTCCGTTCCGCGAAAGACCTGCTGACGGAAAAGCAGTTTGCCTTGTGCGAATACGCATGGTACGTAACCAAGCACGCTGACGAAATTGATCAGACACAGATTGAAAAGCTCCGGGCCGTGGGGTTTGATGACCACGAGATTCTGGAGGCGGCGTTTGTGGCCGGCTTCTTCAACTACACAAACCGCTGGGTCTCCACCATCGCGCCCATCGCAAACCCCGGCCACTTCAACCATAACCGGAATTTCGACAATTAACCATGGCTTACGAAAAATTATTTGAAAAAGGCAAAATCGGGCCGCTGACGATCCGCAACCGGTCGGTCATGGCCCCGATGAGCACAGACTTTGCAGATCACGACGGCAGCGCCTCCCCTCAGCTGGTCGCGTACTACGCGGAGCGGGCTAAGGGCGGAATTGGTCTGATTATCAACGAATACACCGGCGTGGACGACGTTGACTCCATTCCGTCGCTCCATAACCTCCGCATGGCCCGCGGGTACAACACCAAGGCGGCGGAAGCGCTGGCGGAGACGGTCCATGCATACGGCGCAAAGATTTTCGCTCAGCTTCACCACGGCGGCGCAACCAGCAAACCCGCCTTTACAGGACGGCAGAATCTCAGTCCCAGCGGCGTGCCGATGGCTCCCGGCGGCGAGGTCCCGCGGGAAATGACGTTAGAGGACATCCGTCGGGTACAGGACAAATTTGTCGCGGCGGCCATACGCTGCCAGCAGGCGGGCTACGACGGCGTAGAGCTGCACGGAGCGCATTCGTACCTGATCGCCCAGTTTTTCAGCAAATATTACAACCGTCGTACCGATGAATATGGCGGTTCCGTAGAAAACCGGTGTCGGTTTGTGGATGAAATCATCCAGGAAATCCGGCGAAAGTTGGGAAAATATCCCATTTCCGTCCGCATCTGCGGCGACGAAATGACGGACGAACCCGGGTTCCTCACTCTGGAGGACGGCCTTGCAATCGGACGGCACTTGGAGGCGCAAGGCATTGACTGTTTGGACATTTCCAACGGAAGCGCCTGGAACGGCAACGCCAACTGCGACCCGTTTTCGTACAAACCCGGCTGGAAAAAGCACGTCGCCAAGGCCTTCAAAGAAGCCCTGTCCATTCCGGTGATCGCAACCAACACCATCAAAGACCCGGACTTTGCGGAATCTCTGCTGGAAGAAGGCGTGTGTGATTTCGTGGCCCTGGGGCGCAGCCAGTTTGCCGACCCGGAATTCATGAACAAAGCCCGCGCCGGAAAAGCGGAGACCATCCGGAACTGCATCGGCTGTATGTATTGCCGCGAGCGGGTAATTGCAGGCGGTATGCCCGCCAATTGTTCCGTTAACCCGCGCCTGGGCCGGGAGTACCGGTTCGATTGGAAGAATCTTCCGAAGGACGGTGCAGGCCGTCCGGTGGTGGTCGTGGGCGGCGGCCCCGGCGGAATGGAGTGCGCGGGCGTACTGGCAAAGCGCGGCTTTGCAGTGACGCTTTTTGAAAAAGGCCCCGTTTTGGGCGGTACGCTGCGGATTGCGGAAAAACCGCCCTGCAAGGCAAATCTCGCCGGGCTTTACGAAACCATGGCGCAAGAACTGGATGCCCTGGGCGTTGAAATTCGTCTGAACACCGAAGCCACGCCCGCACTGGTTTCCGCGCTGCATCCCTCAGGCGTGTTTCTTGCCGTGGGCGCTCCGCCGGTAAGGCCGGGAAGCATCCCCGGCGCGGAAAAGGCGGTGCTGGCGGAGGACGTGATTCTGAATCCGGCGCTCTGCGGCAAAAACGCCGTACTGGCCGGCGCGGGCCTGACCGGTCTGGAATGCGCGGAAATGCTGTTGGAACGGGGCTGCAGCCTTACGCTGGTGGAGATGAACCCCACAGCTGGACAGGGCATTTTCGGCGTTGTCCTCAACGACATTATGAGCCGTATTCAGCCTTACAACCCGGCAATTTTAACCAGCCATATGCTGAATGCCGTAACGGACAATGGCGCGGACGTACAGAATCTCACCAACGGCGAGGTTACGCATCTTGCGGCGGAAACGGTCATTCTGGCGCTTGGCACCCGAAACCAGGAACCGCTGGCGGAAGAATTCGAGTCTGCCGGACTGCGCGTGGCTCTTGTAGGCAGCGCGGAGACGCCGGGCCGTATTGCGGGCGCAACGCGTTCCGGCTTCCTCAAAGCTTGGCTGTTCGAGGCATAACCCTGAAAATTCGGGAAACCGTTCAAGACCTCCTGACGCAGAACCACACTGCGTCAGGGGGTTTTTGGAATTGCGGCCATTTGTATATTTCCCTCTTTTTCCTTTGGACCGCCTTGACAATTTTGCGAAACTGTGTTAGACTTAAAAAGTTCCAAAAGAAACTGTTTTAAAAAGAACTGAAAGGAGCGTGATTCCATGCCGCTTACCATGTCCTTCCTGACGCAGTTTGCTCAGCGGTTCGGAAAATTTTACGCCCGGCAATTTCTGCCGCTCCTGGCCCGGACGGGCCTATCCATGCGGGAAATCAACGTTCTGCTTTTCCTGGCAAATCACCCGGAACAGGATACCGCACGGGATGTCGTTGAGCTGCGGGGGCTGTCCAAATCCCAGGTTTCCCAGGCGGTGGACCTGCTGACAAGCCGCGACATTCTGTATCGTACCCAGGACCAGGCCGACCGCCGGGTCGTCCACCTGGCCATTACGGAAAAGGGCGCACCGCTGGCGCAGGAAGTCCAGGCGATTCAAGCCGCCTTCGGCCGGAAGCTGCTGGAAGGGCTGACAGAGCCCGAACGGACGGAATTCCTGGTGTTGCTGCGCAAGGTGCTGAAAAATACCGAACAACTCATGGAAGGAGAATCATCGTCATGAACCAAAAGGGCGTGGACCTTGGCAACGGTCCGGTTGGCAAGCTGCTGCTTTCCCTGGCTCTGCCAACCATTACATCTCAAATTGTCAATATGCTCTATAATTTGGTGGACCGGGTGTATATCGGCCATATGAAACCCGTGGACACCGTAGGCGCACTTGCGCTGACAGGCGTCGGTGTGTGTCTGCCGGTCATACTGATCATCTCCGCTTTTGCGGCGCTGGTGGCAATGGGCGGCGCGCCCCGCGCCTCCATTCAGGAGGGCCGGGGGGATCTTCCTGGTTCCGAGCGCATCATGGGCAACAGCTTTACGCTTCTTGCGCTGGTGTCCGTTGTTCTGACGCTGGTTTTCCAGCTTTTTGCAGAGCCGCTTCTGCTGACCTTCGGCGCCAGTAAAAACACCATCGGCTATGCATTGAGTTATATGAGAATCTACTCTCTGGGCACGATTTTCGTTCAGATGACTCTGGGCATGAACGGTTTCATCACAGCCCAGGGTTTTTCCAAAGTAGGCATGAAAACCGTTCTGATCGGCGCGGGCCTGAACACCCTTCTGGACCCGATTTTTATTTTCGGCCTGCATCTTGGCGTTCGAGGCGCGGCGCTGGCGACGATTTTTTCGCAGGCGGTTTCCGCCGCATGGGTACTGCGTTTTCTCTCCGGACCGCAGACCAAGTGGCGTCTGCGGCGGGAAAACCTGCGGCTTCAAAAGGAAGTGTTTCTTCCCAGCCTCGCCCTGGGACTGTCGCCGTTCATCATGCAGTCTACGGAAAGTCTGCTGGCCGTGTGCTTTAACTCGTCCCTGCTGAAGTACGGCGGCGATATCGCCGTTGGCGCAATGACGGTGCTGAGCAGCATGATGCAGTTTGCCATGATGCCTCTCCAGGGCTTGAGCCAGGGCGCACAGCCGATTATCAGCTACAACTTCGGCGCACGGAACGCCCAGCGTGTGAAGGATGCGTTTCTCTGCCTGCTGCGGGCCTCCGTCGTTTACGCGCTGTCGATCTGGCTTTTGGTACAGTTATTCCCTCAGTTTTTCGTCCAGATTTTCAACAACGACGCCAACCTGGTCAGCTACGCCTCCTGGGCGCTGCGGATCTATATGGGCGCAAGCTGTTTGTTCGGCGTGCAGCTTGCGTGCCAGCAGACCTTTATGGCGATTGGAAATGCGAAATCGTCGCTGTTTCTGGCGGTTCTGCGGAAAATTATCCTGCTGATTCCGATGATTTACATTTTGCCGAACTTTTTTGAAAACAAAGCCTTTGCCGTATTTCTGGCGGAGCCGGCAGCCGATCTTCTGGCGGTTTCAACGACCGCTGTACTGTTTTTCATACAGTTCCGGCAATCCATCGCAGCCCTGGAGCGCGGTGAAAAAACGCTTTGAGGCCATGGGCGTTGTATGATCTCACAGTTTTGCGGGCAGAATATCGGTGGATTTTTCTGAAATACCACTTGAAATATCAGCCATAATCGTGTAATATGGTATTGTAAACCATATTAAAGATTGACAGCGCAAAGCTGGGGAAGGAGCAACAGCTATGGAGGCGGTTTCGGCAAAGCAGATGCAGCGGGCACGGCTGCGGGCAGTGCGCAGGGCGACCGTACGGGCGCGGAACGAACCGCCCCGCCTGACCTTGGGCGAGGAGGTTTTTAACACCATCAGCCATGGGCTTGGCGAGCTGATGGCAATTGCTGGACTGGTACTTTTGCTTCTGCGGTCTCACGAGCCGCTGGAAATGATGTCCACCTGCTTCTATGGAATCAGTATGGTGGTTATGATGCTCATGAGCAGCGTATACCATGCAATGAAAACCGGTTCGACCGCAAAACGGGTCTGCCGGAGGTTCGATTATACGTCCATTTACCTGCTGATCGGCGGGACGTTTGCGCCGGTGCTGCTGCTGTACGTAGGCGGCAAACTGGGAATTACGCTGTTTTGCATTCAGTGGGCGGTGATCCTGACGGGTGTGGCTTTGATTGCCATTTTTGGTCCGGGCCGCTGGCGGGCGCTGCACTTCACATTGTATTTTCTGATTGGGTGGAGCGGTCTGTTCTTTCTCCCCAGCCTCTACCTTCACGCCAGAACCCTTCTCTGGTTCATTCTGGCGGGCGGCGTGGTGTACACCCTTGGCATGATTCCCTTTGCGCGAAGCAAAAAGTACGATCATTGCGTCTGGCATGTGTTTGTGCTTCTGGCCGCGGCGCTGCACTGGATTGGAATTTATACGCAGCTTTATTGACAGGCAACGAAAAGGCCGGGATTTCTCCCGGCCTTTTCGTTTTATTTCGTTCCGAAAATACGGTCGCCTGCATCGCCCAGGCCGGGAACAATATACCCTTGCTCGTTGAGCTTTTCGTCTACCGCGCCGCAGTAGATGTTGATATCCGGGTGAGATTTCTGAATACGCTCAATGCCCTCCGGCGCTGCCAGCAGCACCATGAGCTTGATATTTGTGCAGCCGTACTCCTTCATGAAACCGATTGCCGCGTCGGCGCTGCCGCCGGTTGCAAGCATGGGGTCCACGATCAAAATATCCCGTTCCGCTACGTCTTTGGGCATTTTGCAGAAATATTTCACGGGTTCCAGGGTAGTCTCGTCCCGGTAAAGGCCAATGTGTCCAACGCGTGCGCCGGGAACCATCCGCAGTACACCATCCACCAAGCCTAATCCGGCCCGGAGAATGGGCACCACGGCAAACTTTTTTCCCTTGAGCGTAGGCGCGGTTGTGGTGCAGATGGGCGTTTCCACTTCCCGGGTGGTGAGCAGCAGGTCCCGCGTGGCCTCGTAGGTAATCAGCATTCCGATTTCGGAAACCAGTTCCCGAAAGTCCTTAACGCTGGTGTTTTTATCCCGCAGGATCGTCAGCTTGTGGGCCACCAGAGGATGGTCCATGATATGCACTTTTCCGTTCATAACAGCACTCCTTTGTTTTTTTAATATTTTTCCATGCGTGTCCGAAGGTAAATGGAAGGGGTTTTTTAACTGGAACTTCCTTCTTTCCATACGGCCTCCCGCTCCATCCGCAGACGCTCCGCCTGGGGCGGACGCAGGTAAACCGGAAGCAGTTCCTGAGCCGTGACCAGTTTTCCTTCTGCCGCAAGGACTTCCGCCTCTAACGCAACGGATATGGCATTCTGCATCACCAAATGGGGCGGGGCCAGACGACAGGCGATCCCGGCCTCTGTCATGAAATTCAGACACAGATGCGCACCGTCGCCAACAACGGTCTTTGGACGCGGGTCGTTCCGCAGTTCCTCCGCCAAATCCTCCAGCGAAATTGCACGGTCGGGCGTCAGACGGGTAAGAACACCGCTTTGCGCTTCAAACATGGCGTTGTACACCTGCTGACGGCGGGCGTCCATCGCGCATATGATCAGGCCGTCCGCAAAGGATACGTTCCGCGCCAGCGCCGCCAGTGTCGATACCGCCGCCGCCGGTTTTTCCACTGCAAATGCGATCCCCTTCGCCGCGGATACGCCAATCCGTACGCCGGTGAAGGAACCCGGCCCCGCAGATACCGCTACCACGTCTATATTGGCTGGTGTCAGTCCCGTGTTGCGGAACAGGCCCTCCACAATCGGCATAAGCGTTGCGCTGTGGGTCAGGCCGGTGTCCTGATACCCGGCAGCTAATACCTTGCCATCCTCCGTGATGGCGGCCGATACCGCCTTTGCCGCTGTTTCCAGGGCTAAAATTTTCATAGCGCCCCCGCTCCTTCAATCTGAATCACACGCCAGTTTTCGTTGTCCGGGTGAGGAGCCAGCGATACGCGGACGCTCCCTTCCGGCATCGCTTCCGCTACCCGCTCGCTCCATTCTATAACACATACGCCGTCCTCGCCGGTCAGATAGTCCTCGAAGCCCAGATCCCAAAGCTCGCCGGGATTGTTCAGACGGTAGGCGTCGAAGTGAAACACGGGAACCTGTCCGCCCCGGTATTCGTTGACAATGGTATAGGTCGGGCTTGTCACACGGCCTTTGTAGCCCAGGCCCCGTACAAGCCCTCGGGTGAACGCCGTTTTTCCCATGCCTAACCCGCCCTCGAAGGCAAGCGCCGCATGAGGCGGCAGCGCCGCCGCCAAACGTTGTCCAAGGTCTTCGGTTTCCGACTCACTGTGAGAAATGTATTCCAAATAATCTGCCCCCTTTTGGCTGTTTCCAGCTTTGTGAGGACAGTATACCATAATTTGAACAGAGTGTAAAAACAAATTTCCGGCGTTTACACATTTTTTTATTTGTGGTAGAATAGGACGAAAAATCTTTGTTTACGGAGCGTATTATGTGGAACCGATTGAAGGCAGTCCTTGTCGATTTTATCCAGCAGGCCGATCTGGTCCTTCTGGCCCTGTGCAGTATTGCCACGCTGTACGGTCTTGTGCTGGTGTTCAGCGCTACGCGCTATATGCGGGCGGATGTGGGGATGCGTCGAATGATTATTCAGTCCGCCTGCCTCGCGATGGGAATCTGCGTGTATATCTTTTTCTCTATGGTCGATCTGGAACTCGTGATGCGAAAATGGAAATGGGTGCTTGCGTTTAATATCATTTTTATTCTTCTGCTCAAAACCCCCTTCGGCCACGGCGCGGCGGAAACCGGTAATAATGCCTGGCTGAAATTTCCCTTTCTGCCGTTTAACATCAGTCCGGCGGAAGTCGTGAAAACCAGTTTCACCCTTTTGCTGGCCCGACAGCTTGTGTGGCTGCGGGAGGATAAAAATGATTTGAAATCCTTCCGTTCGGCAATGTTTGTGGCCGTCCATACCTTCGGCCTTTGCGCCTTGTATTATTTTGCCTCGAATGATATGGGCAACGCTTTGGTATTTGTCTTTATTTTTCTGTGTATGGCCTTTGTGGCCGGATTCGCCTTGCGATGGTTTCTTCTGCTGTTCGCAGGCGGCGCGGCGGGAATCTTTGTCGCCTGGGAACTGGATTTGATTCCAAATTATATGAAAGAACGCTTTATTGTGTTGTTTGACCACTCTTATCAACCTTTGGGAGTCGGCTGGCAGCAAACCCGGAGTCTGATGGCAATTGGTTCCGGCGGATTGTTCGGCAGGGGGTATCTCAATGGTACACATACGCAAAGCGGCAGTGATTCTCTTCCGGCAAAACAGACCGATTTGATTTTTGCCGTCGCTGGAGAGGAACTGGGTTTGATTGGCTGTGCGCTGATTATGCTGCTGCTCTTTTTGATTATTTTGCGGGTTCTGATCGTCGCCCGACAGGCCCGGACGCCCTTTTATCGCTATGTCTGCGTCGGCGTTGCCGCTATTCTGATCTTCCAAACCGTGATTAACATTGGTATGTGTTTGTTTGTCATGCCGACTATTGGCATTACTTTGCCGTTTTTCAGTTACGGCGGTTCGTCCATTATGACGCTCTATATGGCTATGGGGGTTGTCTCTGGAATTAAGAAACGTTCGGTCGATGTGTGGTTGACAGGCGGTCATTGACGAGCTGGCGTTTTCGTTGGAATCTTCCAGGGACTGGGAGGAGTTGGATGAGGGAAGGCGTGAAGACTATCCGGACCGCTTGAGGGAATTGCCGGATGATACGGCCATAGCATTCACACCCGACGAAAGGGCGATCGATTATTTTTCTTATCTTTCGGACGAACTGATTTATTTGGAAGATGTATCCAAGACCCTGCCGAATTTGGAAATTGCCATGACCGCGTTCCTGAACTATTCCATGTGTAGAAACGCACTGTATACCTTTTATTCTCCTGCTGGAAAAGCGGAAATCTTTAACAAAGCCATATCTGAAGATTGGTTCTCTACGGATGACGCAGATGCCGCTTGGGAAAATTATGAAGACTTTATCGAGGAAACCGGTTGTCCGGATGAAATCCAGACAACGTGTCCAAAGAATTTGGAGTGGTTCCGTTTGGAGGATATCGTGCTCAAAGGACTTGATGATGGCGAGGAATTCTGACATCTTGACAACAGCCAGCCAACCGGCCAACCCCTTTCGCCCACCGCAGCAGCGGCAGCGGAGTTAGACGCATAGGCAAGTCGATTTGAACTTCTCGTTTCATCTCCTCCAGTCCAAAATCTTCCACCAGTCCAAACAAACGCTCTTTTCTCTTTGGACCGTGAACGGCCCGTTTCTCTTTTCTCTCGCGAGAGAAAAGAGAAATGGGGGGTTCCAATTGGACCAGCCATTTCAAATGGCTGACCACCGCCCGCGCCGCAAGGCGCGTCCCCCTGTGTCTGGAAAGTGCATAAAAACCCCCGGATGGGAAAACACTACTCCTGTACCAATTTATACAGGAGGACTGATGATGAACCGTAAGTTGATGAAAAGCGCCGCCATTCTGGCTTTGACGGCCATCCTGACCACCGGCAGCGCTTCCGCGCTGTTCGGCAGCAAACCAACCGAAGCCCCCGCAGGCGCCCCTACCGTCCAAGACCTGGAAATCACCACCTACCGCGACATCGCCGCCGAAGGCCAACTCCAAGCCTCTGACAACGAAGGCGGCGAGCTCACCTACTCCATCGCCGACGAACCCAAAAAAGGCTCCGTTTCCCTCGAAGCCGAAACCTTCACCTATACCCCTAAAGAGGGCGTGACTGGCAAGGACAGCTTTACCTTTACCGCAACCGACCCCGAAGGCAATACCTCTTTGCCTGGTAAAGTTACCGTTATCATCGAAAAACCCCGCTCCGGCGTGGACTACGCCGACATGGATGACAACCCCGCCGCCCGCGCCGCGCAACACCTCGCTGAAGAAGGCATCTATACCGGCTGTAAAATCGGCGCGCAATATTACTTCCAGCCCGCTCAGCCCGTTACCCGAAGCGAATTTCTCGCAATGGCCCTCGAAACGGCAGGCTGCGAAGTGACCGCCGTCACCATGACCGGCTTCTGTGATGACGCCTCCATCCCTGCCTGGGCCAAACCCTACGCCGCTGCCGGCGTCGCTGACGGCATCATGCAGGGCCATCGTACCGCTGAAGGCGCCGCCTTCCATGGCAGCGACCCCATCAGCTTCAACGAAGCTGCTACCGTCCTGGACCGTGTGCTCGATCTCGGTGACGTGAACCTGGATGTCTGGTACGCAGACCGCGAGACCGTCCCCTCCTGGGCCGCCCAGGCCGTCGCAAACATGGAGGCCGTCAGCGTTTTGTCCGTGGGCAGCTTCGGCAGCCAAACCATGGAACAGGCCGTCACCCGCGCCGACGCTGCGCAAATGCTCTCCGCTGCCAAAACCCTCATGGACGCCGATGCCGGCTCCTCCTGGTTCCATTAAACCGTTCAGGCCCGCCGGAATCTTCCTCCGGCGGGCTTTCCGACACTTTCCCGCAATTTTTTCGTTTCCCGGTTGTATTCGCCCCGTGTTTGTGCTAAACTATACCAGATTGTAATAAAATAGAGCAGCATCCGGCTGAAACACAGCCCTGAAGGAGATGATTGCATGAACATCGTTGTCTTGGCAGGGGGCGTCTCCTCTGAACGCGCCGTGTCCCTGGTTTCTGGCGCAAGCATCTGCCGTGCGCTGCGGGAAAATGGTCACAAGGCAATCTTAGTTGACCTGTTTCTTGGAATCGAAGACGTCCCCGCTGATTTGCGCACCCTCTTCAATGCCCCAGACGGGCTTTGCCCCGACGTTCGGATTGCCTCTGACGCCCCGGACCTGGCGGAGGTCCGCCGTCAGCGGAAAGACCAGAGCGCCCGCGTTTTCGGACCGAACGTGCTGGAGCTTTGCGCCCTGGCTGACATCGTTTTTGTGGGCCTCCACGGGCAGGACGGCGAGGATGGACGCGTCCAGGCGGCCTTTGATCTGCTGGGAATCCGTTACACCGGCGGCGGGTATCTCGCCTGCGGACTTTCTATGGATAAGGCCATGACCAAACGCATCATGACCGCGGAGGGCCTGCCTACGCCGGAATGGCAAGTGCTTCCGCCTTACACAAAAGCAGACGCCCCGCGTCTGGCGCAGGAACTGCCTATGCCCTGTGTGGTGAAGACCGCCGCGGGCGGTTCCTCTCTGGGTGTGTTTCTGCCCGAAGACCGCTCCGCGCTGGAGCAGGCTTTGATTCAAGTTCTGGATTTCGGTGGGGAGGTTCTCGTCGAAACACGGCTGTATGGCCGGGAAATCACCGTGGGCGTATTGGGCAGCGAAGCTCTTCCCGCCGTGGAAATTCTGCCCGCAGAAGGCGAATTCGATTATGCTGCAAAATATCAGGCCGGCGGCGCGCAGGAGCTTTGTCCCGCGCCCATCACCCCCGCGCAGCAGACCGAGGCCGGAGAACTGGCCCTCCGGCTCCACCGGGCACTGGGTATGGACGTTTATTCCCGGACCGATTTTATTCTGGACGAAAACGGAAAATTCTGGTGTCTGGAACTCAATTCCCTGCCGGGCATGACGCCTGGCAGTCTGGTGCCGAAAGAGGCCGCCGCCGCCGGAATGACTTATGCACAGCTCTGCGAAAAAATTCTGGAGCTGTCGTATGATTTGAAACGCAGAAATTAAGCGCCGTATGGCGCAGGGGAGGTCGGGTTCATGCAGCCCATGACAGTAAAGGAAATTATTGCCGCCGTGGACGGCGTGTGGCAGAATCCCGGGGAGAGCAATCCCTCCGTTTCGGAGGTCTGCACCGACAGCCGGAAAATCACGCCGGGCTGTCTGTTCCTGCCCTGGGTGGGAGAACGTTTTGACGGTCACAATTTCATCGACGCGGCCCTGAACGCAGGCGCCGCCGGTTGTCTTTGCGCCCGTCTGCCGGATTCCCTCCGAAACGACAAATTTTACATTCAGGTAGCCGACACCCGTCTCGCCCTGCGGGACCTGGCCAGGGCGTACCGGAACCGGTTCTCGATTCCAGTGGTGCAGATTACCGGCAGCGTCGGGAAAACCACTACCAAGGAAATGATTGCGTCCGTTTTGGGCGCAAAACTGCGGGTGTGGAAAACCCCTGAGAATTTTAACAACGATATCGGTACGCCTCTGACCCTTCTGGGTCTTGGCCCGGAACATGAAGCGGCGGTCATTGAAACCGGCATGAACCATTTTGGAGAAATTGAATATCTGGGCGAAATGGTTCAGCCCGATATTGCGGTCATCTCCAACATCGGTGACGCCCACATCGAATTTTTGGGCAGCCGTCAGGGAATTTTAGAGGCAAAATGCGAGATTTTTACACACCTCAAAGAAGGCGGACTCGTTGTTCTCAACGGCGACGACCCGCTTCTGGACACCGTGTCTGTGAACTTTCCGACGGTGCGCTGCGGAAGAACCCAGCACTGTCAGGCCCGGATCGCCGAGCTGTCTGACCATGGCATTGAGGGCGTTTCCTGCACCGTCGTTACCGAAAAGGACCGCTACGAGCTCTCCATCTCCACGCCCGGAGACTATCTGGCTTATTCGGCCTCGATTGCCGTGGCCGTGGCGGAGGCCCTGGGGCTGAATCATGATGAAATTATCCGGGGCGTGGCGGATTACGTGCCCGCCGGGTCCCGTATGCGGGTACTGCGTCTGTCCGGCGGCCGGGTTATCCTCGACGACTGCTACAACGCAAATCCGCAGTCTGTGGCGGCAGCGCTGGAGGTCCTCGCCCGAACCGACTGTGACCGAAAGGTCGCCGTCCTGGGCGACATGGGCGAGCTGGGCGAGCTGACCGGCCGCGCACACTACAATATGGGCGCTCTGGCGGCGATGCTGGGCGTGGATCTGGTGGTCGCCATTGGCGAAAAAGCCTCCAAAATTGCCGACGGCGCGGCACAAAGCGGCAGTTCCGTTTTCTACTTCCGTACCCGGGAGGAAGCGCTTCCGGAGCTGCGGCGGCACATGGAGAGCGGTACGGCCATGCTGATTAAAGCGTCTCATGCGATGCACTTTGAAGAACTGACGAAACAATTAAGCGGAGATTTTTATGATTGACCTGCAAGTGAACGGCCTTGTAAAATCCTTTGAGGTCGGGCATAATGTACTGGAAGATTTATCCTTTCAAATTGATCAGGGGGAACGGGTGGGCCTGCTGGGCCGCAACGGCGCGGGCAAAACCACCTTGTTCCGTATCCTCACTGGCGAACTGGAGGCCGACGAAGGCCAGGTAACGATTGGCACAGGGCGGCGTCTGGGACTCATCTCCCAGATTCCCGTTTACCCGGCGGGCTATACGGTAGAGGATGTTTTGCGTTCCGCCTTCGCCCGGCTGGAACGTCTGGCGAAGGAAATGGAATCCCTCGCGGGCCGTATGGCAGCGGGGGAAACGGACCCCGTTCTCCTGCGGCGTTACGGGGCCCTGAGCGAACGTTTTGAGGTTTTCGGCGGCTACGACACCGACGTTGCCGTAAACAAGATTGCAAAGGGACTTTCGATTTCAGAGGAAATGCGGGCACAGTTATTCGACAGTCTTTCCGGCGGCGAGAAAACCCGCGTGAACCTGGGACGGCTCATTCTGGAAGACACCGATATTCTGCTTCTGGACGAACCGACAAACCATCTGGACCTCCACGCTACGGAATGGCTCGAAGAATATATCCGGGGTTTTCGCGGCACGGTGGTCGCCATCTCTCACGACCGCTATTTCCTTGACCGGGTTGTCACCCGCGTCATTGAAATCGAGGGCGGCAAGGCGGAGTTTTACAGCGGCAATTACAGCTTTTACGCCGTGGAAAAAGAACGACGTTATCAGGAACGGCTGAAGCAGTACCAGAAGGAACAGGCCAAAATCGAGCAGCTGGAAAAAGCTGCCGAACAGTTACGGCTGTGGGCGTTCCAGGGTATGGACAAAACTTACCGCCGCGCCATCAACATTGAACGCCGGATTGAACGCATGCGGACGACGGAAAAGCCCGTCAAGGCCCGAAAGATGGACGCCCGGTTCTCCACCGCCGAATTTCACGGCGATGAAGCCCTTGCCCTGCGTGGAATCAGCAAGTCCTATGGGGACAAGCACCTCTTCGACAGTGTCAGCCTCAAGGTTGAGGGCGGCGAGCGAATTGCCCTCCTGGGCGACAACGGAACGGGCAAGTCTACCTTGATTAAAATGATCATGGGTGAGCTGTACCCGGACGATGGAAGAATCCGTTTCGGACCGCAGGTCCGGGCGGCGTACCTGCCGCAGATTATCCATTTTGAACACCCAAGCTGGAACCTGGTGGAAAATATGATGGACGCCAAGCGGGGACTGTCGGCCCAGAGCGCACGGAACCGTTTGGCTGCGTACGATTTTCGGGGCGAAGATGTATTCAAGCCCGTTTCGGTGCTTTCCGGCGGTGAACAGAGCCGTCTGCGGCTTTGTATGCTGATGGATGACGAAATCAATTTTCTGATTCTCGACGAACCCACAAACCATCTTGATATTGCTTCCCGGGAGTGGATTGAGGACGCCGTGGAGGCTTACGACGGAACCCTGCTGTTTGTCAGCCATGACCGGTATTTCATCAACCGGTTTGCCACCCGTATTTGGGAGCTGGCCGGCGAAACAATTACGGACTATCCGATGGGCTTCACGCAATACCGTCAGATGAAGGCGCAGGAGGAAGCCGCAAAACCGGAGCCGGTCAAGCCGGCAAAGGAGAAAGGCGAGCGTCCGGCCCGCGGAAACCGCGCCCAGCAAAACGCCCGCCGTCAGCTGACGATCTGTGAACGGGACATCGCCAAAGCGGAGGCCGACCTTGCCGCGCTGGAAGCCGACATGGAGGCCGCCGCCTGCGACTACGAAAAGCTTACGGAGCTGACCCGGGCGCGGGAAACCGCGCAGGCGGCGTTGGATGCGCTTTACGAAAAATGGGAACAATTGAGCGAACTTGCGGAATCCTAAGAGATTTATTCTAAAACCAATGAAATTTTTGCAAAAACATAAGATTTATATACCGATTGCGTCAGCGGCCCTTCTGGGTCTGGCGCTGGTGGTCATCCCGAACGGAATGCGCTTCACCGGCTTCTTTTTGCTGGGGCTGGCAGTGGTATGGCTTCTGGGCCTCGCTCTGAACCGTTGGGCAAAACGTTCCCGAACCGGAAAAATCTGCAACCGTATTTTTCTGGCCGGACTGATTGCAGGCATCTGCATTCTGTGCACTATTGAGACGATGGTCATTTACCGCGGCGAAATGGACAACGCCGCGCTTCCGGCGGACGCCGTGATCGTCCTTGGCGCCGGCGTCAACGGCGAAACGCCCTCCGCCGCTCTCTGGACCCGCATTCGGGCTGCGGCGGCGTACCTGTCGGACCATCCGAACATACCAGTTGTACTGTCGGGCGGCAAGGGTTCCGGGGAAAACATCTCCGAGGCGGAGGCCATGCGGCGGGCGCTGTGGAGCAGCTCCGAAGCATTCAACGCCCGTCTTCTTCTGGAGGAACAGTCCACCAACACCTCTGAGAACTTTTCGTTTTCCAAAGCGCTGCTGGAGGAAAGCGGCATCGACACCGAAACGGCTTACATCGCCGTAGTGACGAACGATTTTCACTGCTTCCGGGCGCGGATGATCGCCCAGCGGGAAGGACTGCATACGATCAGCGTACCGGCGGAGCTGCCCTGGTGGTGGCTGACGGCAAATTATTACCTGCGGGAAGCCTTTGCGGTGGTAAAAACGGCGTTGCTGGACGGATAAGAAAGGAGTGCATACATGGCTTGGAACAATGTGCTTTGTTTATATTATTCCCGGACGGGCCATACCAAACAGGCAATGGAGGAAATCGCCAGGGCGCTGGGCGCTGAAATCGCCGAGCTTCGGGACGGCGTGGACCGGACCGGCTGGGGCGGCTGGCTGCGCAGCGGCATGGACGCCACGCGCCGGACGGTAAAGCCCGTCAAGTACCAGACCCGTTTTCCCCTGACCGATTACCGCTTGGTAATCGTCGGGTCTCCGGTCTGGGCCGGACGGTGCAGCTCTGTGGTGCGGAGCTTTCTGAAGCTGCACGGACATGAGCTGCGCAATGCGTCCTATGTCCTCACCCGCGGGACCGAGGAAAAAAGTGAGCGGGTTTTCGCCCAGATGGATTTATACACCCCCTGCGGCCACCGCACCGCCGTTTCCCTGCGGAGCGGTTCCGTGGGCTATACCTTCTGGGAAGAGGAATTCATCCGCGAAACCAGGGAATTTTTGGAAGGATAACAACGAACCTGCGGGCATGGAGGTGATGCGCGTTGCAGGAAAAGCTGAAAGAACTGGCAGTACGCCGGGAGGCTCTGGAGGCCGAATTGGCCGATCCAGCCGTCTATGGCGACGCCGCACGCCTGCGGGACCTTCAGCGGGAGCTGAAAGAGCTTACCCCGATTACGGAAGCCTGGCGGGCCTGGGAGGACGCCGAACGCCGCCGCTTGGACGCCGAGTCCCTGCTTCATGACCCGGACGTTCGGGAGCTCGCCCAGGAAGAACTGGCCGCCGTACGGGCGGAGCTGGATGCGCTTCAGGAGCAAATCCGGGTGCTGCTGCTGCCGAAAGACCCAAACGATCACCGCAACGTGATTCTCGAGCTGCGAAGCGGCGTCGGCGGCGAGGAGAGCGCGCTGTTTGCCGGAACCCTGCTGCGGATGTATACCATGTACGCCCAGCGGCAGGGCTGGAAGCTGGATATCGTGAACCTGAACGAAACCGAGCTGGGCGGCGTCAAGGAATGCAGCGTTCTTGTGGAGGGCGAAGGCGCTTACTCCCGGCTGAAATACGAGAGCGGCGTTCATCGGGTACAGCGGGTGCCGGAAACGGAATCCGGCGGACGCATCCATACCAGCGCCGCCACGGTAGCCGTTCTGCCGGAGGCCGAGGATGTCGAATGTGAAATCGACCCGAAGGATTTGCAGATCGACACATTCCGTTCCTCCGGCGCAGGCGGCCAGCACGTGAACAAAACCGAATCCGCCATCCGCATTACCCACCTTCCCACAGGACTGGTTGTGGAGTGTCAGGATGAGCGGAGTCAGTACAAGAACAAGGATAAGGCCATGAAAGTCCTCCGGTCCCGGCTGTACGAGATGGAACAGGAAAAACAGGCCGCCGCCGCCGCTTCCGAGCGCAAAAGCCAGGTCGGCAGCGGCGACCGGAGCGAACGCGTGCGGACCTACAACTTTCCCCAGGGCCGCGTGACAGACCACCGCATCGGCCTGACGCTCTATAAGCTGGACGCCATTCTCGACGGCACACTGGATGAAATTATCGACACCCTGGCCACATCGGAGCAGGCGGAAAAGCTGAAAGGCGGCGCAGAGTGAAACGGATCGGGCGGATACTGCTGTATGGAGTCAGCTGGTTTTTTGCAATCGCCGTGAGCGCGCTGGAAACGATTTTGATATGGAGCTGGCTGCGCGGCACGCTATACGTCATGAAGTTCGGCGCGGCTGAAAACCCCTATGCTGCAGAGGATGCCGAAATCACCGGCTTCTGTGCACTGGTTCTTCTGCCGCTTGTATTGGCGGCATGGGCCTGGATTCTGTTTCAACATAAAACCCGGGCGTCCGACGCCCGACCGAAAAAATAGAGGCAAGAATATGGATACGATTTATTACGATTTGCGGGATACCAAGGGACAGCAAAAAGAAATCGAGGATAAAATTTCCGCCGCCGCAAAAATTCTGCGGGAAGGCGGCTTAGTCGCCATCCCGACGGAAACCGTGTACGGCCTTGGCGCGAACGGCCTGGACCCGGCGGCGGTACGGCGGATTTTTGAGGTCAAGGGACGTCCACAGGACAACCCGCTGATTCTGCACGTCACAGGGGCGCAGTGGCTGCCCCGCTACTGCGCGGATATCCCTCCCATGGCCTATGTGCTGGCCCGGAAGTTCTGGCCCGGCCCGCTGACGATGATTCTCAAACGCCAACCCCTGGTGCCCGACCAGACCACCGCCGGGCTGGACACCGTAGGCGTCCGGTGTCCGAACCACCCCGTAACGCTGGCGATTATCCGGGAGGCGGGCGTACCCATTGCAGCGCCCAGCGCCAACGTCTCCGGACGCCCCAGCTGCACCACCGCCCAGGATGTTATGGAGGACGTCGGCGGACGCATCGACGGCCTTGTCGACGGCGGGCCTTGTTTGTTGGGCGTAGAATCCACTGTGCTGGACCTGACCTGCACGCCGCCCCGTCTGCTGCGTCCCGGCGGACTCCCCCTGGAGGATATGGAGCGGCTGATTGGGCATATTGATGTTGATAAGGCGGTTCTAGGTTCCCTCGAGGAACATGAACGGCCTGCCGCTCCCGGCATGAAATACCGGCACTACGCGCCGAAAGCCCCCGTTACCGTCATTACCGGCGCGCCTTCCGCGTCGGCGCGGGAAATCGAAAAACGGGTTGGTCCTACCTCCGGCGTCATCTGTTTCGACGAATTTGCGCACCGGTTCCCCAGACAGATCGTACGGCCTCTTGGCCCCAGTGAGGATAAGCAGATCCAGGCCCAGCGGCTTTTTGAGGCCCTGCGCAGCTTCGACAGCAGTGCTGTGACGGAAATCTACGCCCAGTGCCCCGACAGCCGGGGATTGGGACTCGCCATCGGGAACCGTCTGAAAAAGGCCGCCGGGTTCCACGTCCTGGAGGCCGACACCCAAAGGGTGATTTTAGGTCTCACCGGCGGCACCGGCGCGGGCAAATCCAGCGCCCTCCGTGCGCTGCAAAGCCTGGGCGGCATTGTGATTGACTGTGACAAGGTTTATTGGGAAGTTCTCGACAGCAACACGGAATTTCAAAACGCCATCAACGTCCGCTTTCCCGGCGTGTTCGACGCCAACGGCAAGCTCAACCGCAGAAAGCTCGGACAGGAAGTTTTTGCCAAAAAAGACCGTCTGGAAGAACTGAACCGAATTGTATTCCGCTATCTGGTTCCGGAACTGGAACAGCGGATTGCTTCCGCCGACGGCCTGTACGCCATTGATGCAATCAACCTCTTTGAGAGCGGCCTGGACCGCCTCTGCGACCGCACCGTCGCCGTCACCGCGCCCACGGAGCTGCGGGTCCGGCGGATCATGAACCGGGATGATATCCCGGAGCAATATGCACGACTGCGGGTCTTCGCTCAGAAAGCCGACGACTATTACCGCAGCAAATGCGACTGCGAATTGAACAACGCTTCTGAATCGCCGGATGTTTTTTACCGGGAAGCCCGGTTGTTTTTCGAACGGCTCATTGAATCCATCATGGAAGAAAAACGCAAAAAGCTCGACGGCTCCACTGAAATCATTTAGGAGGAATGTATACCATGGAAAAATCCGCATACAAGGAACTGAAGGAAACGCTCCTGACAAAAAAGAAAAACGGCTACGACCTCATTTCCCAGGAAGAACTGTCCGCAATGGAAACCTACTGCACTGGCTACAAGGCGTTCCTGAACGCCGGAAAAACGGAACGGCTCTGCGTCCGGGAAGCAATCCGTCTGGCCGAGGCGGCGGGTTATCAGCCCTATACCCGGGGTATGGCGCTGAAAACCGGCGATAAAGTGTATGTCTGCAACCGCGGCAAGGCGCTGATGCTGGCGCAGATTGGTCAAAAGCCGCTGTCGGAGGGCGTTCAGCTCACCGCCGCGCATATCGACTCTCCCCGTCTGGACCTGAAACCGAATCCGCTGTATGAGGACAGCGAGCTTGCGTACTTCAAAACGCATTATTACGGCGGAATTCGTAAATATCAATGGGTGACGCTGCCCCTTGCCCTTTACGGCGTGATTGTCATGAAAGACGGGCGGAAAATGGAGGTAAACATCGGCGGCGAGGCCGGAGACCCCCGTCTGGTGATTACGGACCTCCTCCCCCACCTGGGCGCGGCGCAGAATAAAAAGCCCTTGTCCGAGGCAATTCCTGGTGAAACCCTCAACCTGCTTCTGGGAAGCCGTCCCATTGGCGGCGAAGACGAATCGGGCCGCGTGAAGCTGGCCGTCATGCAGCTTTTGAACGAGAAATACGGCATTACGGAAGACGATTTCAATTCTGCGGAACTGGAGGCCGTGCCTGCGGTGGACGCCTGCGATATTGGTCTGGACCGCTCCCTGATCGGCGCTTATGGTCATGACGACCGCGTGTGCGCCTACGCCGCGCTGAAGGCTCTGCTGGACATGGAACAGGTTCCGCAGAAAACCGCCATGTGCATTCTGGCAGACAAAGAGGAAATCGGTTCCGACGGCGTGACCGGTATGCAGTCCGCCGCGTTTGACGCGTTCATGGAGGACCTTTGCGCCGCGCAAAACGTACCGCTGAGGGCGTGCTTTGAAAAGTCCTTCTGCCTGAGCGCCGATGTGACGGCGGCGTTTGACCCGAATTATCCCGATGTGTTCGAAAAGCGCAACGAATCCTACCTGAACTATGGTATTGGTCTTTGCAAGTACACCGGTGCGCGGGGCAAATCCGGCGCGTCCGACGCCGACGCGGAAACCGTCGCTTACGTCCGGCGGCTCTTTGACGACGCCGGCGTCATCTGGCAGATCAGCGAGTTGGGCAAGGTGGACGCCGGCGGCGGCGGCACCGTCGCGATGTATATGGCAAACCGGAACATTAACACCCTGGACGCGGGCGTTCCGGTGTTGAGTATGCACGCGCCCTTCGAGACAGTCTCTAAGCTGGATTGCTACGAGACCTACAAGGGCATGAAAGCCGTTTTCCAGGCGGAGCAGTAAACAAAAAAGAAAGGGCTGTGTTTTTCACACAGCCCTTTTTCATTCTCCGGACGTCTCATGCGGCGGAGCCCGTCAGCAGCGCCAGTGTCAGGGACGCCAGTTTTTTTCTCATAAAAACGCCTTGCTTTTCCGCTCCCCACCCTGCGGCGGGAATCTCCGCTTCAATCTGCGCCTTTGTTTTATGGAATTTTCCTCCATCTTGCAAGCCCTATTTTGTAAACTTCCGCACTTTCCCGGAATTTATCAGCAAAAACGCCAATCCGGCATTTTGCCGGAAGGATCGCAGATGCAGCGTGTAAGTTTCCCTGAATCCAACAAAAGAAGTTTTCGATTTTCGGTTGCGGGCGGACGAAAAATGTGGTAGTATCTATGGAAGACAAATGACCGCAGGAGGTGGACGGGATGGGAAAACCAATCAAATATTACATCGTGGCGGCGGACGCGCTGCCGGAAATCTTTGTAAAAGTCGCGGAAGCCAAACGGATGATGCAGACCGGTGAGGCCGATACCGTAGGTGCCGCAACCCGCCTGGCGGGTATCAGCCGCAGCGCGTTTTACAAGTATAAGGATTCCGTGCAGCCCTTTAACGACATGAAAGCCGAACATATCATTACCTTCTATGCCATGCTGAAGGATACGGCGGGAATTCTCTCCGGCGTACTGGCGGTCTTTGCCGCATCGGGGGCCAATATCCTGACCATCAACCAAAGCATTCCGACTAATGGCTGTGCGGCTGTGACGATTTCCGCCGAAACCAGCCGGATGGAGGAGTCTCTGGAGCAGCTGATGGGCGAGGTGGCAGCGTTGAACGGCGTGGTCAAATTTGAAATTCTGGCCGGTTAATGAGGAGAGAAAGCACTATGATACAGATTGCAATTTTAGGTCTTGGCACCGTCGGTACCGGCGTGGCGAAAGTCGTCGCGGAAAACAGACGGCAGATCGAGCGGAAACTGGGGGAGCCTTTGGAGGTCAAGACCGTTCTTGTCCGACGCTTCAGGGATGGTCCGTACCGACAGCTTATGACGGATGATTTCCAGAAAATTGAAAACGATCCTGACATTCGGGTGGTCGTGGAAACCATCGGCGGCGTAGAGGCGGCTTATGCGTACACCCGCCGGGCCATTGAAGCCGGAAAGCACGTCGTTACCGCCAATAAACAATTAGTAGCCGAACACGGCTGCGAGCTGCTGGAACTGGCTAAACGGAAAAACGTCAGCTATTTATTTGAGGCCAGCGTGGGCGGCGGCATTCCGGTGCTTCACCCGCTGACCCAGTGCATGGCCGCAAACCGGATTGACGAAATCTACGGCATTCTCAACGGCACTACCAACTATATTCTTACCCGCATGGTCCGGACGGGGGCCTCTTTCTCCGACGCCCTTCAGGAAGCCCAGGCCAAGGGTTACGCCGAGGCGGACCCCACCGCCGACGTGGAGGGCATTGACGCCGGACGCAAGATCTGCATTCTGGCAGACCTTGCCTTTGGACAGCAGATGGACCCGGCAGCGGTGCCGATGGAGGGAATCAGCGGCTTGTCGCTCCAGGACGTAAAAATCGCCCAGCGGGCGGGGTATCGGATCAAGCTCCTGGGACGAGCCGTACGTCTCCCCGGCGGCGGCCGAACGGCCTTCGTCGCCCCGCACCTGATTCCGGAGGACAACCCCATCGCCAACGTAGAGGACGTGTTCAACGCCGTTATGGTACGGGGCAACGCCACCGGCGAGGTGATGTTCTACGGGCGGGGCGCAGGTGAAATGCCTACGGCCTCCGCATGTGTGGCGGACGTAATGGAATGTCTGCAAGCCAGTCCGCGGCGGGACGAAATCGGATGGTCCGCCAGCGTCGAGGGCTTTGAGGACCCTCTTACGCTGAAATCCCGCCATTACTTCCGCATCAGGGGCAGTCTCGCTGACGCTGCTGCGGCCTTCGGTCAAGTGGAGGTTCTCAGCGAAAATGGTGAGACGGCGTTCCTCACGGAACCCCTCAGCGGACAGGACGCCGCGCGGCAATCCCGGGCTTTGAACGTATTAGCGTGTATGCGGACGCTGTCCTGATTCCACAGAGGCCGTCCCCTGCGTATAATAGGACGGGGCCATATCGGGTCCCAGTATGAAGCAGAGAAGGAAGCGAAACCATGAGTTTAATTGTTCAGAAATTCGGCGGCAGTTCCGTACGGGACGCCAGGCGCATCCAAAACGTCGCCGGAATTATTGCGGAAACTTATCTGGAGGGCAATGACGTGATTGTCGTGCTGTCCGCCCAGGGCGACACCACCGACGACCTCATCGCCAAGGCGGAGGAAATCAACCGGCATCCCTCCAAGCGTGAAATGGATATGCTGCTTGCCACCGGCGAACAGATTTCCGTAGCGCTGTGCGCCATGGCCCTGGAAGCGATGGGTCTGCCCTGTGTTTCCCTGGCGGCCTGGCAGGTGGGCATTCAGTCTACCGGCGTTCACTCTGACGCCCGTATCAAAAAAATCGACTCCGAGCGTGTCCGCTCCGAGCTGGATCAGCATCGGATTGTGATTGTCACGGGCTTCCAGGGCGTGGACCGCAGCGGAGACGTAACCACCTTGGGCCGCGGCGGTTCGGACACCAGCGCGGTCGCTCTGGCGGCGGCGTTTCACGCCGATTTGTGCCAGATTTACACCGACGTGGACGGTGTGTACACAACGGACCCGCGGATCGTCCCCGAGGCCCGGAAGCTGGAAGAAATTACTTATGATGAAATGCTGGAGCTGGCGTCCCAGGGGGCGCAGGTGCTGCATAATCGGAGTGTGGAGCTGGCAAAGAAATTCCGTGTGAAGTTGGAAGTGCTTTCGAGCCTGGAACGTAAGCCGGGCACGAAGGTGAAGGAGGTAACGAAAGTGGAGAAGACAAATATTGCGGGCGTCGCCAAGGACACGAGCATCGCCCGGGTAGCCCTGATCGGACTGCAGCATAATCCCGGCGTCGCCTTCCAGGTGTTTGACCTGCTGGGCAAGAACAATATCAATGTGGATATCATTTTGCAGTCCATCGGCCGGGAGGACACAAAGGATATTTCCTTTACCATCCACCGGAAAGACCGTGAGGAAGCCGAGTCGCTCCTGAATGAGCATAAGGACGTGCTGAAATTTGATCACATTGAGTCCGATGATCAGATCGGCAAGGTGTCCATTGTGGGCGTGGGCCTGATGAGCAACTGCGGCGTCGCGGCAAAAATGTTTGAAGCGCTGTATGAGGCCGGCATCAACATTCAGATGATTAACACGTCGGAAATCCGCGTCTCCGTCCTGCTGGACGAGGAGGACGTCAACCGGGCGGTCAAGGCGATTCACTCGAAGTTCTTCGACGAATAACAAACGGCTGGGGCAGAAGGCCGCGCCTCAAGGCGCGGCCTTTTCCGCTTCCGGTGATGACGAAATCAGGAGGAAATTTTTATGAATGCAATTGTTACCGTACTGGGGCAGGATAAAGTTGGCATTATTGCCGCCGTATGCGCTTTGCTGGCAAAAAACAACGTGAACATTCTGGACATCTCTCAAACCATCCTGCAAGGCGCTTTTACCATGGTCATGGCGGTGGATGTGGGAAAAGCCGCCGTCTCCGTCGACGGACTGCGGGAACAGCTGGATGTTCTGGGGAACGAAATGGACATTTCCATCCGCATCCAGCGGGAGGAAATCTTCGACGCCATGCATCGGATTTAAGGGGGAACCGTCATGCTCAACCATAAGGACATTCTCTCAACCATTGAGATGATCGACCAGCAGCATCTGGATATCCGCACGATTACCATGGGCATATCCCTTCTGTCCTGCTGCGACGAATTTCACCAGAAAGCCTGCATGAAAATCTATGAAAAAATTACACGTTATGCGGAAAAGCTTGTAAAAACCGGCGAGGACATCGAGCGGGAGTTTGGAATTCCGATTGTAAACAAGCGGATTTCCGTCACCCCGATGGCTCTGGTGGCCGGCGCCAGCCGTACAAAGGACTACGTGCCCTTTGCCCTGGCCCTGGACGCTGCGGCCAAAGCCTGCGGCGTGGATTTCATCGGCGGATATTCGGCCCTGGTGCAGAAGGGTTTTACAGAAGCCGATGAAAATTTGATCCGATCCATCCCAGAGGCCCTGGCACGGACAGAACTGGTATGTTCGTCCGTCAACGTGGGGTCCACCCGCGCGGGGATCAACATGGACGCCGTTGCCATGCTGGGACAGGCGGTCAAGGACACCGCCGCCGCAACTGCTGACCGCGACGGCCTGGGCTGTGCAAAGCTGGTGATTTTCTGCAACGCCGTGGAGGATAACCCCTTTATGGCCGGCGCGTTCCACGGTCCCGGCGAGGCGGAACGGGTCATTAACGTAGGCGTGTCCGGCCCTGGCGTGGTGCATCACGCTTTGCAGGCGGTCAAGGGACAGTCCCTGGATGTCGCCGCCGAGACCATCAAGAAAACCGCCTTTCGGGTGACGCGTATGGGTCAGCTGGTGGCCCAGGAGGCCAGCCGCCGTCTGGATACGCCCTTTGGAATTGTTGATTTGAGTCTTGCGCCCACCCCCGCCGTGGGCGACAGCGTGGCGCGGATCTTGGAGGAGCTGGGCGTTGAAGTCTGCGGAACCCACGGCACCACGGCGGCTCTGGCCCTGCTGAACGACGCGGTAAAAAAAGGCGGTGTGATGGCGTCGTCTTCCGTGGGCGGACTTTCGGGCGCGTTTATTCCCGTCAGCGAAGACGAGGGCATGATTGCCGCCGCCCGCGGCGGAACTCTTTGTCTGGACAAGCTGGAAGCCATGACCTGTGTCTGCTCTGTGGGTCTGGACATGATCGCGGTTCCTGGAGACACCCCCGCGGAGACCATTGCCGCGATTATCGCGGATGAGGCGGCAATTGGCATGGTGAATAACAAAACGACTGCCGTCCGGCTTCTGCCCGCGCCGGGCAAGACCGTCGGGGATACCATTGAGCTGGGCGGACTGCTGGGCAGTGCGCCGGTGATGCCGGTCCACCCGGAAAGCGCCGCCGCTTTCATCGCTCGAGGCGGACGAATTCCCGCGCCGCTCCACAGTCTGCGGAATTGATGTTCCGTCAGAGGACGAAAAATATTTGAACAAATCGTGAAATCTGCGAAAAACGGCAAAACTGTTGCGTTTGCAACTGGCGAACAAGCTGTTCTCCTGTTATACTTTCGTTACTGTCCTAAGAGGACACGATTCTGAATAATTTCAAATTTTGAGGAGGATACAAATTATGAAGAAATGGGTTTGCCCGGTTTGCGGCTATGTACATGAAGGTGATACGGCTCCTGAGAAGTGCCCCCAGTGCGGCGTACCCGGCGCGAAGTTTACCGAGCAGAAGAGTGATATGACCTGGGCCGCCGAGCACGTGCTTGGCGTAGGCAAGACCTTCGGCGCGGATGTTCCCGCCGAGGCTCAGAAGGAAATCCTGGACGGCCTGAACGCCAATTTCTCCGGCGAGTGCACCGAAGTCGGTATGTATCTGGCAATGGCGCGCGTGGCCTTCCGTGAGGGCTATCCCGAAATTGGTATGTACTGGGAAAAGGCCGCCTACGAGGAAGCCGAGCACGCGGCGAAGTTTGCGGAGCTGCTGGGCGACGTAGTGACCACCAGCACCAAGAAAAATCTGGAAATGCGCGTCGAAGCCGAGAACGGCGCGACCGCTGGCAAGTTTGCTCTTGCGAAGCTGGCGAAGCAGTACAACCTGGATGCGATCCATGATACTGTTCATGAAATGGCCCGGGACGAGGCCCGGCATGGGAAGGCGTTCAAGGGCCTGCTGGAGCGGTACTTCAAGTAAGCAAATCAACGAAAGTTCAGCACTTTTTGAGCACTTTTCAGAGGGGAACAGGGAAACCTGTTCCCTTCTTTTTCCACCCTCCGCCGCCCCGTTGTGGTAGTTTTTGTGGATAGTTTTCCTCCGCCGCCAGTGGAAATTTGCCACATGTGGATATTCAGTTTTTTGCCCTATAATCAAGCGTTTTTCACGCCTAATCACGGATTTTTCGCACAAATCAAGCAGATTTTAGAAGTTCGTTCGTCTTTGACGGTAAAAGCAAGCAGAAAGCAACGTGATTTTACAAGTTTCAGAGCCGCCGAACGAGAAAACAACAAAAACTTTCTAAAAATCGCCGCTTTCCGCTGGAAATTTGCAGACTTTTCGAGGTCTGCTTTTTTCTTTTCTCCATTATATCACATGTTCCAGTTAAAGCACAAGTATTTTCTGCCGCCATGTTATAATAAATCCAGAAAGAGCAAGAGACACAAACTTCTTGAAAAATCATATTCAAAATAAAAAGGAGAACGACACTATGAAAAACGGGTACATCATCAATCACGAAGCGCAGACCATCACCATCACCAGGGCGTTTGCCGCACGCGCCGCCGACATTTCCACCAGGGAATACCGTGAGTTGACCAAGTTCCACAAGGATTTTCCCGACTACCTCATCCAGCGCAGGACTGCCGCTGTCCCCGCCAGCAAGGTCAACTACAAGGGCCTGACGTTGGCGGAGATGGAGCGGTACATCAAAGAGCAGGAGGACAGCACCGAGGGCTTGAAAGCCTTTGAGGCCATTAAGGAATACCACACCCCCGCAGAAAAGAAGTCCCCCAGTTATCCCAAGGTCAAAGCGTGGTTCCTCAAAAAGTACCCGCAGTACGGCAAGAACGAAGCCGCTTAATTTTGAAAGGAGTGCAGAACATGAACAACTACAAAATCAACTTCACCGCTAACACCATCACCATCAGCAAGAGCTTTGCCCTTGCCGCCAGCACCCCCAATACCCAGGAATTTGAAACCCTGTCCAAACTCCAAGCGGCCTATCCAGGCATGAAGATTGTCCACAGAACCCACCGCTCCCCCTCCAAGGCTAACGCCTCCAAGGGCCTGACCTATGACCGCATGGAGCGGTACATCAATCTGCATGAGAACGCCGCCGAGCTGATTGTCACCTTTGAGAAGGTCAAGGCGATTGCCGCCGAGCAGAAGAATCCCTATCTGTTTACCAAGGGCTGGTTTATGAAGCAGTTCCCTGACTATGGCAAGCTCCCCGCTATCACTGACGGTAAACTGTACGTTCTCCCCGTTGCCGCCCCCTCTGCCCCTGAAAAGGACGGGGACGCAGAGAGCAGAACCCCCGCCGAGGATAAAGCTCCCGTTGAGGGCAATCCCGCCGAGAAAGTATTTCGCAAGGTCGGTTAATCAGTATCAGAGAGCAATCCGCTTTTTGAAATACACTTATCAAATTTGAAAGGAGCATTTTGCATGGCTTTTGACAGAGCGGACACTATCAACTTCATTATGAGCCACTATGAGGATATTGCGGAGGCGGATTTGGAAGAAAAATGGGCTGAACTCAATAAGCTGTCCGACTATGAGCTTCACATGGAGGCGGAAAGTCTCCGTAACGAACTGGAACGGGACGCGGACATTGACTGGCGCGAGGGCGCGATTGAGGACGCGACCGAGGGACACTGTTGAATATCGAGGACACGCAGAGGGGCGGCACATGATGTGCCGCCCCTTTTGGCAGGAATTACACGCCCAGCAGTTGCTTTTTCTTTGCGTCAAATTCCTCCTGCGTGATAGCCCCGCTGTCCAGTAAATCTTTGTACTTCTTCAATTCATCGGCGGCGCTTTGCGGAATTTCCTGCTTTATAGTAGTAGACCTTTCCTGTCGACCAATCAAAAGTTTGCTGATTTCTTCATGCAATTCATCACGATTTTTCAGCATAACAAATTTGATTGCGCCAGAAGCGGTCGTTACAGCTAAGCCACTGAATGGGCTGGTTGCGACTGCGGTGATAGAATCCAGCGGTAAATCAACACGTTTAGCTGTTGCGTCATTTCCATACACTCTTTTATTAGTAACGGTAATCTGAACTTTAGACCATCTCTTGTAAAAAACAAATCCAATAATGGCAAGTATGAGAATCATCGGATACAGGGCTAAGTTTGCCCCGTTTCCAAGGCCAAAGGCGTAGGAAAAGTCAGTTTCACCGCGATAGTGGTTCGCTACTGAAAAATCATAGATAACAGTAACGAGCAGTCCTAAAACGGGCAATAACATACAAAACAATTTTGAATCTTTTAGTGTTCCTTTGATAATCACTTTTTCATCCATAATAATCCTCCTTTATCCTAATGAGCAATCAAATCTACTAGCAATGCCTAAAAATGATGGAGAAAAAGAAATAGACTCACTCTTTGAATTTATTTCATAAGTGTACTCTTTCCCATCAACAACTATAACATTATTATCTTCCAACGTATAGTTATATGTAGTTTTCTCTGAAGAATAGAACACGTTTCCAACGCCTGGTACATGCTGACTTTTTCTGCCGCCGTGAAGAATGAATGTTTCACCATCAATTGAGTTAATTGTGTACTCACCATTTGAAGTCTCTAGGTAACTTATATCATCGAATGTCAAAGTTTTCTTGCAGGCGCTTAAAGAAAAGAGTGCGATAATTGCTGTGATAATGCTTATGTGTCGTAGAGTAGCAAACCAACACCAGAGGACAGCCGCCTCGCTATTCCCAGTCCTTTACAACGCATGAGTACCACACAGAAAGGACATTATCATGGATTTTGAATTGGTCTATACTTAGGGTGGTCTTGACGCTATTTGGGTGTTGCGGAGATTGGTAGAAAATGCAAATCTCCGCAACTTTTGTTTGCGATAATCCACACTTCATAAAGGAAGGTTCTTAATATTCAATGTCCTTCATAAGCTTGAATTTCTTGCGTTCTGTTTGGATAATCCCCTCTCTGCACAATTTTCCAATTTCAGCAGACAAGCCGCTTCTCTCAACACCAAGAAAATCTGCAAGTTCCTGCCGGTCATAGGAAATCTCAAAGCTATCACTTTGTTTTTCCTTCGCTTGTAAAGAAAGAAAAGCAAGGAGTTTTGCTCTCGTTGTACGATGTGATGTGATTTCGACCTTTTGATGAAATACAAGGTTTTTTTGCGCAACGATTTTTAGCAGATTATATATCATTTGATGGTGAAATAAGCAAGCTTTGCTACATGAATGCGTAATTTTTGTACAATCAACCAACATTACTTCCGTATGTTTAGATGCCACTGCACTCACAGGTATTGATGTGGCTCCAGCACAAGCAAATGATTCGCCGAACAGTTCTGCTGGCCCTATTTGCGCAACGATACTTCTGTTTCCAAAATAATCATCTTGAATGATATGGACAGACCCAGAAAGAACAATTCCAACAAATCGGGCGGGAGAACCCTCTGCAATAACCGTTTCCCCTTTATCAAAACAGGTTACTTTTGCATGAAGGCAGTCAAGCATCACATAGAGGTCGTGCTCTGAAATGCCACGAAATAGCGGACATTCTTTCAGCACATTAAAATGATGTGTCATAAAGTCTCCTTTTGTTGAAATTTCAACATACATTTTTCTGCTATTCTATTATGCTGTAACCAGAAAGTCAACAAAATATTTCATATTTTTAAGACGGTTGAATTGGAGGAACCAATATGATTCGAAAAATAATCAAAATCAACGATGAGAAATGCAACGGCTGCGGAGCCTGCGCTTCTGCCTGTCATGAGGGTGCCATTGAAATGGTTAATGGCAAGGCAAAACTCGCCCGCGAGGATTACTGCGATGGCTTGGGCGATTGCTTGCCCGCCTGTCCTACAGGCGCGATTACCTTTGAGGAAAGGGACGCCCCCGCATACGATGAAGCTGCTGTTCTCGCAGCAAAGGGAAAATCTTCTATCCATGCACCGGCTGCGGGGTGTCCCGGGTCGCGGATGAACACGTTCAAACGGGGATCAAATCCCGCCCCCAGCACAGCCGTTCCCGGAGAGAGCCAACTTGTGCAGTGGCCGGTGCAGATCAAGCTGGTTCCGGTAAATGCTCCATATTTCGACGGCGCAAAACTTCTGATTGCCGCTGACTGCACAGCTTACGCCTATGGTAGCTTTCACAGGGACTTTATTCGCGGACACATTACGTTGATTGGCTGTCCGAAATTAGACGATGTGGATTACACTGAAAAGCTGACGCAAATCATCGCCAATAACGATGTGAAAAGTGTGACAATCGTCCGTATGGAAGTCCCTTGCTGCGGCGGAATCGAAAATGCGGCGAAAAAAGCTTTGCAAACGAGCGAAAAATTTATCCCATGGAACGTGGTCACAATTTCTATGGACGGAAAAATTTTGGAATAACAGGGAGGATTTCTCAATGGAAAACAAAATGTTTTGCTTTCAGTGTGAGCAGACAGCTGGCTGTCAAGGATGTATGGGTGCCGCTGGTGTGTGTGGGAAAAAAGCGGACATAGCTGAACTTCAGGACCGCCTTACCGGCGCACTGATTGGGCTTGCCAGAGCGGTTGAAGGGAACGAGGACCGTGCCTCCGCTACTATGGACCGCGTGGTGCTGGAGGGCCTCTTTGCCACGATTACCAATGTAAACTTCGATAGTGATTCTCTTAACCTGCTCATTCAACGTGTGGAGGGGGAAAAGAAAAGCCTGATCCCCCTCTGCTATGAGTGTGACACGGCCTGTGGGAAAAACGGCGATTACGATATGCGGAGGCTTTGGACCGCAAACGAGGATGTACGCTCTTTGAAATCTCTGATCCTGTTTGGCATCCGCGGTATGGCCGCTTACGCTTATCACGCCGCCGTGCTGGGATATGCGGATCAGGACGTTAACAAGTTTTTCTATAAAGCCCTCTTTGCTATTGGTATGGAGGACTGGGGAATGGAGGAACTGCTTCCCGTTGTAATGGAGGTCGGAAAGGTCAACTTGGCGTGTATGGCTTTACTTGATAGAGCAAATACGGAAACATACGGAAATCCCGTACCTACCGAAGTAAGCCTGACCGTTGAAAAAGGTCCGTTTATCGTCATTTCCGGCCATGACCTTTATGACCTGAAACAGCTTTTGGAGCAAACCGAGGGCAAGGGGATCAATATTTACACCCACGGGGAAATGCTCCCGGCGCATGGTTATCCGGAACTGAAAAAGTATTCCCATCTCAAAGGAAACTTTGGAACGGCATGGCAAAACCAGCAGAAAGAGTTTTCGGATATTCCCGCTCCGATTCTCTTTACCACAAACTGTCTGATGCCGCCAAAGAAAAGCTACGCTGACCGCGTTTTTACGACTGCCGCTGTGAGTTATCCGGAACTGGTCCATATCGGAGAGGAAAAGGATTTTTCGGCTGTTATTAAAAAGGCGCTTGAGCTGGGCGGTTATCAGGAAGATACAACATTCACCGGCATAAATGGTGGGGAAAAAGTAATGACAGGTTTTGCCCATCATACGGTTCTGTCTGTTGCCGGGCAAGTGGTTGAGGCGGTTAGAGCGGGAGCAATCAAACATTTCTTTCTGGTAGGCGGCTGTGATGGTGCTAAGCCGGGACGCAATTATTACACAGAATTTGTGAAACAGACGCCTGCGGACAGTATTGTACTGACCCTCGCCTGTGGCAAATACCGTTTTAACGATCTTAATCTTGGAACAATCAATGGTTTGCCTCGCATTATGGATATGGGCCAGTGTAATGATGCATACAGTGCGATCAAGGTCGCTTTGGCTCTCTCAGAGGCGTTCCAGTGTGGAGTAAATGAACTGCCGTTATCAATCGTTCTTTCCTGGTACGAACAGAAAGCGGTCTGTATCTTGCTGACGCTCCTGCACTTGGGCATTCATAACATCCGGCTTGGTCCCTCTCTGCCTGCGTTTATCTCTCCGAATGTATTGAAATTCCTCATAGAACAGTATCATATCGCTCCGATCAGCACGCCAGATGCGGATATGGCCGTGATGTTAGCATAGTTTACCACCATCTAATGACAAAATAAAGGACTGATAGCTGTACGTCATAAGCGATCGCGCTCCATTACCCACATAATTTGTCCAGCAGAAAAGAAAAACCGCTACTGGGCAGATTTATGTTCTGTTCCCTAATCCTCATATTTTTGCGGTGGTTTTGATTTTCAAAGCCGCCGCTTTTTCATAGCCAGTGGACGGCATATAGGAGGATGTCGCCATGCAGTTGAAATATAAACACTGGATTGAGGTTGACCGGTCAAAAAAAGCTTGACTTTCGTAGCGGCAACCTCTACCCAAACTTGCAAAAATAGTCGTTATCAGTCAGCTCATACTGTCACACCTCGCGCCCGAATGGTCTTGCATCGTTCGGGTGCTTTTATATATCCGGGCCAGCGATACCGGCCCCGCTGCCGTTCCCCACCCTCTCCGTTCAGCCCCCAAAAATCTGAACGGAGGAAAGGACGATGGAAATTACCATCAAAATCAACGGGCGGTTTGTTTCTGTTGAGGTCAGCGCCGAGGTTGCTGACTATCTGGAACAGGCCAAGCGGAACAATCGGAAACTCTACCGGGAGCGTCAGCGGTATTGGGATGGCCGCGAATGTGACGAGTACATAATCGCCGCCGAGGGCCGTTTGCCCTACTGCGCCACCCCGGAAGAGCTGGTCTGCCAGCGGGAAACACTGGACGAAATTCTGACGGTGTTGGAACTCTGTACCGACACCCAGCGGGAGCGGTTCTTGCTCCATGCGCTGTACGATTTCAGCTATGCGGAGATTGCCGAGATTTGCGGCTGTACGAAAAGCGCAGTTGGGAAGTCCATCAATGCCGTCAAAAATATTTTCTGGAAACTCTGGAAATAGGGTGTACGACAGGCCCCCTAAGTGGGCTATAAGGTGAGGGGCATTGCTCCATCACCGGGAGGGACAAGCGGTTTCGGCTGCTTGTCCCTCCTGTCATTTAGGAGGTCAACATGAAAGTAATCAATCTGCGGCTCCATTACCCGCACTACCAGCAGGACAAGCTGGTGGAGGTCAGCGAGGAAGTCTTTGACGTGCTGTGCCAGTCCGTCAGGGAAATGCGGAACTACGAACGCCGCAAGCGTTACCACCGGGCCTACTACTCGCTGGACGCTTTCGACTGGGTGGAGAACTACGCGCTGGAACACAGTCCGTCCCCGGAGCAGCTTGTCATGCTGGCGGAGGAACAGGCGGAGCGTGACCGGCTGGCCGCTGCCTTGCAGGAGGCCCTTGCCTACGCCACCCCCACCCAAGCCCGCCGCATCCGCGCCTACTACCTGGGCGGACTGACCCAGCAGCAGATCGCCGACCGGGAACACGTTCATAACAGCAAAGTTTGTCTGTCTATCCGGCGCGGTCTGTGCAATCTCCGCCGCTACTACGCAGACCACCCCCAGGGAAAGTGAGGACAGCATGACGGTCATCAATTTGCGGAAGTTCTATTATCCCCTCTACCCCAAGGACACCTTTCTGGAAGTGCCGGACGAGGTTGCGGAGGCCCTTGTGTTGGGCCAGCGCGAGGGGCGCAGGGAGGACAGCAGAAAAACCTACTACGGTGTTCTCTCGCTGGATGCCAGCATCGGCATTGAAAATCACGTTGCGTCCCTTGTTCCCTCTGCGGAAGAAGTGTTGCTCCAAGCAGCGGAGCAAGCCGAGTATGAGGAACTTTTGGCGAAACTGGCCGAGGCTCTTTCCCAGTTGTCGGAAACCCAGGCGCGGCGGCTCCATGCCCGGTATGCCTTGAAGAAAAAATTCCGGGAGATTGCAGCGGACGAGGGCATCAGCGGAAGTTGCGCCTGTGACAGCGTGACCGGCGCACTCAAAAAATTGCAGAAGATTTTCGCCAAAAATGGCTGGCTGGAAAAGGAGGAATGAAGCTATGGACAAGACCCAAGAGGAACAGGAAATCGAAAAGAAAATTAGCCAATATCAGAACCGCCAAAAGATTTTGCTGAACAAAAAGCGCACTGAGGAACACCGGGCCAGAACGCACCGGCTGATTGGCCGAGGGGCCATTTTGGAGGCCGTTTTCCCCGCCGTGGTGGGGATGGAGGGCGAGGAAGTCAAGGCGTTTCTTATCGCTCTTTCCCGTCTGCCGGGAGCATCGGCGGCGCTGGACGAGGCCCGGAAAACCGAGGACGGGGGGAGTGCGTAAGTCCAAGGGCGCACTTATACACCGTCCCGGTGTCGTGCGCCCTGCCGGGGGCTGTTGCGTCCTTCGGACGCGATGGGGGCTGCGCCCCCAAACCCCCGCACCCCCGCCAGAAAGTGACACCCGCTGCGCGTCTGTCACT
>CANDBG010000001.1 GCA_947382875.1 uncultured Oscillibacter sp. | reverse complement strand
CAGCGGCCAGGGGAACTTCTTCGTCTTCCATTACGATTTCGCCATCATCCGGGGGCGCGGCCGCATCAGAGGTTCCGACGTCTTCCGGCATATTCTGGAGCGTTTCCCCACCCGCGGCAAATGCGGCCCGGAAGGCTTCTTCGTCCGTAGCCGTTTTGGCGCATCCAGCCAGCAGACAAACTGCCAGCAGACAGATCAGTATTTTCGATAAGTTTTTCACAGGAAAGGCTCCTTTCTCGGACCGATTCAGATCGGCGCGTCCTCGGCCCGGACGCACCGTACCGTCACGCGGTATTGTCCGCCCAGTGTGCAGGTGAATAAGGTAAGATCCCATTCACCTTCCCATAGGGTAATTGGCTTTGTCGGGTCCAGCTGTCCCACTTCCGAAACGATATAGCGGAACACATTGCCATCTACATCGGTAAACGTAACCGCGTCACCAGTTTCGAGGTTTTTCAGTCCGCCGAAATGCTGTTTGTAGTTGTGTGCAGCAATTACCATACTGTTCAGGTAAACCGACCCGGCATAGCGGCACGGGGAGATTTTCAGGTTCGGATAACTCCACTCGCTCAAAACCGGCAGGCTGATTTCAATTGCCGGAATGTCAATGGAGCCAACATATTCATGTCCGTCAATTTCCTTCACCGGCATTGGCATCCAGGGGTTCAGGAGGTAATCAGGAATCATTTCCTCCGGGAGATCGAGTTCTTCCAGCACAGGGGTTTCGACCTCCAGAATTTGCATGGCTCCTTTTACCGCGCCGGCGGCACGGCTTTCATCCCAAAGGTTGTAGCCAGTGAGGCACAAGGCGGCCAGCAGCAGTGCGAGACCGCCTGCCATACAAAAAACGCCGCGTTTATTCCGCATTGGCTTCCTCCCTCCGGTTCCGAATCCAGCCCAGGAGGAAGAGGAATATCCCGCCCAAAGCCATCAGCGGCACCGGCCACCAGAGCTGACCGGTATGGGGCAAATCTTCCAGGGGGATATCAGGGTCATCCAGCTCCACCTCATCCGGCGGAGGCGCAAGAGGAACATTGGGGTCATCGAGTTCCGTATCCGGCGGGGGCGCAAGAGGAACATCCGGGTCATCGAGTTCCGTACTGTCGGAGGGCGGGTTTCGGGGGTTGCGGGGATCGCTGGGATTTCCCGGATTCCCCGGACTTCCGGGCCGGTTTGGGGTACCCGGCGGAGTATCATATGTGTTGGTAATGGTAAAGGTGACTCCTTCAAAGCCATACGTCGGCCAGTAGCCGGAGACGGTCCGTTCCCGAATGGTCCAGGTATAGCGGTTGTCGAGATCTTCCCAGACGTACCGCCAACTGTTCCGTTCGGTAAGGGTCACAGTGTCCCAAACCACGCCGTCCCGCAGCAAATCAACCGTCACTTCTCTGGGCCGTTCCTTGGTATGTCCCCGATCATCCCAGATTTTCAAAACCCGCCGCATGACGGTTTCCTCTTCAGAAATGCTGTACTTTGGTCGGACGATTACATCATAATTCCAGCGTCCCGCGGCATTTTCGGAAGGTTTTTCCCAGTTCGGCAGGCAGATCAAAAAGGGCATTGGCTCATAGAACGTACCGCCATGCTGATACCGTTCGCCGACCACCAGATAGAGTCCCGTAGACAGCCCGGAAAAGATCAGCCGGCCATTGGCGTTCAGGGTCCCCCGTTCCAGGTACGGTGTATTGTAATACATCACATCCGTACCCATCTGCCGGGCCAGACTGCGCCAGCCCGCGGAGGTCTGCCCGTTGAGCCGGTTTTGATACTCCCGGAAGTCCCGCGTTGCGGTAAACTCCACATCCGCCGACACCTCCGCCACGCGGTACAGCCGGAAGCGGGCTTCCGTATGGCCCCGCAGGTGGTCAACGGTAAGGGAGCAGGTACGGGATTCAATCGGCCCGTAAGCGCGGGCGTTGGAGGGCAGGCACAGAACACAAAGCGCCATGCATACCACAGCCGCCGATACCCGCCGCAGGAACCGTTTTGCAGTTATCATACCAAACACACCCGCCTTTCTGACGCTCCGGAAAACGGAGGCGTCCAGGTTATTTTTTCGGTTTCACATGCTTCTTCGGTTTACGCCGTCCGCCGGGAGCGGCCAGCAATACCAGCAGAACCAGCAGCATCGGCACCGCCGCCACGGGCGCCACCAGTACCGGGTCAATCCGGATGGCTTCCGCAGTGATTTTGGCCGACGAGGCCGATTCTTGATTTTCAATCCGGGTCCCCCGGACCAGAAGCCGGTGACTGTTGATGCCGTAAGGAGTACAAGTCACCAGGGTGCAGAGGTCCCGGCTGCTTACGATGGTCAGGTCGTCGGACTCCTGGGGGAGAACGATGTGGATTTGATCCACTTCATAAGTGAGGGTTTCGTCCAGAATGCGGAGGAGGAAGACGTCCCCCTCGTTCAGCTGGTCGAGGTTGGAAAAAAGGGTGGCACTGGGGAGTCCGCGGTGTCCGGAGAGAACGCAGTGGGTCGACGCGCCCCCCACGGGCAGGGAGGTCCCTTCAATATGTCCCACGGCGATTTGCAGCACGGATTCTTCCGTTCCGTGGTAAATTGGGAGGGAGACGTTGATTTTGGGGATTTCAATATAGCCCATAATCCCGTTTCCGGAGACGTTGAGCAGAGATTCATACCATTCCCGGTCGGCCTCGTCGAATAGGAGGGGGACCGGATTTTTCAGCAGGTCCTGGTTGTACGCGCCCGCATCCAGCCACAGACGCTCATAGTCCACCGCCGTCAGATTGGACACGCTCTCGGCGTAGCTGGCGATGGCCCGGGACTGGTGGAAGGAATTCCAGTAGTCGCTGGCCGTGGGATAGAGCAGGATGGCGAGTCCCGCCAGGAGCGTGAGCAGGAGGAGGAGGCTGGACAGGTGTTTTTTCATAACGGCTCACTTCCCGCCTCCGCGCCCCTTGCGGGACGCGGAGGCTGGGGGGATTGCATCAATCTTCGTTCAGGTTCATCCGGCGCTTGGTAATCAGCAGGATGGCCGCCGCGGCCACCAGCACGCCGCCCACAACGTAGAAAATCGTCGTGCCGATACCGCCGGTGCTGGGCAGGACAATGCCTTCGCCGTTCACGATATCCGTGCTGACATTGGAGTTATCCGGATTCAGCGTGCCGGTAAATTCGGCAGTGGGGTTCGACTCAACCTTTTTCCAGTTCTCATCGGTCTGATAGGCTTCCAGCTTGTTCAGGACGGGAAGCTCTTCGTTCGTCGCGCCGTATTCAATCACGAAATAGATGGGCTTTTCCAGCTTGTTGTAACCTTTGGGCGCTTCAGTCTCGGTCAGCATATATTTGCCCGCTTTCAGGCCGGCAAAGGTAAAACTTGTTTTCGCATCGTTCAGCGTGACCTTAATCGGCTCGGATTTTGTTCCGTCGTCCTCTACCTTCACCAGCTCGAATTCTGCACCATCCAGGGGATTACCTTCGGGGTCCACCTTGTTCACAATGCCATTAAAGGTAAACACGATAACCGTATCTTCCGGGGTATCCTTGGGGGTGTTGTTTTCCGTATAGGTCAGTTTCGCTGTGTTCTTGTTGCCGGTCGTGCCGGTGTTGGCGTTTTCATTCAGCGCAGCGGAATAGCTGACAACAATTGGGTTGCCGTTTGTGAGGCCCAGGGCCTTCACTGCCGCACTCACGTTGTCGCCCTTGGCAATCAGCTTGACATCAAAGGTATGACCGTCTGCGCCGGGGATTTCAACTGTGTAGTCAACGCCCTTGGTCAGCTCCGTACCATTAGCGGTCAGTTTGATGCTCTCGTCAATGAGGGTCAGGCCCGCCTCCTGCTGGTCGTGGAAGGTCATGGTATAGCTGACAACGGATTCCGAATTGAAATTGCTGGGCAGGTTTGCAGTCAGTTCAAAGTTAACTGTCTCGCCAAAAGCGGCGTCGGTCTGGTCAACTCTGTCTTCGCCCTTCACGATCTTCTTCGTCAGGCCGGGAGCGTCCTGCTTGGGGTTGATGGTCGTGTTTTCTGCGCTGGACCCTGTGACCTGCTGCAGGGTGAAGGTATTGGTATCATTGCTCGAATCGTCGTCGCCCTTGGTGTCGCGGTTGCGGATCAAATACCAGCCGTCTTCAACCTCGGTTCCCAGAGCCGCACCGTCGCCGCTGACACCCTTGAACGCCGCTTCAGCAATCTTTGTCAGGTTGTCAGTGCCCAGAGGAAGCGCCGCGTTAATGGCCTTTGCCACTTCCTCAGCCGTGCTGCTCTCGGTAGCAACAACATTGTTGCCGTCTTCCGTCGTTCCAATCACGTCACCCTTGAGGTGCAGCTTCTGGAACTCCGTAATGCCAGTCGCTTTCAGTGCCGTAATGAAATCATCCGGCTTGGTCAGGTTTGCGCCCCACTGGATGTCTGCAAGGCTCTTGCCGTTATCCGCGGAGGTTCCCTTGAAAATCTGATAAGTAGTGATTACGCTGGAATCCGGCACGTCATCGCCTTTGACGAATGTAGTGGTTGCCATCGCGGGAACCGCCAGGGCCACCAGCATGACCAGCGCCAGGACCAGCCCGGCCAGTTTCTTCATTTGCTTCATTGTTTGTTTGATCTCCTTTCAATTCCTTCCTGATTTCTTGCTTCGTTTGCGAGGGGGCCGCTTCATTTGCAATCTACCGCCCCCTCTCCATTGGGTTTTTTTCGATACCAAAGGCAGCCCGCCGCCATCAGCAGCCCTCCGCCTAAAGTATGCCAGGGAATTCCGGGTCCGCCGGTCTCCGGCAGCTCGAAGTAGAACGCGTTGGTAAACACCACCACGCCGCCCTCGATTCCGTCCGCGGTGTTCTTGTCCTCACTCGCGTGGGTCTGCCCTTTCGCGTCCGTTACCGTCACGCTGACATGACAGTTCGCCAGCTTGGATATTTCCTTTACCACGTAGCCGGTGTTTTCTTTCAGTTCCAGAACTTTCAGGTAATCCCCGGCACGCAGGAAGAACGGCGTCTCCGTTTTGGGGGAAATCGTGATCGGTTCACCGACCTGGTTGCCGTCCTTGTCATATACATGACCTAAATATTGGTCCGTGCCGTTCAGCGTGATGGAAAATTCGTACTTCTGCTCTGCGTCCAGATGGCTGACATCGCCTTCCACCTGTTTCTCTATCCGCAGCGCTTCCTTTTCCCAGGAGGGAGGAGGCGGGTCCGTCGGCACAATGGAAATGTTCGGCAGGGTGTACTGCATCCAGCACGTGGAGCCGGACGCACCGCGCTCGGTGTAGAAGAACACCAGACGGTAACTCTTGCCGTTCTTGGAGTTCTTCACTTCATCCTGATTGATGTAGTCCCACAGGTTTACGTACTGGCCCACGGAACTGTGTACGCCGCCAAGGTCACACACTAACCGGCTGCTTTCGGTGCCTCTCGAATCCATCAGATACACCCACATATCGTCGTCGCCGTAGAAGAAGTACTCCAGCGGCCCGACATACTCCGCCGGGATCTGGAAGTCTACGCTGAACTTCATGCCGAAATAGGCATTGTGGTCCACCCAATCGTCGCTAGTGGGCATTCCGTAACCCGAATCGCTGTCAATGGCCTTTACCTGCTTCGGGTCCCCATACTTTTCGGTACCAAACTTGGCGTCATGGCCATCCGCGCCGAAGCTCGGGGCGGCGTCCAGGGGCCAGAAATTATTTGAGAAAATATGCTGATATCCGCCAGTATGTCCAAGGATATGCAGGTTTGACGCGCTCAAGCCTTGACCGCTTACATTTGTGAGCGTATAAGTGTCGCCCTTGCGCGAAAAATCCAAACCGCCCGGGTAGAATGTTTTGCCTTTGGCCGCGCCGCTGCCGAACAGATCCGGTCCGTCAATGCCGCTGATGAATTTCAGGCCGCCGGTGGACGTAATGCCGCCGGTTTGCGGAACCAGCCCGAAAGTACAGCCCCGGCCGGTGCCCGGCGGCGCGCCGGTTACGGCATGATTGCCCCGGTTCGGCTTGTTGCCGTTCCACTCCACTTCGCCGTAGTTGGTGCCCGCGTTCATGTTGCCGAACGCAAACTTTGGGTCGCCGTTTTTCAAATAGTTATCATCATCGTTGATGCCGTACTTTTGTGTGTTCATAAAGTACGGTTTTTGCGCCCCGTCGCGGGCAATCCGGTTGCCGGGGCTTGCATCGTTGGACCCATAGATAAAGCCGTCACTGATGTCATAATCATAGAAGTTTGTGGGGTTTGTGTGCTTGCCCGTGTCCGGGTTGTACACCAGCCGCAGCGTCATTCCCTTCCGGATCGTGATACAGACCTCATTTGGAGTTTCGGCGGGTTCGCCGGTCTCGCCGGAGGGGGCCGGCATTTCAGCGGGCGGTTCCGCTGTGTCCGCGGAGTAGTTGCTGTATTTCAGGTCCTCCAGATTGGACACATACACGTAGCCGGGAACGTCTTTCTTCCTCTCGTCCGAGGTGTACTTGGTCCAGTTGGGGCTGTCGAAGTCTTTATCCTCAACACCCGGCTCCAAAACCCACAGCTCCACCAGATTATAATGGTTATCCTGAAGCCCTGCGTTGTCCTTGCGTTTGGCGGCATCCAAATCGCTGGTCTTCAGGCCCGCACTGGAACTGTACCGCCGGTTTTCAATCGTACGGTAAATCTGTGTCGGCTTGGAGCTGTCAAAAGCGATTTCAAATCCGCCGCCGCTGGGTTTCAGTTCAAAATACTTGGTTGGCTGTGTCTTGGTATTTTGCGGCAGTATGCCGCCTGTGGTGTCAATGAACGGGAGCACATCCGCGCCATTCTCATTCGACTTCGCAATGTTGCCATTTACGGTAACGCTTTTCGCCTCAACCGGCCGGTCCAGATACGCGTAATATTCCACGTTGTAGGTGGGAAACACCGTATCCCATTTTTCATCCACGCGGGTCCGCAGACGGTCGGTGCTGCGCATGGAGAGAGTCACTTCCGAAGCGGTCGTCTCACTGCTGATTTCCGCCATGTCCTCGTTGACGACCTCGCCCGCGCCGTCCATGGTCCGGACCGTCAGAATGGTCTCGACTTCCGGCGTTTCCGATTCGGCGTCGGCGTCTTCGGGGACGGCGTTTTCATCCGTCACATCCATTTCGTCCAGCGTCTGTACCACAGACTCCCGGCTGTTCAGCGCGGCGGCCAGTTCTTCGCTCAGGGATACCGTGACCGTAATCTCGCACTGGGACAAATCCAGTTCCTGACCGTTCAGCGTCGCCACAAAGGAGAGTTCCCGTTCAGGAATGACTTCCGCTTCCGCCGTTTCCTCTTCGTCCTCAGAGGCTGGAGGTTCCGGTTCCGGGAGGGGCTCCGGCTCTTGTTCCACCAGGGTGATCCGCACGTCTGCCAGGCCCTCGGCTTCCGTGAAAACCTCGTCCTCGGGAAGCAGCAGACGCAAACGCCGCTGTAAGCTCATTTGCGCAGGGGCTAGACCACTGTTCAAAATTTCCTCATCCGGCGTCAGAGGCCCGGTTTCCGGCACAAACGGCTCCATCGGTACGACGATGGCAGGGGCTTGCTGTTCCGGTTCCGGGGCCGGAGGAGGCGCAGGGTCCGGCTCCGGTACGGACGGTTCTTCCTCCGGCACAGGGTCCGGGTCCTGCGGCTGCAAAGGCGCTTCGGGCGTCTCAGCGGGCCGCGTCTCAGCGGGCTTTGAGGGCCGCTGTATTGGTTCCGGAGTCGGTTCCGGCGTTCCGGGGGAGGGCGCAAGGCCGCTGTCCACCTCCGGTTGGTCCTCCGGGGGCATCGCGTCTGTATCCGCGCCGTCGTCCAGGTCCGCGTCGTCCGGGGGCGGGAGGAACCCGTCCGTTTCATCGGGCGGCAGCTCCGGATCCGTCATTTCTCCGCCGGAAATCACCGGCGCATAGCCGGTAATGTGGAACGTCACGCGGTAATAGCCGTCTTCGGTGGCGGTCTCGAAATCGTTGTCCAGCTGGACGCCCTCGACTTCTTCCACATCCTCCGGCGTGGTCTCCCACAGCTCCGGAATCTGGCACAATTCGTCGTGGTGGTGGACCGCCAGCGTGCAGCGCAGAAGACCGCTGCTCTCAAAATAGCAGTCTTCAGTATGTTCATGTTCGGCCAGTCCGCAATAATAAGAGACCGTATCTTCGGGATACACTTCCATGTAACAGGCTTCCGTGTGTTCATGCTCCTCGATGCCGCAGGTCAACGTCGGAACGTCTTCCTCCACAACGGTCTCCGGCAGGTATACACAGCTGCTGTCATGCACATGGGACAGTACTTCCGGCTGGACGCAGGTCAAAATATATTCGTCTTCTTCCTGGCCGTCTGATGATTCCTTCAATGTAAAGCATTCTTCCATGGTATGCGTATGGGGAATAACTTCCTCCTCGCGGCAGACTAGGATTTCCTCCACCTCATAACATTCCTCGCTGTGGGTATGTCCGGAGGCGCGTTCTTCCTCATGGCAAATCAGTTCTTCGGACCAGTCGTAACAATTATCCGTATGAGCATGGCTCTCGGATTCCTGCAAACTACAGGTAAGTTCCCGTTCGGTTTCGACGGTGTAACAGTCGTCCGTGTGGGTATGTCCGCCGTCGGCGGACTCCTCACACACCAGTACAGACTCCGTTTCCTCCTGATAACAGTCCTCTGTATGCGCATGGCCCTCCTGAACGAGATTGCCTTCCTCGTCCAGAACGTCCTCCGATTCCTCCTGGCTGCACGTCAGCGTTTGATGGCTCCGTTCCTCATAGCAATTGTCGTCGTGGGTGTGTCCCGGCTCTTCGGGGAGCGTACAGGTCAGAGTACGGTTTTCGGTTTCCGTGTAGCACGCATCCGTATGACTGTGACCGCCCTCGTCGGTGCAGGTCAGCTCTCCGCGGACGTGGGTGTAACACCCGCTGGTGTGTTCATGTCCCAGCTCCTGCGATTCCTCACAAACCAGCGTCCGGCGCTCCTGGTAACAATCGTCCGTGTGAGCATGCGCCTCGACTTCCGGAAGCCTGCAGATCAATTTTCCGTCGTCGTCACGGCAATAATCGTTATGAGTGTGGACCACCGGCCCGGGAACGCGCATGAACTCACAAATCAGCTCCGGCTGTGGCTTCGCCTCGGCCATAGCCCAACAGGTCTCCGTATGTTTATGTGCCTCCTGCCCGCAAAGCAGCTCATTGGAGAGAGTGATGGCAGGAAGAATCAGCGCGTAGACCGTAGCGAACACCACCACGGCCGCAAGGCAAAACAGGATCTTCTGTCCGATTTTCTGTTTTTGCTGGGAGGACAAATAATGCCTCGCCTGCGTCATAAAGTTGCGTTCCATGCAGCTGTCTTCTCCTTCCCCATGATTTACGAGATGAATTCGATACGCGCGAGGTTTCTCAAAGAGGTCCGATCATCGTATGCGGCCAGATGCGGAACACCAGCTGTCCGACAATCTGGTCATTCCCAACGCAGCCAAGGGCCGTGTTGCGGGAATCCAGGGAAACGCTTCTGTGGTCTCCCATCACAAAGAGCTTTGACTCCGGTACCTGATAAGGTAACGTAATATTGCAGTCGCCCAGGGCTTTTTCCGCAAGATATGGCTCATAAAGCTCCTGTTCGTTGATAAAAACGGTTCCTTTCTCGTCAATGTTCACCCAGTCGCCGGGGCCGGCAATGACCCGTTTGACCAAAATTTTATTGTCGTAGTAAAATGCCACGATGTCGCCGGGCTGAAAGTTGGAACCGCCCTTGAAAGAAATCACGACTTCCCCGTCGGTCAGGGTGGGCGCCATGGAGTTTCCGCTGATTTGCAGAACGGGCATCCAGAGCGTCGCCACCAGCACGGCGGCAGCGGCTACGGTAATCAGTGCGTAAATGGTGCTGCGCAGGACCTTGCGGAAACGCCATCGGTATTTTTCGCGGCCCAGTTCCATTTCCAGCTGTTCGATGCTGGGCAGTTCCAAGGGCTTGCTTTGCTTCTCCTTCTTCTCCTTTTTCATAGAACCTGTCTTCCTAATCATGCTGCCAGCCAAAGAACAGCGTCATTTTCTTTTTTTCCTTTTTGGGGGCGGCGATCCGTTTTCCGGGCGATTTTCCCCGCCGCTCCGGCGGACGCCGTTCCATGCGGGACTCCGGCAAAGACTCCAGGCCGGGTTCCAATTCCACGTCCAGTTCCGGCTCGAACTTTGGCTCATATTTCGCCTCAAACCTCGGCTCTGGCTCCCGCTTACAGGAAGCTGCCGCAGACCGAGGGGAAATCTCAGGCACAGGCGGCGCTTCCGCGCCTTCCGGCAGGGGGTACAGCGAGCGGATACTTTGCAGGTAAAAATCCGCCGCTTCCTGGGCTGCGTCGAAAACCCCGTGAAGCTTCAGGGCCGCTTCCGCTATGGACCCGACGTCTTCCAGGTCCACTTCCCGCTTTTCCCGTACTTCCTCCAGGGTGGTCTCCAGCTCGTGAATCCGTTCGTCCTTCCGGTTCAGGCGTTCCCGGAGACGCTCATAAGTATCGGTTAATTCCTGCAGCTGCGTCTGCGTTTCTGTAAGCTCGGTTGTCAGACGTTCGGTTTCCTTTGCCTGGTTCAGCAGAAGCTGAAGCAGCTCCCGACGCCCCAGCTTTTGAAGCTCCTTAGTTGTCATCGCGCTCCTTCTCCTCATACCATTCCGTTTCGCAGACGGAATGGAGCGGCAAAAAGTTTGGATGCAGTAAACGATTGCGCCGGAGGGCGCAGTTTTCCACAAAGGGATTGTGTGCGTGTAAACACGCACACAGCCGGTTATATATAACCGGCCATTTGGGGTTCGCCGCATGACCGCGCAAGGAGGATTCCCTGGGCCGTCATGCGGAGCGTAATCCGAATTGTATGGCAGACGTGGGACCTGCATACCTCCCGGCGAACGCCGCCGAAAGGGCTGCCACATCAAGTTTACCATAATTCCTATAAATTGCAAGGGTAATTTTGTGTCCTCCGTCACATTTTTTCCGACGCTTTTCGACAAAGGAACCTTTCCCTGCATTTTTGTTCATTATAGCATAACTTCCCTGCAAGTGAAGTTGCAAAAGAAACATTTTACAACTTTTTATCATTCCTTTAACAACGAAAAAAGACCGAAAGCCGTTCCGTCACAACCTATGCACAAGATTAGCTCGGAATTCCGGCCATATGGCACAAGATATAGCGTTCAACGGCTTTACGATGGTTGGTGATTTTATCACGGTATTCTTCCGGCGGAGGTGTTATGCTATCGCTGTCATCCAAAAAACAATCAGGAGGAATTGGATATGTCGGTTTTACACATTACAAAAGAAACGTTTGAACTGGAAGTTCTGCAAAGCGCCCAGACGGTGCTGCTGGATTTCTGGGCGGAATGGTGCGGTCCCTGCCGGATGGTGGGACCCTTGCTTGAGGAAATCGCCCGGGAACGGTCTGACATCAAAGTCGCAAAAATCAACGTCGACGAACAGCCGGAGCTGGCGGCCCGGTTCAGTATTACGAGCATTCCTACGCTGATGGTCGTCAAAAACGGAAAGATCGTCCAACAGGCGGTGGGCGCAAGACCAAAGGCGGACATTCTGTCTTTGCTGTAAACGGAACCCGTAGGGGCGGACCTGTGCGTCCGTCCCTTTTCCGTGAATGCCCCTATGTGGCGCGCAGGGCTTCCAGACGCTTCGGGTCCGTCAGCTCCACGCTCCCGCGCGAGAGCTTTACCATGCCTTCGCTCTGGAAATAGCGCAGCATACGCGTCACCACTTCCCGCGCAGTACCCAGGTGGTTTGCGATCCGTTCATGGGTGAGATTCAGCACGGCGTTTTCTTCCAGAACGCTCTCCTGGAGGAGGAAGTCCGCCAGACGCTTGTCAAAGCTCCGCCACATGATTTGCTCCAGCAGCCACATGACTTCCGAAAAACGACTGCTCATCATTTCATTGGTATAATTGGCAACGGCGGCGGACGCCTCCATGAGCTCCTTGTAAGTCTCCGGCGGAATCATCCAGGCGGTGGTATCCCGTTCCGCCTCCACGGTAATTTCAAACTGGATATCCCGCATCATACAGGCCGCGGAAAACAGACACATATCCCTTGCAAAGAGACGATAGAGGGTAATTTCCCGCCCCTCGTCCGAGAGGATGTAAACCCGGAGCTGTCCGGATTCCACCAGCAGGAGGCCGGTACAATCCAGGCTCCCCCGGTGGGCAACGGAACCCTTCGGGAACTGCTTTTTTGTTACCGCTGCGGTTAGCTTCCGCTGCTGTTCCGGAGTCAGCCGCGTCCAAACCGGAAAATAATCGGTAAATTCCATTTTGAAGCCCCCTTTTTGTTCGGTTAGTATACCGCAATTGCCGTTGTCTGTCAAACCGGATTAACAGGGGGAATGGCAGTCGAAAGGGACAGGCGGACACACAGGCCCGCCCCTGCACCCCCGTAAAACCGAATCGCCAAAAAACGGAATTCCCGCTGCCAAAAATAAACGCGAAAATTTTGAGATTTTAACAAGTTCTTAACGGTTGTAATCCGGCGGAAATTCCTCTATACTAATGGGTGAATGATTTCGCATGGAAACCAGGGCAACCCGGCTTCCTGAGGAGGCTACACCCATGGATGACAAGTTTTCCAGCTTACTTCGCTCCCGGCTGAAAGAGGCCGTCGCTTATGTGCTCGCGTTTGGGAAATGGCTGCTTCTGGCCATTGTGGTAGGATTGCTCTGCGGGGTGCTTGGCTCCTGGTTCCACCATGGCGTGGACTATGCAACCGCCCTCCGGGGCGAATATCCCTGGCTGATCTGGCTTCTGCCGCTGGGGGGACTGCTCATCGTTGCGCTCTATAAGCTGGCCCACACCGAAGGCCAGGGCACCAACAATATTTTTGACTCCATCCGGCAGGGAAAACCTGTGGCGTTTTTTCTTTTGCCGTCCATCTTTTTCGGCACCATATTAACCCACCTCTTCGGCGGCTCCGCCGGACGCGAAGGCGCGGCTCTGCAAATGGGCGGTACCCTCGGGTATCACGCCGGAAGGCTCATCCGTCTGGACGACGCCGATTTGCGCACCTCTACCATGGCCGGCATGGCCGCCTTTTTTACCGCGCTGTTTGGCACGCCCGTCGCTGCCGCTGTTTTTTCGATTGGCGTCATCAGTGTCGGCAATATCCAGCATGCTGCGCTGATTCCCTGTCTTGCCGCCTCCCTGACCTCTCTGGGCGTGGCGGAACATATGGGGGTTATTCCAGTACATTTTTCGGTACAGATTCCAGAGCTTTCCACACATATGCTCGTTGTTGTCACGGTTCTGGCCGCGCTGTGCGCGATCCTGTCGGTGGTCTTCTGTGAAACCATCCATTTTTCCGTGTACCAGTTCGCCAGGAATCTCCCGAACCCCTGGATTCGCGCTGCGGCCGGAGGCGCTGCGGTGGTCCTCCTGACGGCCCTCCTGGACACGACGGATTACAATGGCGCCGGTATGGACCTCATTGCCGCTGCCGTGGAACAGGGAACCGCTCATCCGGCGGCATTCCTGCTCAAGCTCCTCTTTACCGCAATTACGCTGGGCGCGGGCTTTAAGGGCGGGGAAGTTGTGCCGTCGTTTTTTGTCGGCGCAACTTTTGGGTGTGTCGTTGGGCCGCTGCTGGGGATTCCTTCCGGCTTTGCCGCCGCGCTGGGCCTGATCTCCGTTTTCTGCGGCGCAACAAACTGTCCCCTGGCTTCTATCTTTTTGGCGGTGGAACTCTTCGGCGGCGATGGCCTTCTTTATTTCGCCCTCGCCTGCGGTATGAGCTATATGCTGTCGGGATACAGCAGTCTCTATTCCAGTCAGGATATCCTTTACTCAAAGCTGAAAGCGTCGTTCGGCGCCCAAACGCCGGACGAATCGAAAGAAACCGCGGTGAAGTGACCGCCGGGGGATCGTTCTTGAGGTGGAACATGATTCAAATTCGCTACGCAGAACGTTTAGATCAAGATTTCTGGTACCGCTTGGACCGTCATTTACCAGAGGCGGAATTTGATAAGAAAATCCGGGATTTACGCGCCTATGTGCTCTTGGAGGACGGTATTCCGAAAGGCATTTTGAGATACAATTTATTCTGGGACAATACGCCATTCTGCACATTGATTTTTATAGATCCATGCTCACAAAAAAGGGGCTTTGGAAAAATGTTGATGGAATATTGGGAAACGGATATGCGCAGGCAGGGCTATGGTATGATTATGACTACTACGCGCACAGATGAAGATGCGCAGCACTTTTACAGAAAATTAGGCTATCAGGATTGCGGAGGATTGATTCTTGCTGTTCAGGGTTTCGAGCAGCCTGCGGAATTGTTCTTATGCAAAGCCTTGTAACGCCTCAAGGGAACCTTTTATTGGATTTACGGTGCATTCCTTTTTTACATGGATAACATAAAAATCATTTGCTTGTGTAATTCTTTAAAACACGCTATACTATTGGAAATACTTATGGAATGGATGGATTTTTATGCAGGCCGCTCTCGGCACTCTTGTTAGCTTGATCGGTTATACCGCTGCGGTTGCAGTCGGCGCGTTTGTCGGGTCCCGCCCCGCTGTACGGGACCGCCCCCTCCCCTGGCTCGGCAGGCTCCAGCTCGCGGCGCTGATGATCCTGATTGTTTCCCTGGGCGTCAAGCTCGGGGCTGACGACGAAGTGATTGCCTCCCTGGGACAAATCGGACTGTCCGCTTTTGTCATTACCGCCGCGGCTATGATTGGCTCTGTTTTTGCGCTGACTCTCCTGCGGCGCTTCATCCTGAAGCTCGACCGCTTCGGGCTTCCCCGCGGCAGCGGCGCGGACGCGGAAACCGCTCATGACGATTCCCAAAAGGCCGATAACTCCCTGACCAAATGGATTGTCTGCGCGGTCGTACTGGGAATGCTGGCGGGTTACTTCGTTGTCCCTGACGCCGTTGTGCAATATTGCGGTACCGTCATTGATTTCGGTTTGTATCTGCTCCTGTTCCTCGTCGGCACGGACATGGGACGTCAGGGAACCATCCTTTCCGATATCAAAACCGCCGGGCTCAAGGTTTTGCTTGTGCCTCTGGCGGTGGGCGTCGGGTCCATCGCCGCCGCCGCGCTGGTGGGATTTGCATTGAGTCTCGGGCCGAAAGACGCCGCCGCCGTTTCGGCGGGCTTTGGCTGGTACTCCCTCGCCCCGACCTTGCTTGCTCCCTATTCCCTTCCTGTTTCCGCCGTCTGCTTCCTCGCAAACGTGATGCGCGAAATATTTGCGATTCTCGCAATTCCTCTCGTCGCGAAATATGTTGGTTATGTGGAATGCGTTGCCCTGCCAGGGGCCGCCGCCATGGATACCGTTCTTCCGGTGGTTGTCGGCGCGACACATGAACGCATTACCATTTATTCCTTTACCAGCGGCGTGCTCCTTTCCCTGGCCGTTCCGGTGATGGTCTCCGGAATTGTCGCTCTGTGAGCGCGCTTACATACCAAAACGCGGTTGGTTCAAACCAGCCGCGTTTTTCCTGCCTTATTTTGTCCCCTCCGCAAACGCCGGATGCGCCGTGAGCCATTCCAGTACAAAATCTCGGAAACGCTGCGTCAGAGGCGGAAGCGCCTCGCCGCGCCGCACGGCAAAACCGATTTCCCGAAACCGCGGGCGCTCCAGCGGCAGCGCCGCTACCTGCCGGCTGCTGCTCCGTATGACCATCTCAGATAAAATGCTTACCCCCAAGCCCTGTTCGACCATGGCCAGAATCGCAAAGTCGTCGCTGAGGGTGTACCGGATATTCGGCCGCACCCCTTCCTCCTGAAAAATGCGGGTGATCTCCATGTCCCATTGCTCCTGTATCAGAATGAATGTATCCTGCGTGAAGCGAGACAGCGGATAGTACGGCGCGTCCGCCAGCGGATGGCTGCAAGGCAGCACCGCTAAAAGCCGGTCCTGCCGCAGAAACGACGCTTCCAGTGATTCCCCCGTCGGCAGGGCCAGAAACCCGCAGTCCAGATGCCCGCGGCGTACCAGCTCCTCCACTTCCCGGAATTCCCATTTGCTGACCAGCTCAAACTGGATGCCTGGATAGCGGTCCATGAATTCCTTCATGATTCCCGGAAGCCAGTGAATCGACACGCTCGTGAACGTGCCTACCCGCAGAAGGCCGCGGTTCAGTCCGTGGAGGCTTGAAACCTGCGTCTCCAGTGTCCGCTCGGCGTTGCACAGCGCCTGGATGTGGGGCAGCAGTGATTCCCCCTGGGCGCTCAGAATCACGCCGTCCTTGTTGCGGGTTAACAGCGTTACGTTCCATTCCCGTTCCAGGTCCGCAATCGAACGGCTTACCGCGGATTGGGTGTAGCCCATTTCCTCCGCCGCCCGCGTGATGCTCCCCAGTTCCACCGCTTTCAGAAAAATGTGACATTTTGTCGTGTTCATGATACATTCCTTTTTCGCATGGATAACATAAAAATTATTCGCTTGTGTAATTGCTTGAAACGCGCTATACTGAAATCAGAAATTAAGAAAGGGGTTTTTACCATGAAAAAGATTTATGATTTCAAGATGAACAACCAGGCTCTCTCCAAATTCGCCGGCGTATCCGCAGCGGAAAAGCGTCTCTATTGGTCCGGCAGCCCCTGGAATGCCTTCCGTCTCCTGACGAAAAAACAGGGATAAAGAGGCTTCCGCCCCGCCCAAACGAGCGGAGCGGAAGTACCCAGAAAAAACCGTTACTTTACTTTTGCCGCAGACGGCCGCCTCCCAACGATCTTTTCAATAACCAGCAAGGTCACAATTGTCGAGGCAATGGCAATCAGCAGGCAGACAATCTCCGGTACGAAGTTAATCAGAATACCGGTCAGTACGTAGTTTACAAACGAAATCGCCGCCACCGTCAAGGCATACGGCATTTGCGTTACTACGTGGTTCAGGTGGTAGCACTGCGAGCCGGAAGACGCCATAATCGTTGTATCCGAAATCGGAGAACAGTGGTCGCCGCAGACCGCGCCGCCCAAAGTCGCGCCAATACCAACCATCAGAATGGGGATCTCGTTCAGCGCTTCCGCCGTCAGATTCTCGAAGCCGCCAGGCGTAAACACGTCCAGCACGATGGGCAGCAGAATGCCGAAGGTGCCCCAGGAGGTACCAGTCGCAAAGCCCAGGAAGCACGCAATCACGAAAATAACCGCGGGCAGCATGTTCCGCAGGGCCGGTCCGAAGGATGCCACAAGACCCGCCACGAAATCCGGTGCGCCCAGGCCGTAACGCGTGACACCGCCGATAGTCCACGCGAAGCACAGAATCAGAATCGCCGGAACCATCTGCTTGAAGCCTTCCGGCAGGCAGTCCATCAGCTCGGTGAACTTCATGGACTTGCGCACCATGAAGAAAATCATAGAGACAATCAGCGCGATGGTGGAGCCGAGGGGCAGGCCGACAAAGGCGTCCGTATTGGCGAACATGGTGAGTAAGTCCGTGCCGCCGTTGAGATAACCGGCGTAGATCAGTCCGCCCACGCAGCCGACAATCAGGAAAATCACGGGGATGACCAGGTCGATCACTTTGCCGTTGGGGTTGAACTTCATTTCCTCGGCGTTGGCAAAGGGACGCTCCGGCGTGGTGTAAATGTCGCCCTTGGCGGCATTGTCCTCGTGGAGCTTCATGGGACCAAAGTCGATGTTGCGGATAATCATGACCAGAATGAATACAATGGTCAGAATCGCGTAGAAGTTATAGGGAATCGCCCGGACGAAAATCTGGAAGCCCAGTTCCTCATTATTGATGACGCCCGTCACGGCCGCCGCCCAAGAGGAAATCGGCATCATAATGCAGATCGGCGCCGCCGTGGCGTCGCACATATACGCCAGCTTCGCACGGGAAATCTGGTGCTTGTCGGTCACGGGACGCATGACGTTGCCCGTGGTCAGGTTGTTGAAGTAGTCGTCCACACCCAGAATCGCCGCCAGAATGAAGGTCGAAAACAGGGCGCTTTTCTTGGTTTTCAGATGCTCGACGGCCCAGTCGCCGTAAGCCTTGGAGCCGCCGGCACGGATCATCAGGGCTACCATGGAGCCAAGCACAACCAAGAAAATCAGAATACCAGCGTTTCCGCCGATGTTGCCTGCCAAGTCATTGATCAGCGTCGTGAGCGCGTTAATCGGGTTAAATTCGGCCTGAATCAAAAAGCCGACCAGAATACCAATGAACAGAGAGGAATATACCTCTTTTGTAATCAGGGCCAGAACGATGGCCACAATGGGCGGAAGCAGAGACCATGCCGTTCCATAGAACCGGCTCTGGCCTTCCTCGGCTGCAAAGGCTACGGTAGTCATCAGGGGTACCAGGGCGTAAACCACCAAAAGCAGCATGCCGAATTTCTTTGTCAATCGTTCGCGAATGGTCATTCCGAAACCTCCTTTTCTCTTGCGAACCCGCGGGCTTGTCCCGGAGTCCTCCCGCAATGGGAAAATTGCGTATCATCTACTGTTCCGTATGCAGTATTGTTCCCCCTTCCTCATTCCATTGGAATAATCCCACATGGGCCGGGAGATTGAATCTCCCGGCCTTTTTTTGTGGTCGGAACAGCCGATTACTTATCCAAGCGGCGTACCAGTTCCTTTGCAGTGAAGGTCGCCACGTCGTCGGCGTAGGTACCGGAGCCAAAACCGGCGTCATAGCCCAGTTCTTTTGCCAGGGCATGGGTGATGCGGGCGCCGCCGCAGCAGAAAATATACTTTTCCCGGACGCCTTCCGCTTCCGCCAGCTCGATCAGCTCGGTCAGGTTCTGAATGTGTACATCCTTCTGCGTCACCGTCTGGGAGACCAGCACCACGTCAGCGTGGACTTCCGCGGCCTTGCGCAGAAATTCGTCGTTGGGAACCTGGCTGCCCAGGTTGTACGCCTCTACCATCTCATAGCGCTCCAGGCCGTAATGCCCGGCGAAGCCCTTACGGTTCATGATGGCGTCAATGCCCACCGTGTGGGCGTCGGTGCCTGTGGACGCGCCAATCACGACCATCTTCCGGCCTAGGCGCTCCTTCAGGAACTCGTCCGTCTCATGCATATCCATCACTTCATCCGTAACGGTCTGCACCACGATTTCATTATAATTGACCGTGTGGGTCAGAGAGCCGTAAACGACATAGAACGTGAAGTTCTCGTCCAGCTTTTGGCGAAGCGCTACGTTCGGGTCAGCCAAACCCATCTTCTGGGCCACCAGCACCGCCGCCGCCGCGCCGCGGTCGTCGTCCTTCACCGGAAGGGTGAAGGAGGTCTGCACCTTGCCGTCGTTCATCGTGTCGCCGTAAGGCTTCAGACGGTTCAGGTCCAGGGTTGTGTCGAGGTTCTTGTCGCGGATTTGATACAGTCCGGAACTCATTTGCCAGCCCCTCCTTTCATCATCGGTTCCAGGAACGGGTTAAAGTAGCCGGGAGCCTTGGAGACTACGCCATCCAAGCCTTTGCCGCCGTCCCGGGGACGCTTGATGTCTGCGAAAATGCCGCGTTCCAGCGTCTCGAAAATGCCAAGCTGCTCGATCTGCGCCAGCAGGTTCGTCGCCTTTTGCAGAACATCGTTCGCACGGGTCTGCATAATGCCGCCGTCCTTGAACACAAGCTCGCCGCCCAGGTCCTTCATGGTGCGGAAAATGTACTGCGCGTTCTGAATCGCCAGGAACCGGTCGGACAGGAACGGCGTGTGAATGGCTTCCGTCATCATGCCCAGGAGGTGAATCTTCTGGCCCGTCAGAATCGTTACCATATTAAAGAGCGCATCCTGCACGTGGCCCCGGAACACGTTGCCCGTCATGAACTTGGTCGGGGGCATGTACTTCAGCGGCGCGTTGGGGAAAATCTCCCGGGCCATTTCAGCCTGCGCCAGCTCATACAGGAACCCGTTTTCAACGTCGGGGTCAATCTCGAATGCATGACCCAAGCCCATCTGCTCCTCAGGCAGTCCGGCCCGGAGGGCAAACGCTTCATTCAGGAATTGAGACGCCAGAACCGTGTGGGCTTCCTCCACAGCGTCGGCAGTCGTTAAGTAGTTATCTTCGCCGGTGTTGATGACCACGCCCGCATAGGCGTTGATCGCACGGGAGAAGGACTGGTCCACCAGCGTACGCTGCATGTTGATATCCCGGAACAAAATGCCGTAGAGCGCGTCATTCAGCATCACGTCCAGGCCCTCGAACGCGCCCATCGCGGCGATTTCCGGCATGCAAAGGCCGGAGCAGTAGTTACATACCCGGATGTAACGGCCCATTTCCTCGCCGACTTTATCCATGGCCTCCCGCATGAGGCGGAAGTTCTCCTGGGTGGCGTAGGTGCCGCCGAAGCCCTCGGTGGTTGCGCCGTAGGGCACGTAGTCCAGCAGGGATTGGCCGGTCGTCCGGATGACGGCAATCACGTCCGCGCCCTGACGGGCGGCGGCGGTTGCCTGCACGATATCTTCGTAAATGTTGCCTGTGGCGACAATCAGATACACCCACGGACCGTCCTTTTCACCGCCGTGCGCAGCAATGAAGTCCTCCCGACGCTTCCGGCGGTTCCGGATTTTCGTGAGGCTTTCCTCTACAATCGGCACCAAAACATCGTGGATTTCCGTTTCGGCGTGGGTCGGCAGGGAAGTCAAGTCCAGCGTGCCGGCGGCCACTTCCTCCGCCAGCGTCTGGGGATTTTTGCCGGTTTCCAGCATGGCGTTCCCCAGCCAGAATGCCGCGCCCTGGGGCAATGCGCCCTTTTCCATCAGGTGGTCCACCACCACGCTCGGCAGCGGTACGCCCATGTTGTTCTCGCCGGTTACGTCCAGCACCGAACCGCCGCTTACGCCGTCAATACCCAACAGACGGCAAATCGTCCGCTCCACCGCAACGGTGGTGCAGCCGTCAATGAAACGCTGGGTGTCGTCGGCAACCTGCGACGCGTGGGCGCGGGCCTGCTCCACCAGCTTAAAATCAAGATTCAATTTCGATTCCAATACACACACTCCAATCCTCGGTTTTTATGGAAAACGTTTCGCGCCGTCCCCGACCCTGGCGGCAGCGCCGCCGGGGCCGGAGACGGTGGGGGGGAACTGGATTATTCGTGGTGGGAACGCTCATGCCGTTCCAGATTGGCGGGCTCCATGGACAATTCCTGGCCGCGCTCCAACCCGGCGACGCCCATCAGCTTCACCTTCCGTTTGCCTTCCCGCTCGGCCTGGCAATATTCGCACTGGCAGGTTTCCTCGTAGTGGTCCGGCTCGGTGTAGGTTGTGATGACGCCCTCATAGTTCCGCAGGATCACCTTATGCGGCGACTGCGAAATGATATACTGCGGCATAACCGGCGTCTTGCCGCCGCCGCCCGGGGCGTCCACGACGAAGGTCGGCACGCAGAAGCCAGACGTATGGCCCCGCAGCGCCTCGATGATCTCGATGCCCTTGCTGACCGGCGTACGGAAGTGCTCCAGACCCATGGACAGGTCGCACTGATAGATATAATAGGGGCGCACGCGAATCTTTACCAGCTCGTTGACCAGCTTTTTCATCACGTGTACGCAGTCGTTGACGCCCGCCAGCAGCACGCTCTGGTTGCCCAGAGGAATACCGGCGTCGGCCAGCATCTGGCACGCCTTCGCGGATTCCGGCGTAATTTCGTTGGGATGGTTGAAGTGGGTATTCAGCCACACCGGATGATACTTTTTCAGCATATTGCACAGCTCGGGGGTAATGCGCTGGGGGCAGACCACCGGCGTGCGGGAACCAATGCGGACGATTTCCACATGCGGAATCTCGCGCAGCTTGCTGATGATGTATTCCAGGCGGTCGTCGGAGCAGAGGAGCGCGTCGCCGCCGGAGAGCAGGACGTCCCGAATCTGAGGCGTCTTGCGGATGTACTCAATGGCCTGATCGACCTGATCCACCGGCAAACCGGCGTCCTTCTGGCCCGCAAAACGACGGCGGGTGCAGTGACGGCAGTACATGGAGCACTGGTCCGTAATCAGGAGCAGGCAGCGATCCGGATAACGGTGCGTCAGTCCGGGCGCCGGGGAGTCCTCGTCTTCATGCAGAGGGTCCAGCAGGTCGGAGGCCGCCTGATGCAGCTCCGCGCCCGTGGGCACCGCCTGACGGCGGACGGGGTCATGGGGGTCATCGGGGTCAATCAGGGAGAGATAGTAAGGGGTAATGGCCATGCGCAGGGTACCCAGGCACGCCTTTACGCCCTCCTCCTCCTCGGGGGTGAGCGATACGTATTTTTTCAGGTCTTCCAGGGTTTCCACCCGGTTCTTGACCTGCCATCTCCAATCGTTCCACTCGGCGTCGGTGACGTGGGGGAACAGTTCGGCGCGGCGAGAAACTTTCATGATGCTTAACCTCCGGTTTTTTCAGTCTGCGGACTTTGCCCGCGAATCGGGATGGTATCTGAAAATCAGACGTACTTTTCCTCGAACAGCTTGCGGAGCTTCGCGTTCTCACGGATGACGTTCAGGGTAATTTCCGCGTGATCCTTCGTGTAGCCGTTGCCGACGATCATGGTCACGTCCTTGCCGATGCCCTCTGCGCCCAGAGCAGCCTTGGTGAAGGAGGTCGCCATGGAGAAGAAGTACACGAGACCGTCGTCACGGACCGGCAGAATGGCGGACATTTCGCAGCTCTCAATATTCACGCAGCAAATGGAGATATCATATTCCTTGCCGTCGTTGGCGGCCAAAGCGGCCTCCATCACGTCCACCGGACGGGTGCAGTCAGCGACGATGATGTCGGTGTAAACGCCCAGCTCCTTCAGGTCGGGAACCTGTTTCGGGTTGCGGACCACGCCGATGACCTTGCCGTTCGGTCCAACCTTCTTCATGGCCTCATAGCCGCACAGCACGCCGGACTTGCCGTTTGCGCCGAGAATCAGAACGCTGTCGCCTTCCTTGGGCAGCTTGCGGGCCTGAGCGGGAGCGCCGGCCACGTCCAGAGCCGCCAGGGCCAGGGGCTCGGGCATATCGTCGGGCATTTTCGCGTAGATGCCGCTCTCGAACAGAATCGCCTGGGCGTCCACGTCCACACGGTCGATGTCCTTGTGAATCGCCTTGATCTTGTTGATCTTCAGCGGAGTCAGGGAGAGGGACACCAGAGAGACAATCTTATCGCCTTCCTTGAGGTCGATCTTGCCCTTGAGGTCGTCGCCGATTTTGGCGACGTTGCCCATGAACATGCCGCCGGAACCGGTGACAGGGTTCTGCTGCTTGCCGCGCTCGGCCACGATGCCCATAATCATTTCGCCGATTTTGGTCTCGTCGCCGCCGCAGGCGTCGGAAATCTGAGTGAAGGAGGCCGAGTCGATGTTCAGCGCCGTGACGTTGCAGAGAATCTCGTTGGAATAGATTTCGTCCATGTTGTTGTCGATCTTCTGCGCGGCCTGGGTCAGAACGCCCTTCGGCTCGATGACGCGGTGAGTTCCGTACTTGTTGCCCTTCTTCTGCATGGTGATGTTCCTCCTGTTAAAAAATTATGTAAATTGGGGTCAGGGATTACTTTTTCAGCGAAAGAATTTCCCGGGCTTCGTCGGGATTGGCGATGCCGCGGCCCAGCTCTTTCGCAATGCGGACGATCTTTTCCACCAGCTCGCCGTTGCTCTTGGCCGGCACGCCGCGGGCGATGTTCAGATTATCCTCAAAGCCTACCCGGACGTTTCCGCCCATAGCAATTGCTGCGGCGGCCAGAGTGAAGGCGTGGCGGCCGATGCCGGTGGCGGTCCAGGTGGAGCCGGCGGGAATCTGACGGACAAGATAATCCAGGTTGCCTACCGTCGCAGGGGCGCAGCCGGGTACGCCAAGCACAAAGTTGAACTGCATCGGTTCGCCGGGCACGAGGCCCTTTTTCGCCATGGTGAGAATCGTGTCCAGATGGCCGATCTCGAAACATTCATACTCCGGCTTGATGTTGTTTTCCAGCATCCGCTTGCCGAAGGCCCGCATGGTGGGCATATCATTGACGAAAATATCGTCGCTGAAATTGCAGGTGCCGCAGTCCAGAGTTGCCATTTCGGGGAAGAGCTCGGTCGGCTGGAGACGCTCCTCCGGGGTCATGCCCACCGCGCCGCCGGTGGAGGGAATCAGGATAACGCCGGGGCAGGCCGTCTTGATGGCGTCCAGCACCACGCGGAACCGTTCACGGTCCTGGGTGGGGGTGCCGTCGTCGGTGCGGACGTGGACATGAATCACCGCCGCGCCCGCATCAAAGGCGCTCTTGGCCTCCCGGACCATTTCCTCCACGGTGTAAGGCACAGCCGGATTTTGTTCCTTTGTGACCTCCGCGCCGCAGATGGCCGCTGTGACAATGAGCTTGTTCATAACACATTCCTCCTTTGTTGGTATTGCCAAATATTTCCTTGAATTTGTAAAGCAAACGCTACCGCACTTCGCAGGCTTCCGCGTACGAAGTGGATAGCGCTCCATTGCTGCAAAGAAAAGCGCTATTTACGCCCGCGGCAGAATTCCGGCGACCCGGCATCCCGACAGGCATAAATAGCACTCCATGCGCTTCATGACAGACGATCCGCTCTGGGCGTACCGTCCAAGGGGCTGAAACGTGCGGCCTTCAAGCCCCTTTCGGCGATGCGCACATTCCCAAGCCGCCTTGAACCCGCCGGTTCTTGCCATCAGCCTGCTACCTTGCACCTCGCGCCTCTATCCATGCTATTCAATTACGACTGCTCTGGTAGTTGTTCAACTTCACTAAAAACAGTATAGCCCATCCCCCGGTATTTGTCAAGTATTTCACCAAAATTTTTCCAGACAACTTTTTTGGGGTATTTTCCTGGATTTTCTAATGGATTTCCCGGGGCTTTTGTCACATTTTTCACAAGTCAGTCTGAAACAGCTCCATCAGCGCCGGGTCCAGGTTCAGAAGACGGCACACCCGCAGGGCGTCCCGGGGGCACGGTGCGCCGGGGGGGGCGCTCAACAGACGGTAGTCCATCCGGCGGGCGATGCGGCGGCGGGGGTCGTCGGACTCGTCGCCGTTCAGCTCCCGCACCAGACCCGCAACCTGATAGTGCGCGCCGGCGGCGTCCGATACGCCGTCGTAGTGGGTGGTCATCAGGGCCATGCAGTCCAGACCGCCCAGGTGCCGCACCAGAGCGCGGGCCAACGCGGCCCCTTCCTGGGGATTGGTGCCGCGGGCGAATTCGTCCAATGCCAGGAAGAAACGGCCCTCGTTCGCCTGACGCAGAAGACCGTCAAGGAGGTAGACCTCCCGGCCAAAGGACGAGAGCCCTCCCGCGCCCGGACCGCTGTCCGCCAGAATCAGGGCCACGTTCTCAAACAGCGGCAGACGGGCCGTTTCCGCAAAAACGAAATAGCCGCACTGAAAAAGCAGCTGACTCAACACCGCCGCCCGCAGAGAAACCGTCTTGCCGCCCATGTTCGCGCCCGTGATGACGGTGCAGCCGCTTCCCAGGTCCAGGTCAAGGGACGTGAATTCATCACCGCGTTTGGCGAGCTCCGCTTCCACCTGAGGATGACGCAGACCATGCAGGGCAAGGGTTCCATCTGCGGAGAGAACCGGCCGGACACAGTGATTCCGCTGGGCCAGGCGCGCCTTGGCAAGCAGCAAATCCATGTGACCAATCGTCTCCATGTTGGACAGAAATTCCGCCTGATACTGCATCAGTCCCCGCGTCAGTTTGGCCCGGACTTCCAACTCCAGCTGGTCCTCCTGGACCGTCAGAACCCGGCGGCGTTCCAGAAGCGCGGGCTTTTCCTCCGGACCGGCCGTCCGGATTTCCCGTTCCAGACGCGACTTTTCTTCCCGCAGCGGCGCAAGGCCCTCATGGTACGAGTTTGACACCGAAAACGCCGGCAAGCGCCGCCTCTCCGGGTCCAGGAGATCCAATGCGGCCTCCATCGGCACGAGGGTCAGTCCCGCGAAGGGCGTCAGGGCCGAATAGGCTTCCGCCAGCTGCTCCAGCGTTACCAGAAAATGTTTCAGCTCAAAAAGTTCCACCAGGTCAAAGGGGTTGTCCGGGTCCCGGTCCAGAGAGCCGCGCAGGTCGTGAAAGAGCGGCAGACAGCGGGTCAGTTTTCGCAGCGGCGCGGGGTCCTTGGCGGTCCAGAGCGTCAGCGCCCGGTCTACGTTGTCCAGTTCCGTTTCCAGCGCGATTTCTTCGCCCGGACCATACCAGACGGGCGTCCGGGCCGCCGCGCGGCCAAAGGGTGACATCGGCGTCAGACCGTCCAGCACCCATTGCAGTCCTGCGTTTTCCCGCAGTTCGAGGGTCAGTTCCATTTAGTCCTCCTTTTTCACGTCCACCACCGGCACGGGCAAAGCCTGCCGCAAGGCGTCCAAAAAGCGTTGTTGTTCAAAATGCCAGCCGTAGGCCGACCAGGGATTCGCTCCTACCGCCGCAATGGATAGCTCCCGCCGGACCGACAGCGTTCCGCCCGTCCGGAGGAAGCCGTCCAGCACCGTGCGGCCCGCCAGGACGTGGGTTGCGTCTGCCGTGACCAGTGTCAGCGGCGCGCCCCGGCGGGCCAGGGTTTTCAGAAACGGGTCCGTAATGCCTCCCGCCGCCCACAAAACGCACCGGTCCCGCGGCAGCTTGTTCCAGCGGGGCGCGCCGGTTTCATCCAGAGGGAGGTCCCACCGGTCTCCGTCCGGGCCGAACAGGGCGAAACGGTCCTCACAGCCGTCCAGAGCCGTTTGCAGCCTGGGCGCTTCCGGACGTTTCACCGCAAACAGACGGCAAATATGCGCCGTCTCCGCCACGACCTGTTCCATGTCCCGTTCCAGAGAGGCCCCTGTGCAGAGAATGGCCGTGCCCTCCACGCCCGCGCCCGCCAGGGATTTCCGTCCCGCAGCACCGTCAATCAGGACGCGTCCGGCGCCCAGGTCCGCAAACCGTTCCCGCAGCGGCGGAAGCTGCCCGGCGGCGGAAGGACCGGCCAGCTGGATGTATCCGTCGGACAAGGCCCGGAAGATGGCCACTTCCCCCAGGGGCGTCATGACGCCGGTCAGGCCCGCGACTTCCAGCGTCACATCACAGAGTCCCATCATACCCCGGGCCGTGGCGAACAGGTCGCCCTGCCGGATATACAGATCCGGCTTTTCCGTGCCCGTCACCAGATCGGTGGCCTCGCCGTCCCGGCCCACGGATGTCAGGCCCAGACATTCGCCTTCCAGTTCTCCCATCAGACGGCGCAGGGCGGTGGTTTTGCCTGCGTTTTTACACAGGCCGATGACCGTGACCAGCGGCGCGTCCCCTACCAGGGGGGCCAGCAGCTTTTTCACAAATAGCGCCTCCATTTCCCGCAGTATGCGCAAAGTTGTTGTGCTTTCATCATAAAGCCCCCGGAAGCGTTTGTCAATGGCTTCCAGGGGCGGACAGGGAGTCATGAGGCACGGCCCATTCTCCCAGGGCGTCCAGAATCGGAATCAGGGCCTCGCTCCGGGGGGAGACCTCGTATTCCACACGGACCGGCACCTCCAGGTATTCCCGGCGGAAAATGAGTCCATCCTCCTCCAGCTCCCGCAGCGCACCGGCCAGAACCGTGTTGGACACGCCGTCCAGACTTCGCTTGAGCTTGTTGTACCGGGTGGGACCGTTGTTGTGGAGGGAGCAGAGAATCTGCATTTTCCATTTCCCGCCGATGAGCTTCAGAGCCCGGTTCAGCGGACACGCTTCCATACAGGGACAATTTTCGTGGTGTTCATGTGAGGGCAACATGGTTCGTTTCTCCTTACCTGCTACGTTTTTTCTGCGCTCTTGCCGGACGCGGCGGCGTATGGTATGATGGTTCGTATCTTAACACAGCGGAAGGCATCCCGCAAGCGGGGAAATATGCATCAAGAGAAAGGAATGTTGTTTATGAGGCTTTATTTGCAGGGGTTGATCATCGGTCTGGCGTATGTGGCCCCGATTGGCATGCAGAATATTTTTGTCATCAACTCCGCCCTTACCCAGTCTCGGAGACGGGCCGTGCTGACCGCGCTGATCGTGACGTTTTTTGACATCAGCCTTGCGTTTTTCTGCTACTTCGGTCTCGGCGCGATTGTCGAACGTTATACGTGGCTCCAAATGACGGTGCTCTCCATCGGCGGACTGGTGGTGATGTGGATTGCCTTGGGGCTGCTGCGGGAAAAGCCGTCCATGGACCACAATACAGACGTAAATATCCCGCTTCCGCAATTGGCATGGAAAGCGTTTGCCGTCACGTGGATAAACCCCCAGGCGCTCATCGACGGCACCATGCTCTTTGGCAGCTTTCGGGCCGGAAACCCCGGCGCGGACAGCGTCCGTCTGATTCTGGGTTCCTGGACGGCCTCCTTTCTGTGGTTCTTTGGCGTAACCCTTGTAATCTCCGTGTTTTCCGCACGGTTCAACGACAAGATTCTCCGTTTGATCAACCTGGTCTGCGGCGCGGTCCTGATGCTCTACGGCGCGCGCCTGATTTTCCAGTTTCTCCAAAATTTGCTGTGAATGTTGACAAATCGGAAAACTTGGTCTACAATGCAGATAGTCAATCTGACGAAAGGGCTGTCAAAGCGCCCGGAAAATTTGATCAAATGATTAGGAGTGGTTTATTATGGCAGAGAAGAAGTATACCTCCACCATCCGCCTGCGTATGTCCGCGAAGGATGCCCATTACGGCGGCAATCTTGTCGACGGCGCACATATGGTCCACCTGTTCGGCGACGTCGCCACCGAACTGCTCATCCTCACCGACGGCGATGAGGGCCTGTTCTGCGCATACAACAACGTGGAATTCAAGGCCCCCGTGTACGCGGGCGATTACATCGAGGCTTACGGCGAAGTCACCCACATCGGCAACACTTCCCGAAAAATGCGCTTCGAAGCCCGGAAAGTCATTGCCACCCGCCCCGATATCAGCCCCTCCGCCGCCGACTTCCTCGAGGAGCCGATTGTGGTTGCGGTTGCCGAGGGCGTCTGCGTGGTGCCCAAGGAAGCCAGCCGCAAAAAGCCCTGAAGCGCTGTATAAAAATCAACCGGTCCGGTGCAAGCGCATCGGGCCGGTTCTGCTGTCAGCGTCCGGAGAAGCGGACGCCGAACATCTGAATTTTCAGGAGGTTTTACCATGGAATTTTTTGTTGCCGACGCTTTTACCCGTGTGCCGTTTTCCGGAAATCAGGCGGGAGTCGTTCCGCTGGGAATGGGAGAATTCCCGGATGAAATATTCATGCGCGGTCTCGCCGGGGAGCTGAAGCACTCCGAGACGGCTTTCGTCCGGCAGACCGGTCCGGACAGTTTTCATATTCGCTACTTCACTCCGGCGGAGGAGGTCGGCCTCTGCGGGCACGCGACCATTGCGTCGTTTACCGTTTTGCGGGAGACAGGCATGATTTCAGCAGGGAACTACGCCCTGCATACCCGTTCCGCCGATTTGCAGGTTGACGTTTCCAAAACCGCCGTCTGGATGGATATGGCCCCGCCCAAAGACGGTCAGACATTCACGGAAACCGAACAGGCTGAGCTGTATGCCGCTTACGGTTTGAAGCTCGCAGACCGTCCGGACGGGCTGGAACCCCAGGCTGTCGACACCGGTCTTCCGGACATTCTCCTTCCAGTGCAGGACATTGCAATTCTGAATCAGGCCCGTCAAAACGAGGCGGAGGTCTGCCGTTTATCCAAACATTACGGCGTGGTCGGCGTCCATATGTTTTGCCCGAAGCCTGGCGGCTTCCGTCAGGGGACCTGCTGCCGGAACTTCGCGCCGCTGTACGCCATCCCGGAGGAGGCCGCCACGGGGACCTCCAACGGGGTGCTGACGTACTACCTGTACCGGCGGGGTCTTCTTTCCGCCGGAGCCGAAAATATTTTCTTCCAGGGAGAAGCGATGGGAAAGCCGTCGGAAATCCTCAGCCGCCTGAACGACGTGAACGGAACGGTTTCCGTGCGCGTCGGAGGCGGAGCGGTGCTGGCGCTGCGGGGAAACGTGCTGTAACGCCGCCTAATTGCCGCTTTCCGCGTACTCAAAGCCTGTTGCAGGAATGATGCCATGTTCGGGGAAATCAGCGGTTTCCAGGACGTAGGAATACCGAATGGTGTCGTTGACGTTCAGCAGGACCGCCGTGGGAACCGCCGCGGCGTTGAAATCCAGATAGCCCAGACTCCCCTCCATGCGGACGTAATAATGGGTGTTGCCGTCGATGACCGCGCTGCGGATTTCGATGATTTTTCCCGTCTGCTCCTGGGTATCGCCGGAAATGGCCGTCTGCTGGCCCGCGCCGACTAAACCGCGGTGCGAAAGGGTTTGACGGTAATTCTTTTCACACTCCGCCACCGTGGAACCCGTGGACACAATGTCATACTGCTGGACGTTTACCATCGCGAACATCTTGACAAGACCATCCTCGCCTTTCAGCGCCATAAAATACGTCGGCTGGTTTGCAATGTTCAGCAGCAGCGGGAACGTGGCCTTGTAGCGCATCTGCTGCACCTGGCTCTGCGCCGATTCCTTGGCGGAGTTTTCCGTCGCGCCGGCGCAGGGGTAGAACTTGGTTGCCTTGGTGCGCTGGTTCGTGAGAATGAAGCCAATGTTGGACTGGTCTGACGTAACCGAGGTGACGCCCGTGTACATGAACACATCGTCGTCAATGGCGATGTAATTCCAGCCGTCGGTCGTGACCGTTACATCCCGCTGTCCAAAGACGGAATTGATAAAACCGTTATGATACATTCCATAGTAATCATACTGCTGCATGATGATATCATAGGAATACACGCGGTCAACCCAGTTGGGAACCTGCTCATAATATTCATGCTCGCCGGTGATTGCGTTGACCAGAACCGCTCCCTTGATGTCCGTGCCGCCAAACAGGCCGATGGTCCGGACAATCCGGGGACAAATCCAATAGGGCGTGCCTTCCTCGTCAATTTCAAACACCGGAGTGTCAAACATCATGGTTGGATAGTGAAACCGCAGGTGACGGTAGAGATTCCGGCCGAAATGCTCGGCGGTGGTGTACTTCATTCCCTCCTGCAAACGGACAATTTCAGCCTCCTGACTTACCATGTCGATGATGATATACGCCGGAAGTCCGCTGCTGCGGTTGGTGAACCATTTGATCAAATCGCCATACCGCAGGGAGGTCACACGCACCGGGCGCCCCTGGTAATTGATCTGCGTATAGTCCGGCAGGATCTCAAACTGCGAGACCATATCGGCCAATTCACCCAGCTTCCGGTTTCCCAGACGCGCCGCGGAATCTTCGTCCAGCATGGGGATCTGGTCGTAGGAAATTTCCTCCACTTCGGCGGTGAAGTTGCCGCTTTCCAGGGGAAGCAGACTGCTGTACGCCCCCGCCCGCAGGACTACCCACGACGCCAGAGAGCCTAACGCAATGGCGATTACCAGCGCAGCCGCCGCCAGAAACGGCAGCGCGCACTGCTTGCGTACGAACTTGATATAGCCTTTTGCGCCGCCGTCGCCCTGGAAGCCGGACGTAAACACCGCGCAGAGGCAGTAGACGCCGCAGAGGAGGAATGCAAAGACGTAAAATTCCTCGGCGTGGAGGTTGATGGCGGGGAGTTCCAGGTAGAAGTACACAAAACCCGTCAGCAGCGTCACGGCAAGGTTGATCAGCGTACGGGTGAAGGGACTGCCGATGGCGCGGCGGGGCTTCTTCGGACGGCGCGGACGGGGATTGGCCGTCTCCTGGAACCCCGCCGGATTGAAGCCGCCTCCAAAGGCGCTCGGGTCAAACCCGCGAAAAATAAACGGCATTCGGATTCTCCTTTCATAAACGGAAACGTGAAATGGGATGGATAACGCAGTTTCTTAACGAAGATTTAACAGAGGAAATTTTTTCTATTATAGTGCAAAACTATGAACAAATCAAGTTTGCCCGGTTGATCTCCCTTTTACTTTTATAAATTCAGAAATTTTCGGAGGGGAAATCCATGAAGATTTTCAATCAATCTGCGTTTATTTTTGGCCTGTTCTGCGCAGGCGGACTCATCCTTTTTGCGTTGGGGATTGTGTCTGTTCATTGGTGGCAATGGATTTTTACCATCGCGCTCGCCGGCAGATATCTGTATATCGGTTTGTCGGAGTCCGCCAGCAAAAAAGCAGATACGATTCACCGGCATTATCATGAAACGGCGATTAAACTCTACGGTAAACTGTATCGTGTTAAAACAAATCTTCCGTGGATACTTTTGATCGTTTTTTCAGGCTCTGCTTTATGGAGCCGGCTTGCCTTTGATAAAACAATTCCGGTTGGAGCTGCGGTTGCTTTTTGCGTTTTATTGACCATTTCTGCTGCATACAGCTTAGGTATCGAGCGGGAAATCAAAAAAACGATTGAGCGCCAGCAAGAAAAATAACAGACCATGCAGGAAGTGCAGCCGCTTTCTTCCCAGCGTTCCCCGAACCGCCGGAAATACTCTTCCGCGTTCCGGCAAACAAAGCCTGCGCAGTCACCAACCGGACCCGTTCCGCTTATATTGTCATACGGGCCGCGCTGGCCCGAATTGCGATAAAGGCGTTGATGGATTATGCTGCGGTCACTTGGCTGGGCCGCTTTAGGCACCGGCTTTACCTTTCTTATGACCTCTCTCGGCGCGGCGATGGTCTTTTTCCTCTCCGGCGAACCGAAGCCACGTTTCCAAAAAGCGATGCTGGGCTTTGCCGCCGGCGTCATGACGGCCGCTTCCGTGTGGAGTCTGCTGCTTCCGGCCATCGAACAGGCCGGAACCGAAAGCCGTCTGCCCGGCTGGCTTCCTGCCGCGGCGGGAATGCTCTCCGGCGTTATTTTTCTCGCCGCTTTGGACGCCATCCTTCCGCACTTGCGAAGAAACCGTCTGGAACCAAACGCCGCCTGGAGGCAAAATACCCTCCTTATGACGGCCATCACCCTACATAACGTGCCCGAGGGAATGGCTGTAGGACTGGCGTTCGCCCTCGCCGCGAAGGGCGAAGGAGCCGTCGGCGCGGCGGCCCTGGCGCTGGGAATCGGCATCCAGAATTTCCCGGAGGGCGCTGCGGTGGCGCTTCCTCTGCGGCAGGAAGGCCGGTCCAGAAGCCGGGCCTTTTTGGGCGGCATGCTCTCCGGCGCGGTGGAGCCCGTGTTCGGGATTCTGGTGGTTTTGATCGCCGCCTGGGCGCACCCGCTGATGCCGTGGCTGTTGAGCTTTGCGGCAGGGGCTATGCTCTATGTAGTCGTCGAGGAGCTGGTCCCGCAGGCCCACAGCCGCGCCGGAACCTGCGGGTTTGTCGGCGGGTTCCTGATTATGATGGTTTTGGATGTGGCCCTTGGGTAAGAAAGAACGGCAGTCGTTTAGGACTGCCGTCTTTTTTTATGCCACAGGTCATAGAACCACTTGAACGACCGCGCTTTTTCAATCACTGGGCGGAACTGTCCGCAGCCCTCGCATAAATCGAGGTCATCTGACAAAATATAGTCCCGTTCTGTTGAATGTGTTCCGTTGAGCTTGTTCCAGCAATCCAGGCAAAATTCAGCCATGGTTATTTCTCCCAGTCATAGTCGTCATTAAAATAATACTACAACATAAGAAGTGCTACTGTCAAGCTGTTTTTACTCATCTTTCTACTAGGACCTTTGAACGACTATGAAGATATACGGCTTTCACGAAAAATTTAATTGCTCCGGACCTCGCATCCGCGAGCGGCGAACCGAATTGCGTCTTTCCCAGGAACAGCTCGCCGCAAAACTGCAATTGGAGGGAATGGAAATTACACAGCGAGCCATCAGCCGTATTGAAACGGGACAGCGGATTGTACCGGATTTCGAGGTCCCTTATTTCGCCGACGCCTTGGATGTTTCTCCCTTATGGCTTCTAGGATGCGAGACGGATTGAACTATGAAAAATGCCTTTGAAGGAAAGTTCAACACCTCCGGTTTACGCATTCGTGCAAGGCGACAGGAACTGAACCTTTCACAAGAACAGCTTGCGGCAAAGCTACAATTAGCGGGCTTGGATATCACACAAAAAGCCATCAGTCGAATCGAAACAGGTCTGCGGGTAGTGCCGGATTTTGAAATCTCCTTCTTTGCCAACGCCCTGGACGTGTCCCCCTTGTGGCTTCTTGGGTGCGACGCCAAATAAAAACGCGGCAGCCTTCCGACTGCCGCGCTTTCCCTTTCCACTTTCCGTTACGTCCGGGCCTTGATCTGTTCTCCGCACTTCGGACACGTAATCACAATATTCCCCTTCCCCACCGGCACCCGGCAGATGGCCTTGCAGCTCTTGCAGGTGAAATATTTGTGGTCCTTATCCATATGACGCGCCCTGGCCGCCGCGCTGCGGCTCTTTACCCGCCAGCGCCAGTTCAGCCACTTCTGATTCTCCGCCTGCCGCTTGTACAAATTCTTTGAGAACATCCGGAACAAAATCAGAACCATCAGCGTAAGAACCGCCACGTCCAATATCCGCTCCGGCAGCGCGCTGTTCAGAAGGCTTCCGGAAAGCCGTCCGGCAAAGAATACCCCGATATACAGCCAGAGCAGCGCCCGGTTCAGCTGGTCCATCCCGTTCCGGCCATACATGAACCGCGTCAGCGCATTCCCGATTTTTTGTAAAACGCCCATAAAACAAGTCTCCTTCACCGGCGGACGCCAGTCCTTTTTTTGTATTTTACTCGCACATCGCCCGCTCGACAACCGTTTTTCACGGAAATTTACAAAATGGTCATTTATTTTCCATGGCCCTTGTGCTATATTTGTCTATTGTTATAAAATAAGGAAAAGGATGTGTATTATGGCCAAAAAACAGTTTAAGGCGGAATCCAAACGCCTCCTCGATCTCATGATCAACTCCATCTATACCCACAAGGAGATTTTCCTGCGCGAAATCATCTCCAACGCCTCCGATGCCTGCGACAAACTTTGCTACCTCGCTTTGACCGACGCAGCCATCGGCCTGAACCGGGGTGATTTCAAAATCGAAATTACCGTGGACAAGGAACAGCGTGTGCTGACCGTCTCGGACAACGGCATCGGCATGAACAAGGAAGACCTCGACAGCAATCTGGGCGTCATTGCATCCTCCGGCTCCTACAAATTCAAGCAGGAGGTCGGAGACGACGCCAAGGATACCGATGTAATCGGACAGTTTGGCGTAGGCTTCTACTCCGCCTTCATGGTTGCGGACCATATCACCGTCGTTACGAAAAAGTATGGCGAGGAAACCGCCTGGATGTGGCAGAGCTCCGGCGCGGACGGATACACCGTCACGGAATGTCAACGCGACGCCGCGGGCACCGATATTATCATGCACATCAAGCCCGACACCGACGACGAAAAATATGGCGAGTTTCTTGAGTCCTGGAAATTGCAGGAACTTGTACGGAAATATTCCGATTATATCCGCTTCCCCATCCGCATGGAGATTTCCAAAACCCGCAAAAAAGAGGACTCCCCCGAAGATAACCCTGAATATGAAACCTATCAGGAAACGGAAACCCTTAACTCGATGGTTCCCATCTGGCAGCGTCCGAAATCGGAGGTAACGCCAGAGGAATACAACAAGTTCTATCGGGACAAGTTCCACGATTACGCCGACCCGCAGCGGGTGATTTCCGCTTCCGTCGAGGGCGCTGTGACCTACAAGGCCCTGCTCTTTATTCCGAGCGCCGCGCCTTACGACTACTACACCAAGGATTACGAAAAGGGCCTGCAGCTCTACTCCAACGGCGTTTTGATCATGGACAAGTGCGCCGACCTCCTGCCGGAGCATTTCCGGTTTGTACGCGGTGTGGTGGACTCTCCCGACCTCAGCCTGAACATCTCCCGGGAACTGCTGCAGCATGACCGGCAGCTGAAGGTTATTGCCAACAACCTCGAAAAGAAAATCAAGGCCGAGCTGTCCAAAATGCAGAGCGATGACCGGGACGCCTATGAAACGTTCTGGAAGAACTTCGGACGCCAGCTCAAATATGGCGCGGTGGCCGAGTACGGCGCGCACAAGGACCTTTTGCAAGACTTACTGCTGTTCTATTCCTCCACGGAGAAAAAGCCCGTAACTCTGGAGGAATACGTCTCCAGAATGCCGGAGGAGCAGAAGTATATTTACTATGCCGCCGGGGAATCCGCTGAAAAAATCGATAAACTCCCCCAGACGGAATTGCTCCGGGACAAGGGGACGGAAATCCTCTACTTCACCGAGGAAGTGGACGAGTTCTGCGCCCAAACGCTGCACGCGTACAAGGAAAAGGAATTCCGTTCCGTGCTGGACCAGGAGATCGAGGAGGGCGACGAGAAAAAAGCCGAGGAAGCCGTGGAAGCCCACAAGGAGACATTCGCCTTCGTTCAGGAAACCCTGGGCGACGCCGTGAAGGAAGTGCGGGCGTCAACACGGCTGAAGTCGCACCCGGTCTGCCTCACCGCCGGCGACGGTCTGAGCTTTGAAATGGAAAAATATTTCCAGACCATCCAGCCCGACGGCGCGTTCAAGGCCGCCCGTATCCTGGAGCTGAATGTGGAGCATCCGGCATTCCAGGCGCTGGAAGCGGCGGTTTCCGCGGACCCCGAAAAGGCAAAAGCCTACGCGCAGCTGCTCTACAATCAGGCCCTGCTGATTGCGGGACTCCCGCTGGACGACCCTTCCGGTTACACCGATTTGGTTTGCGGACTTATGCAGTAACGCAGCAAACCCGCCAGGACATAACATCCTGGCGGGTTTTCCGTTTACTTCCCCTTGGCCTGTTTCATGGAAAGAGAAATCCGTTTCTTTTTCTCGTCCACCTCCAGCACAACGACCTTTACCACATCCCCCACGGAAACCGCTTCCGAAGGATGTTTAATGAAGCGGTCCGCCACCTGGGAAATGTGTACCAATCCGTCCTGGTGGACGCCGATATCCACAAACACGCCAAAGTCAATCACATTCCGCACGGTGCCTGTGAGGACCATCCCCGGCTGCAAATCCTTCATTTCCAGCACATCCGTCCGCAGCACGGGCTTTGGCAGACTGTCCCGGATATCCCGGCCCGGCTTCAAAAGCTCCGATACCACGTCCCGCAGCGTCGGCACGCCCACGCCCGCCTCTCCAGCGGCTTTTTCCTCGCCGTAGGCCGCCACGCTTGCCCGCAGGTCCCCCAGCTTTCCCGCGCCGACGTCCGATAACTTGTGTCCCGTCAGATCCAAAAGACGCTCCGCCGCCGCGTAGCTCTCCGGGTGTACCGCGGTGTTGTCCAGCACGAATTTGCTCTCCGGCACCCGCAAAAAGCCTGCGCATTGCTGGAATGCTTTCGGTCCCAGTTTGGGCACCTTCAAAATCTGCTTCCGGGACGTGAAAGGGCCGTTTTCCTCCCGGTACGCCACAATGTTTTTTGCGGTGGAGGCCGTCAGGCCGGAAACCCGCTGCAGCAACGACGGCGACGCCGTGTTTACATCCACGCCCACTGCGTTCACGCAGTCTTCCACCACGCCCGCTAACGCCTCGTCCAGACGCTTTGGCGGCATATCGTGCTGGTACTGCCCCACGCCGATGGCTTTCGGGTCGATTTTCACCAGCTCCGCCAGAGGGTCCTGCAAGCGGCGGGCGATGGACACCGCGGAACGTAAATTCACATCAAACTGCGGGAATTCCTCCGCGCCTAACGGGCTGGCCGAGTACACCGACGCGCCCGCCTCCGACACAATCATGTAGCTTACGGGTATGCCGTCCTCGCCCACCTGCCGGATGAGTTCGACAGCCATTTGCTCCGTCTCACGGCTGGCGGTGCCGTTGCCGATGGCAATGTGTTCCACACCATGCTTTTTGATTAACTTGCTCAGTGTCGCAATGGCTTCGTTTTTCTGCCGCTCGCCGTAGGTGGGGTAGACGACGGCAGTATCTAACACTTTGCCGGTGCCGTCCACAACCGCAACCTTACAGCCCATGCGGTAGCCGGGGTCCAGGCCCATCGTCACCTTTCCCTTGACCGGCGGCTGCATCAGCAGCGGTTTCAGGTTCAGGGCAAACTGTCCGATTGCGCCCTCACAGGCGGCCTCCGTCAGACTGCTCCGAGCCTCCCGTTCCAGCGACGGAAAAATTAAACGGTCATATGCATCCTCCGCCGCGGCTTTTACGAATTCCATCGCCCGGCTGCCCGGCATCACGACCCGGCGGCGGACGGTTTGCAGAGCGGTATCCCGGTCCAGCTCAATGGAGACCTTCAGCGCGCTCTCCTTTTCGCCCCGGTTGATCGCCAAGACCTGATGCCCCTGCATCCGTGAAAGAGGCTGTTTGAAATCGTAATACAGACGATAAACCGTATCTTCCTCCGTGGCGGCGGCGCTTTGCAGGAAACCGCTCCGGGCCAGAAGCGACCGCAGCGCTTTCCGCAAGTCGGCGTCGTCGCTCAGCCACTCCGCCACAATGTCGGAGGCCCCTGCAAGAGCGTCCTCCGGTGTCTCTGCGCCCTTTTCCGGGTCCACATACTGCCGCGCTTCCTCCAGAGGGTCTGGGCAGTCCGGCGCCTGGGCAAACAAAAGCGTCGCCAGCGGTTCCAGCCCTTTTTCCCGCGCGGCCGTGGCACGGGTGCGCCGCTTCTGTTTGTAGGGACGGTACAGGTCCTCCACTTCCGCCAGCGTGGCGGCCTTGTCGATGGCGGCGGACAGCTCATCCGTCAGCTTTCCCTGCTCAGCGATGGAGTTCCTGACGGCCTCCCGCCGTTCCGCCAGCCCCCGCAAATAGCGGAGACGTTCTTCCAAATTGCGGAGAACGGTGTCGTCCATGGCTCCATGCAGCTCTTTCCGGTAACGGGCGATAAAGGGAATCGTGTTGCCCTCGTCCAGAAGCTGGACAACATTGGCAACATGCTGGGCGTCCTGGCCCAGCTCCTGGGCAAGTGCGGTGATGATTTGGTCCATAAGGCTCCTTTCCATGCAATGCGTCAAGGGGTTTCGTGCATCTCTGCAAACCGGGCGTCAGCCGCCCGGAAGGTGAGGCGGAGGAAGAAAATGCTCAGGATCAACGAGACAATTTCGGAGATCGGGAATGCAAACCATACCAGTTCCAGACGGCCCGTCCGGGCCAGCAGCCACGCCGACGGCAGCAGCGCCACCAATTGACGGCAAATGGAGCAGATGAGGGTATGAACCGGGTTGCCGATGGCCTGACAGACCGACCCCGCGATGATATCAAAGCCCGCCAGAAGGAAGGAATAGCTGATAATCCGCAGAGCCGCGGTACCGATGGACAGCATCTCCGCCGACGGACTGAAAAACGACAGCAGTACGCCCGGAAACAGGTTGAAGGCCGTCCAGCCTATGATCATGATGACGGTCGCCACAGCGGCGGTGAGCCGGAAGGTGTGCTTCACGCGGTCGGGACGGGCCGCGCCGTAGTTGTAGGAGATAATCGGCACCATGCCGTTGTTCAGGCCGAAAACCGGCATGAAGATGAAACTTTGCAGCTTGAAATACGCGCCAAAAACCGCCGTAGCCGTGTCGGTGAAGGCAATGAGGATTTTGTTCATGCCGAAGGTCATGACGGAACCAATCGACTGCATGATGATTGACGGCAAACCGATGCGGTAGATTTCCCGGGCGATGGCTGGATTCAGGCGAATCTCCCGGGGACGGATGTGAATTTCCTTGTTGAATTTCAAGTTGATAATCAGGCCAATACAGGCGGCGGTAATCTGCCCGATGACCGTCGCCGCGGCGGCCCCGGCAACCTCCATGCGCGGGAACCCGAACAGGCCGAAAATCAGAATCGGGTCCAGGATGATGTTGATGACCGCGCCGATTAGCTGGGTAATCATGGAATAAAGCGTGCGGCCCGTGGACTGCAAGAGCCGTTCAAAGCAGAACTGACTGAAAAGACCGATGGACAGTCCCAGGCAGATGATGGCGTAGGACGTGCCATAGTCCACAATGGCGGCGATGTTCGTCTGGGCCAGAAAGAAGGAACGGGAGAACAGTACGCCGCAGACACCGAAAATCACGCCGCTGCAAAGCGTCAGAAAAATACCGGTGCTGGCGGCTTTGTCCGCAACGTCCTGCTTTTTCTCGCCAAGAGAACGGGAGAGCAGCGCGTTCATGCCGACGCCCGTGCCGCCGCCGACCGCAATCATGAGGTTTTGCAGCGGAAAGGCCAGAGACACGGCGTTGAGGGCGTCCTGGCTCAGACGGGCCACGAAAATGCTGTCAACGATGTTGTAGAGTGCCTGCACCAGCATGGAAATCATCATTGGAACCGCCATGCTGGCCAGCAGCGGTGCAATTGGCATTACGCCCATTTTGTTTTCCTGGGGCGGCGGGGACTGCGGGGTTTTTTCTTTCATGTCTGGTATCCTTTCTATATCTTTTGTTCGGTTTTCGCGAGGAAAAGGACGCGGCCGGTACAGCCGCGCCATGGATGCAAAGCCGGTCAGTCGGGGTAGCGGGTCCAGACGTCGTAGTCATAAAGACGGTCCTTCCACTGAGGAAAATACGTGTAGCCCTCGTCCCAGTAGAGATGATAGTCCTCTATGTCTCCCTGCGCGGCTTCCGTCACGGTGAAGACGATTTTATCATCCACTTTTTCAGGCCGCCCAGTAATCACGGCGACATGAACCAATTCGCCGGTTTCCCGGCTGTATTGAACCACCAGATCCCCCACCCGGGCGTTTTCCAGGGTGGTCTTTCGGGCCGGGAAATCCGACTGCCCGAAAATCGCGTCGCTGACCAGACAGGACCAGCCGCCGCAGCCAAGGGTGCAGCTTGTGCGCATTTTCAGAGCGAGGTTCGAGTAATAGGTGTGAAGCGCAACCCGCGCAAGGCTGGAATCGCCGTCGGCATAGCCAAGGGCAAAATTGGCGTCTTCCGGGTACTTGGCTTGCAGCTCTTTCAGAATTTCCACGGCGGTTTCCTCCGTGGGGGCTTTGCCGCCGGTCGGGGCGGCGGGAGCGGCTTGAGAGGGTTTTAACTCTCCGGGCGCGGCGGACAGACATTGCGTTGTCCGGTAAATCACCACCGCCGCCTGTCCCCGCTTCATCACGGCGCTGGACTCAAAGGTTCCGCCGGGGAACCCGGTAATGATTCCTAGAGCATACACCGTGCGTACGGCGTCCTGGTTATTGGCGGGAATCTGGTCAAAGTCGCGGATGCTCGCCTGAGCCGCGCGTTTGGCTTCCTCCGAGACCGTGTACCCCTTGTCCGCCATGATATTGGCAAGAAACCGCGCCATATCGCTTCGAGAGATTGACCCGTTCATGACGGAAGGCTGTGTCCAGTGCTGCTCGCCGTAGTGCATGGCGTTGTGTGCGTTCAGGACGGCGGCGCTGGGGGCGTACCAGCCCTTGGACCTCCAGCTGTCGTACTTCTCCGCCTCGCCGGGGTAAAAAGCCCGGACCAGCATGACGCAAAACTGCGCGCGGGTGACATCCTCTGTGGGGCGGAAGGTCCCGTCCCCGTAGCCGGACAGGATGCCCTTTCCCACGCAATACTCGATGGCGTCATGGAACGCGTATTCCTTGGGCACGTCCGAAAAGGCTCCCGCGGGAACCGTCAGGACGACGGCCAGAAGCAGGCAGAGTGCAATATAACGTTTCATGGAAATTTCCTTCTTTCCGTTTCTGCGTTTTTCGGGCTTCATGGAGCTTATTTTTTCAGTTCCCCGGTGGCGAGCTGAGTCAGGTAGGCGTTCAGAAAACCGTCCAGATCACCGTCCATCACCGCGTCAATGCCGCCGGTTTCGTAGCCCGTACGCGTGTCCTTTACCATCTGGTAAGGCATGAACACGTAGGACCGAATCTGACTGCCCCACTCAATTTTCATCTGCACGCCCTTGATATCGGAAATTTTTTCCGCGTGCTGCTGCGCCTTGAGCTCCAGGAGCTTGGCCCGCAGCATTTTCATACAGTTATCCTTGTTCTGGAATTGGCTCCGCTCCTGCTGGCTGGCAACCACAATGCCCGTCGGCCTGTGAATCAGACGCACCGCGGAGGACGTTTTGTTGACGTGCTGTCCGCCCGCGCCGCTGGCCCGGTAGACCTGCATTTCAATATCTTCCTCCCGGATCTCAATGGAGTCGTCGTTTTCCAGCTCCGGCATGACCTCCACTGCGGCAAAGGACGTCTGACGGCGGGCGTTGGCATCGAAGGGGGAGACGCGTACCAAACGATGAACGCCGTTTTCGCTCTTGAGGAGTCCGTAGGCGTTTTCGCCCTCAATGGAAATTGCGGCGGATTTGATGCCCGCTTCGTCGCCGTCCTCGTAGTCAAGAATTTTGTACGTGAACCCTTTCCGTTCCACCCAGCGGGTGTACATCCGGTAGAGCATCTGCGCCCAGTCCTGGGCCTCGGTGCCGCCCGCGCCGGCGTGGAACTGCAAAATGGCGTTGCAGCTGTCGTACTCGCCGGAGAGCAGCGTTGCCATACGCGTCTCCGCCGTACGGGCTTCCAGGGCGGCGTATTCGGTTTTCAGTTCTTCAAGAAGCTCTTCGTCCTCGGCCTCCTGACCCATTTCACAAAGAGCCATCAGGTCTTCCCAGGCAGTGAACAGCTTTTCCTGACGGGTAATTTTGTTTTGCAGCTGTTTCAGCCGCTGCTGCACCTTCTGCGAGCGTTCCAGATCGTTCCAGAAGCCCTCCTGAGCGGTTTCGTCCTCCAGGCGGGCCGCCTCCTGACGGGCGGACTCGATGTCCAGGGCGGCCGATAACTTTTCCAGCTCCGGACGCAGCTCCCGCAGCTTTTGCCGGTAAGCGTCGTATTCAATCAATGCCATATTTCATCTCTCCAAATTCTGCAATTTCGTCAGTTCCCCTATTATATCGAAGCAAATTTTATTTGTAAAGAGAAACATTTTATTCCCTTCCTGGAAATGATACGATTTCGTTTCCAAAAGATACAAAAACGTTTCCACTTGTTCACAGTTTGTTCATGAATGAGGCGGGGGTTTCCGCTATGTTATAAGAACAGGGATTTTCCCCTGGACGCGATTTGACTTTTGCATGGAGGGAATCTGAATGAATGGATTTTGGAAACGAAAGCTGCCAGCCTTCCTGCTGGCTATGGTTTTGCTGACCAGCCTTGTCCCAAACGCACTGGCTTTAAAAAATGGCTGGGATGCGGATAATACAAACCATTGGCGTGAAGTCAGCGGCTCGCAAGACTCGAAGGATAGTTATGGCCCACATATCTACGGAAGTACGCTTAACACGACCAGAGAACCCACCTGTTTTCAGCCCGGTACCGCATCCAAGACATGCACGATCTGCGGATATGAAACAGAGCTGGAACTTAGTCCAAATGACAGCCTGCACGAAAAAGATGAATCCGTTTATGGACATGATGAAACCAATCACTGGCGGCCCTGTGTGAAAGCAGACGCAGGCTGTAAGTATCATTTTGGCGAGGCGAAACATACGGCAGCTTCTTCCGCCAGCTATACGGCAACGGCCGACGGCGACACCCATTGGCAGGTTTGCACCGTCTGCGGTTTTAATTTCAATGTGGAAAACCATGTGGATAAAGACCGTGACGGCGCCTGTGACAAGTGCGGTCGAACGATGTCCAATTCCGGCAGCAATAACAATACCACAAACCCGAACTTTACCCTCAATGTCGACACTTCGGAGAGCACCGTCGGCAATGATATTTCTGAACAAATCGACAGCCGTTTTTACTCCCGCAACGGACGGCACTTCACAACCGTCTATTTCACCGACACGTCGGCCCGCACCTACGGCACCCTCTACGCCGACAGCCATCTTACCGCCCTTGGCAGCCGGGATTATACCCGTTCCAGCAGTTCCAGCTATCCCCTCCGAAACCTCTATTTTGTCTCTGGAACGTCCGGCGGCTATACGGTCCGCTACAATGCGCGGGATGACTATGACAACACCCTGAGCGGCATTATCACCATCAACCGCGCTGCTTCTGCCAGCTCCACCATTACTTACACCGCTGCCCCCGGCGAACGGGTCAACTTCCGGGCGGAGGACTTCTATAACGCGTTCCGCAAACTCAGCGGCGGAAACAGCAACCTCAGTTGGGTGGAAATCATTCCCACCCGCGATTACGAGGACTTTGACGGCGCATTGTACAGCGGTACCCGTGCAATGACGTATGACAATCTGAACCGCTCACGGTTCTATTACGACGACCGGGATATCTCCGGCAGCTACGACTATGTTCTGGATGACCTGAACTTCCGCCCCGGCTCCGACGCCCGGGACGGTGAAACCCTCTCCATTCCCTTCCGGGCCTACGACGGCGACGGCGATTATGCCCAGGGCACGCTGAAAATCATCGTTGACAAATACGGCTCGGAGAACACCATTGTTTATGAAGTCGCCCCCAGCGGCACCGTTAACTTTCTGACCGCAGACTTCAACAAGTTCTATCGAACCATGTCCAACAACAGCAGCCGTACCATCAAATATGTCGCCTTCTCGGCGGATTCCGCTTACAATAACTTCCCCGGAAGTATATATACCGGCAGCACCGCCCTCACCCGCTCGGATCTGAGCTTCACCGAAACCCTGTTTTACTACAACAATTCCAGCGACGGCAACTATGCCCTGAGCAGCCTCAGCTTTCGTACCAGCAGCAGCGCGCGGGTCGGTGACTCCATTACCATCCCCTTCCGGGCGTATTACACGGACAAGGATTATGAGGAAGGCATCCTGCAAATTGACGTAACCAGCACTGCCGCCCGGACAATCCGCTATGAGACGGCCCCCAGCGGGACGGTAAATTTCAAGGCCGACGACTTCAACAACGTTTACCGCACCATGTCCGGCAACGACCGGCGGAACATTACCTACGTCATTTTTGACGCCCCCAGCGCCTACACCAATTTCGCCGGCAAGATTTACAGCGGAAGCACCGATTTCAGCCGGAATGAACTTGCGTATTCCAAGCTGCGCTTCTACTACGACAGCCGAAGCTATGGCGACTATGATCTGGATACCCTGTCCTTCAAGGCCACATCCGGGGCCAAGGAAGGCGATACGATCTCCATTCCCTTCCGCGCCCACTATGACGACAACGACTGGGAGGAAGGTACGCTGAAAATCGTGATTTCCAGCTCTGCTGACGGCACAATTAGTTATTCCGTCGCGCCGGGCGCGGAGGTTTCCTTCCGGATCAGCGATTTCAACGACGCCTATCATGCCGTCTCCGGCAACGCAAACCGTACCATCCGGTATGTCACTTTCTCGGCCCCCTCCGCATACGACAGCTTCGCCGGAAAACTATACACCAGCTCGGCGGCCTCCTACCTCAGCCGGAGGGAACTCGCCTTTAACGAAACCAAGTTCTTCTACAACAGTCAGAGCTATGGCACCTATGCCCTGAATTCCCTCACCTTCAAAGCCGACAGCAGCGCCAGGCAAGGTTCGTCCATCACGATTCCCTTCCGCGCCCACTACTCCGAAACCGATTATGCGGAAGGCTCGGTAAAAATTACCGTCAGCAGCAGCGCAGCAGGCGATATCTCCTATACCGTCACGCCGGGCAAGACGGTGAACATCAGCCGGACGGACTTCAATGACTACCTGCAAAAGACGTACAGCGGCTATAACGTCAGCTATGTGGTCTTTGAACAGCCTGGCAGCTCCGATTTCAACCCCGCTGACGGCACCTTCTACTGCGGCTACGGAACCAGCTATTCGAACTCGTTCTCCCGGACCACTCTGCCCGGAACCCGCTTCTATTACAGCAAGGAAGACGTGCGGGACGGCGACTACGAGCTGGACGATCTCACCTTTGCCGCGGCCAGCTCCTTCAATGGCAAAGTTACCCTCAGCTTCACCGCGTACAGCGCCGGCTCCCGGTCCGTGACCGGCACGCTGGTCATCAAACCTGTGGGTTCGTCCGCAAACTCGCATTATGTTGGCAATATCCGCTATGCCGTTACCAGCGGGTCCAACGTCCAGATCAACGCTAACGACATTGCACGCTATTTCCATTCCGTATACGCGGCGGATACTCTGCAATACGTTACCCTGAACGATGTGCCCTCCACCGGCGGACTGTATTATAACTATTACAGCGCCAGCAATTACGGCACCGCCGCCCGTGAGCAGCTTACCGCAGCGAACCGCAGCGGACGCAGCTTTTATATGAGTCCCACCTCCAGCAGTCAGTATGCCCTAACGGAACTGACCTACGTGCCCAGCGGCTCCAATTACTGCGTAAGTATTCCCTTCACCGCCTACGGATCCAGCGGACATTCCGTAACCGGCGGCATCCTCATCAGCGTCACCAGCAAGGCCGTTTCGGAGGTCTACGGCGCAACGCCCAAGAATACTGCCGTTTCCTTCCCCTCCGCCGCCATTTATGCCGCCGTCGCCGCGGCAACGGGTACGAACCTCCACAGCATCCAGCTCCTGAAGCTGCCCGCTGCCAATGTGGGCGTGGTTTACGTCGGCTCCGACACCTCCATACCCGCCACAACCACCACTGCTTACGCCTACTCCGGCGGTTCGCAGCCGATGAGTCAGCTGCGTTTTGTGCCTGCGAATAATTACACCGGCTCGGTGGAAATTCCCTACGCGGCCCTGAACGCCAACGGCGCTGCCATTGCCTCCGGTGTGTTCTCCCTGGGAATTGTGAATACCGTCCGGAGCTTCAAGGACGTGAATACCTCTACTTGGTGCTACAAGTACGTCACCGAACTGGCCGACGCCTCCGTCATTGACGGTTACTCCGACGGCTCCTTCAAGCCCGACAACACCATCACTTACGGCGCGGCGTTAAAGCTGGTCATGCTGGCGGCGGGCTACCCGGAACTTGCTCCCACTGACAAGAGCAGCGTATTCAGCGGCTATCTGGCCCGCGCCCGGGCCGACGGCCTCATTACACGGACCAACGTCAACCTGGGCGGGTCCATCACCCGTCTGCAAGTGGCGCAGCTGGCCGCCGGCGCTTTGAAGCTGGATATCAACAACCTTTCCAGCGTCAAGCCCTTCACCGACACTGCTGACGTGTACGTGCAGGCCCTGAACGCCGCCGGTATTGTCGAAGGTTATTTCAACAATGGTACCAGTACCTTTAAGCCCGGCAACACCCTTACCCGCGGACAGGTTTCGGCCATTGTCTGGCGGATGCGGAATTACAGGCGCTGAAGCCTTCCAAACGCAGGGAGGACCGCTTTCTGAAGCGGTCCTTCCTTTTTCCCCAGAAACTGCCGGTCTCTTTTGTGGAAAAAACCGCAGGAATGCTTGGACATTCCCGGCGGTTTATGGTACAATGACAAAATAGCGGCAAAAACTTGGATTTGTTGAATGATTTGTGAACAAATATGGGATCATCAAGAAGAAATTTGCAAAAAACAAAACGGAAAAAGCGCGGTTGGATTTTCTCCATCATCCTGCTGGCGGCGGTGTGCATCGCCGGAATGGAACTGCTGGTATGCCGGTGGGCCGACCCGCTTTTGTACGACGAAATTATGACGCCCGTACGGGCGTGTGCGCAGGCGTGCGCCCGTGCGGTGACGGATACAGGCCGGGCGGTCTGGCGGCAGGCCGAGCTGGCCGCCGAAGAAGCCCAAAGGCAGCTCGACCGGACCCGCATTGCGCTGCAAGCGCAGTGGGAGGTTTTCACGTCGCCCCCCGCCGACGACGCAGAGACTACCACCCTGGCCGAACCGGAAGCAAAACTTCCGCCTGCCCGGGCCTCCGCGAAAGAGCTGACCGAACTCGAAATCCGGAACGGCGTGGAATACCTGACCGGCGGCGGGGTGGACATCGTTTACTTCAACCAGACCGACATGGCCTGGAAGGAGGCGAAATATGGGTCCGACCCGCTGAGCACCCACGGCTGCGGACCGACGGTGATGTCGATGGTGGTTTCCTCCATGCAGGAGGAGATCGTAAACCCGGTAGATATGGCACAATTTTGCGTAAGCAAGGGCTACTGGGCGAAAAACCATGGCTCTTACCATGCAATTATACCGGGCGTCGCCCAGTCCTACGGCCTGACATGTACCTCCATTCCTCCCGAGTCGATCAACCGGGAAGAACTCTTCGGCCGTCTGGAAGCGGGGGATCTGGTGGTCGCTCTGGTCACAAAAGGCCATTTCACCAAAGGCGGACATTTTATCCTCCTGCGGGGCGTCACGCCCGACGGTCAAATATTGGTCGCCGACCCCGCCAGCCGGGAACGAAGCCTTATGCCCTGGGATTTGGATTTGATCGTGAGCGAGCTTTCCAGAACCCGCAGCAACGGCTCGCCCTTCTGGTTAATCTCCCGGCCGGAGACAGCCTGACAAATAGGCTTCCAGCTCCGGGACCGTCCGCACAACGGCAGCCGCGCCGCTGTCTTGCAGCTCGTTCGGAAGGGCGTAACCGAAGAATTCCACGCCCAGGCAGTCAATTCCGCATTCCTTTGCGCCCAGCACATCAAATTTCCGGTCCCCAATCATCAGCACAGACGCTTTGTCCGCGTCGGTCAGGCCCAGACGGAACATCGCTTCCCGAATGGCAGCGGCTTTGCTGCCGCGGTTTTCCGGCGTACACCCGGAAATGACCGTCAGGAACGGCGTGAAGTGAAAGCGTTCGCAGATGGACTCGCACAATTCCTGGGGCTTCGAGGATGCTAACGCCAGAATGTAACCCTGTTCTTTCAGACGCGCCAGAACCTCCGCAATGCCGGGGGCCGGTTCGTTCTCAAACTGGCCGATGGGAACGTAGCGTTCCCGGTAAAGACGCATCGCCTCTTCCGCTTTTTCCAGAGGGTAGCGGCAGAATTCCAGGAAGGATTCCCGCAGCGGCGGGCCTACGAACTGCACCAGTACGGAATCCTCCGGGGGCGTATCGCCAAGCTGCTCAATGGCCCAGCGGGCGCAGTTCATAATCCCTTCCTTGGAATCGGTCAGGGTGCCGTCCAGATCGAATAATAAGTAACGGTACATTTTTTGGCTCCTTATGGTTGATAAGCCGGAACCAGAACGCCCTGCGCGGAGGCGTCGAGTTCCAGGGAAGGACCGTCCAGACGGCGGTACGACGGATACAGGGCGAGGAAGTCCTCGACGCCGGAAATAACGGGGTATCCATAGGACCCGTGACGGTAGTGCATAGGGATGATGCAGCGGGGGTGCAGCGCGTCACAGACCTGCTTTGCGCCCGCCGCGTCGATGGTATAGAAACCGCCGACCGGAACCATCACCGCGTCCAGGGGGCCGATGGCGGCGATTTGTTCCGGCGAGAGCGGATGCCCCAAATCTCCCAGGTGGGCGGCGCGTACGCCGTTTGCTTCAAAAATACGGATGGTATTGGTTCCGCGCAGCGCGCCGTTTTGGTCATCGTGGAACGCCGCCACTTCCTGAACGGTAAACGGGCTTTTTGTCTTGGGCAGAAGTTCGGCGTGATCCACGGCGTTGTGGTCGGCATGCTGGTGACTGCAATATACTTCGTGGACAGATACGCGCGGCTCCGGGCAGCCGTCCACACCGGTGTATAAGTCGGTTATGATACGGTAGCCGTCCTGCTCCAGCAGGAAGCAGGAGTGCCCCAGCCAGGTGAGCTTCATAAAAAAATCCTCCTGATCGAAAATCAGGGGACGGACCTGGGTCCGCCCCCTGTCTTTTTTATGATAGCATACTTTTTGCCGTTTTTGTACCCCATTCCACTTTTTTCTGTCACTGCGGACCGTCGTCCCGCCGGTCGGGCTTTTTGGAGGATTCCGTTGATTCCGCACCCTTGGACCGCTTCGGAAAACGCAGCTTCCACGCCTTTTTCTCCCGCTTGGAAAAATGACGGAAAATCAGTACACCAAGCACAATCAATACCACCCACACCAGCAGCCAAGTCCAGTTATAGGCAAGGAAAATGGTAAAATCGCCCATGCCGTCGGCGAAATTTTGCAGGCCGTCCATGAAGGACGTACTCAAACGCGTGGTATAGCTCGGCGGTGTCTGCTCCACCGACGACAGATGCGTCACTTCGTTGAGGTTGACGTAAACCGTGGCGAAGTCTACCAGCGCGTCGTAATGCCGCAGAGTGCCGGTAAGCTGCTCAATCTCGTACTCGGTCTCCGCAATGGAGGTTTCAATGGTAATAATATCAGCCATGTTTTCCGCCCGCGCCAGAAGCGCTTGCAGACGTTCCAGCTTGATCCGCTGGGTCGCCAGACGGCTTTCCGTGTCATAGTACGCTTCGCTGATGTTCTCGCCGCGCTGGTCCTGGTAAGTAATATGCCCGATTTCACCCGCGCTCCGCAAAAAGCCCTTGAACTGTCCCGATGGGATACGGACCGTATAATTTCCGCTGCGGTAGCCGGTGCCGTAATTGTTTACGGCGGCATATTCCATGTAGCCGCCCAGCCGCTCCACCAGAGCTTCCAGACTGCTCACACAGGCCGAGAAATCCGTTGTTTCCATCTCCAGGTTTCCGGTGTAGATCATTTTCGCGTTTTTCAGGTACGCGCTGGACAGAGCGTCCGCACCGCCCCCCTCGCCGTAGCCCATCTCTTCGGTTTCGGCGCTGTCCTCCTTCGGCGCGGACGCGGCCCAGTCGTACTCCATACCGCCAAAATCGGCGCTCGGGCTTTCACCGTTGGAAGCAGCGAACGTACTTTCGCCGTAATCGCCGCCGCCGCTTCCGCCGCAGGCCGTCAGCAGCATGGCCAGGAGTACCAGAACGCACAAGATTGCAAGGCTTCTTCGTTTCATCGCTTCATCCTCCTTAATCCGGGGCCGTCTTCCTTCAGCCCCCTTTGTATGTATAGACGATTTTTTCAGGAAAAAGGTTCCGCATTTTATGAAAAAAAGCATCCGTCAGAAAACAAATTCCAGCGGACGCTTTTTTCTTTGGTCAGTCGTCTGTCCGCTCACCGCGGCGGATGCCGTGAATGTTGTACGGCGTCGTTTGATAGACGCAGTAGTTCAGCCAGTTTCCGTACAGCAGGTGCGCGCACGAACGCCAGCGTACCAGCGGTTCTTGCGTGGGGTCGTCGTGGGGGAAGTAATGCTGTGGGAGCTGGATGTCCACGCCTGCGGCTGCGTCCCGCTCATACTCCTTTTTCAGCGTATCGCGGTCGTACTCGGCGTGGCCCATCAGAAAGACCTGACGCCCCTGGGCCGTCTTGACGGCGTAGACGCCCGCCTCCGGGGAGTCCGCCAGAATTTTCAGCTCCGGCACCGCTTCAATGTCCGCCGCGTCTACGGTGGTGTTGCGGGAGTGGGGGACCCAGAACTGGTCGTCGAAGCCGCGGAAAAGGATAAAATTCGGATCGATCAGACGATGCTGGAATACCCCGAACAGCTTTTGCGGAAGCGCACGCTTGGGAATGCCGTAATGGTAGTACAGCCCCGCCTGCGCGCCCCAGCAGATGTGCAGCGTGGAATGCACATGGGTTTTGCTCCATTCCATGATCTCGCACAGCTCCGGCCAGTAGTCCACTTCCTCAAAGGGCAGATGCTCCACCGGCGCGCCGGTGATCACTAAGCCGTCAAAGGTTCGTTCCCGCACCTCCGCGAAGGTTTTGTAGAACGAAAGCATATGCTCCTGGGAGGTGTTCCGGGAACTGTGCCCGGCGGGGGCGATGAGTTCCAGCTCAATTTGCAGGGGCGTGTTGCCCAGAACACGCGCTAACTGGGTTTCGGTATCCACCTTGGTTGGCATGAGGTTCAAAAGAAGAATTTGCAGAGGCCGGATATCCTGAGTAATGGCCCGGGTCTCCGTCATGACGAAGATGTTCTCCGCCGTCAGGGTTTGGGTGGCGGGGAGCTCATTGGGAATTTTAATCGGCATTATACAACCGCCTCCAATGCTTGACGGATATCTGCAATCAAATCCTCCTTGCTTTCCAGACCGCAGGACATCCGGACCAGTCCGGCGGGCACGCCGGCGGCCTGCAGCTGTTCGTCAGTCATCTGACGATGCGTGGAGGCGGCAGGGTTCAGACAGCAGGTGCGGGCGTCGGCGACGTGGGTTTCGATGGCCGCTAACCGTAAACGCTGCATGAATATTCCGGCGGATTCCCGTCCGCCTTTCAGCTCGAAGGACACAACGCCGCAGGAACCGTTGGGCAGGTATTTCTGCGCCAGGGCATGGTATTTGTCGCCGGGCAGGCCACAGTAGCTGACCCGTTCCACCTTGGGATGCGCCGCCAGAAATTCCGCCACCGCCTGACCGTTTTCACAATGACGCTGCATCCGGACATGGAGGCTTTCCAGGCCCAGGTTCAGGTAAAAGGCGCTTTGCGGCGACGGCGTACAGCCCAGGTCGCGCATGAGCTGGGCGGTGCATTTGGTGATGAACGCTCCGCCCTGACCGAATTTTTCCGCGTAGGTAATGCCGTGATAGCTCTCGTCGGGCGTGCAGAGACCGGGGAATTTGTCCGCGTGGGCAAGCCAGTCGAAGCTGCCGGAATCTACAATCGCCCCGCCTACCGCCGCCCCGTGACCGTCCATATATTTTGTGGTGGAGTGGGTAACAATGTCAGCTCCCCAGGCAAACGGACGGCACCCCACAGGCGTAGGAAACGTGTTGTCGACAATCAAAGGGACGCCGTGACGGTGAGCGGCGGCGGCAAATTTTTCGATGTCCAGCACCGTCAGGGCCGGGTTTGCGATGGTCTCGCCGAACACGGCCTTTGTGTTGGGACGAAAAGCGGCATCCAGTTCCTCCGGGGAGCAGTCCGGCGAGACGAACGTGGCCTCAACGCCCATTTTCGCCATGGTGACGGAAATGAGGTTGAAGGTGCCGCCGTAGATGGAGGAGGAGGAAACAATGTGATCCCCGCTGGAAGCGATGTTAAAGAGGGCAAAGAAGTTCGCCGCCTGTCCGGAGGAAGTAAGCATGGCGGCCGTACCGCCTTCCAGGGCGGCGATTTTCGCCGCGACATAATCACAGGTAGGGTTTTGCAGGCGGGAATAAAAATACCCGTTTGCTTCCAGGTCAAAGAGCTTGCCCATGTCCTCGGAAGTGGCGTATTTGAACGTCGTGGACTGGATAATCGGAATCTGACGGGGTTCGCCGTTTCCAGGGGCATAGCCTCCCTGGACACAGATGGTTTCCGGACGGTATTGGTTCATAAAAAGAAACTCCTTTCCTTGCAGACGGGACGAAAAAAGCTTTCGTCCCAAAGAGATGATCTTTGAGACGAAAGCCGTTCAAGCGCTTCCGCGGTACCACTCAAATTGCGTCCGCCTTTTGGCGGAACGCCCCTCATAGGGTCCAGCAACCCTGTCCGCCGTTAACGCGGCGCATACGGGACGCCCTACTTGTCGAACGTCCGGCTCAGGAGCCATAGAACCTGGGAATTTCCGCCTCCGGCTCGCACCATCCGCCGGCTCTCTGGGGACTTCGGTTTCCGTTCCTCTCCGTCATTGCTTTGGGAATATTATAAAAAAAGAATCCCTGTTTGTCAACTGTGGATTTTGGGAATCCCTTTTACCTTTTGTGTTGCCGGAGATAAACTCCGCCGATTCTGCCAATTTCAAGTTGACGTGTGGGAGCACCTTTGATATGATCAAAACGGTAAATTTCGATTTGCAGGAGGTAAACACGATGCAGGATGCCGTATTAAAAATTCAGAAATTAGGTGTGCCGCCAGAGGGGTTTGAGGATTGCGGATTTGATGTTGACAAAGAAATCTGTCAAATATGGGACGATTGGATCGAAGCGGTAGATGCGATTCGGCGCCCAGTAACTTGGGAAGAGGCGGAAATATTAATTAAATGCTGCCCAACAGAACACATGGCCGAAGTTGAGTGGACGATGCTGCATTGTATAGAAAGCGTTTCCTCTTCTTATGAAGCGGAAGAATTAGAACGGTACAGAAAACTCATAAATCAGTGCAATTCAGAGATGATGAAAGATTTGCTGTTGCAACGGCTTCAAAATTACTTGGAAAACCACAAATAATAGCTTCCAGTTTGCCTGGCAGTTATCCATATGGGTAACTGCCGTTCGGTTATTTTGACGAAGCATTTTAAAAATAAGCATTCAGCAACACAAAAGGTAAAAGGGAGTTTTGGGATTTGTCCAGTTGTCCGGAATGCAGTCGATTGCGCCGAACGTACGCAGAAAGAATGCGTTTTCTTTGTATTCAAAGGTGACGTTCCGTTGTGAATTTTCGGTTGTGTGTCAATAATCAAAGGTTATTCAGGTTCGGCTTCTCAATGTAAATTAGGGACAGGTCAAAGGGAAACGGCGTTTTTTTGTAGCTGCTTTGTTCGTGAACCGGAACATCCTCCATGCTTTGCATATAGTCAAACCGTAAAATGCCCGGAAGACTTGACAGACAAACATATCCGCTGGCTTTCATGCGCTTCTGACAATCAAACTGCTGAACCAGATTATCCAGTTCGCAAACGTGCGCCGACAAAAAGGCAATAAAGGGTTTCAGTTCCTCAAAGGAGGTGCAGCAGCCCTCTAAATCAACGGCAATATCATAGTTTTCCTCGCTTGAAATATAGACATATGCATCGTCCTCCACACACAGCTGGTTTGCGTCTGTAATAAATCTTGATGTATCCCCGTAACGGTCATACATGGCAAAACCTCCGTTTTTTGATTGATTTTTGTAAATACGTGTGGTATCATTACCGAAAAATATCATTTTGGATTGAATGGAGGGCGGTATTATGCTAACCGAACCGCTGTATGGCTGGACCGATTTTCAGCTGGAGGGCACTTCTGTATATGGCTTGAGCTATTTGGACGACATTGCATTCGAATGGCTCGACCAGGCCATCCATGGCTTGGAAACGTTGTATCCGTTTTGCGTAAAAGGTTTCCTGGAGCCTGGACGAATGTTGTGTACAGTCAGCTATTGGAATTGTCACATTGTTCTCGAAAAGGACGAGCGGAATCCATTGGGAGAAAAAGATATTGATCTCCAGTATTCACATACCAGTATGTTGGAATTTTGTAAATATTTATATGACGATATCCGCGGCAATGTGGATAAATGGACAGAGTTCCTAGATTATCCTAAAGAAAACCTCGTCGAGAAAAAACAGCGGCTTCTCCAAAAGCTCGAACGACTGAAAGAGCTGATTGCCGAAAAAGAAGAATGCTTCGGAGAAAACCGCTGTTTTCTTTGAGCGTTCGAAAAACCCCCTCCGCATTCGGTACGGAGGGGGTTCGTGTTTCAGCCCTTGACGCCCCGTCCCTTGAGCAGCAGGCCAATGACAAAGCCTGCAACCGCAGGAACGACCCAGCCTAAACCGTAGGTATAGAGAGGCAGCCAGCGGCTGGTCCAGTCGACAATCGGCTGGCAGGGGCCGCCTACGACCCGGGCCAGTTCGAGAATCGCCGCCAGCAAAGAGAGCACAATCGTACATTGATACACAATCCGGGAATGCTGGAACCAATTTCCGGCAATTCCCAGCAAAATGAGCACAATCGACAGCGGGCACAGGAAATACAATACCGGCGCGGAAAGTGCGATGATCTGCGAAAGGCCAATATTGGAAATCAAAAAGGATACCGCAGTGAAGGCGACTGCCCATTTGGGATAGTTCATAAGGCCCGGAAAAAGTTCCTGAAAGGTCTCGCTGCACGCGGTCACAAGCCCGATTGCCGTCTTCATACAGCACAGCGTTACGGTTGCGGCCAGAATCAGGCTTCCGCCGCGGCCGAAATAGTGGTGCGCAATAATGGCAAAGGCGTCGCCGCCGTTGAAGGCCGGATTTGCCGCCAGTTCATCTGCATACAGCGCGCAGCTTTGAGCGCCGACCAGCGCCGTTGCGGTGTAGATCAACGCCATGAGCGCCATGCTGACGATACCCGCTTTAACGGTATTGCCTGCCACAGCGCCCGGCTCCGTCACGCCAAGCTGTCGGATGGTATGAATGACGATAATGCCAAAAGCCAGACTCGCCAAGGCGTCCAGGGTGTCGTATCCCTGAAGGAAGCCCGTGAAAAACGCGCCGCCGTCATAACCCGCACTGGGAGACACCGCCGCCAGGGAATTCGCCGGTTTTACCAGAGCCGTAATCAGCATGACGCCAAGAAAAACCAAAAACGCAGGATTCAGAAATTTTCCAACCGAATCCAAAATTTTGGAGGGCTTCAAGGCAAAATACAATACGGCTGCAAAAAAGAGACCGGAGAAAATCAGCTGCGGAACTGCGATCTGTTCCCCTGCCAAAGGCCGGACGCCAATGGTAAAGCTGGTAGCCGCACAGCGGGGAATGGCAAACAATGGCCCGATGGTAAGATACAAGGCGCAGGTAAAGACATAGCAGAAGGGCTTGGAAACCCGTCCGGAAAGGTCAATCAGGCCCTCGCTGCGGGAGACACCGATGGATACAATTCCCAGCAGCGGTATTCCGACGGCGGTAACAAGCAGGCCGATCAAAGCCCACGGGAGAGCCGTTCCGGCTCTGGCGCCCAGAATCATGGGGAAAATCAGGTTGCCGGCTCCGAAAAACAAGCCGAACAGCATTGAGCCGATCAGCGCCAACTGGCGGGCGGTCAGTTTCTGGTTCACATCCAATCCTCCTGTATGCGTCCATTTTTTTGAATCGGGTATCATAAATTATAGCACAGGTTTCCCGGTTTGTCGACATCTTATAAAAAATGTTCCTGGTTAGGGGCATTTCCATAAGAAAATATGAAAAAATCCAGTAATATCAATGTTTTTTTGAGCAGTGAAAAACGGGCCATGTCGGCAAGACACCGCCCGTTCCTGCGTCCCGATAAACGCCGCAGAATTAGAAAAGACGGTGGCAAGGGAACAGGATAGTTGAAAATCCGGAATAAAGGGGGATGTGACGGCAGAAGTTCAGATACTATGCAAATATGATCGGGAATTGTATGTATTTTGGCCGGGATGGTTCAATCTTGATGATCCGTTCTCACTTATTTTGTCCGACAAGACGTTACTTTTTGAAGTGACGTCTTTTTTGCTTTGAGGACAATGAAAGCTGGCGGCAGATCCTACAATATCTTCTTGCCCTTTTCAAGGCTCGAAATCAATCTGTATCAGCCCTCGATATTTCAATGGCCAACAAATGAAATGCTTCTTAGTGAAATTAACGGAGTTTACTTTCAGCAACACTTAGAGTAAAAGAGAGAAACGGTATTATACGCTCTAAATTTTCAGTCAATACTTACACGCTGCCTGTTTATATAGATATGAAAAAGAAGGGCCGAAGCCCTCCTTTTTCTTCTTTCATGCTATAATAAATCAAACTGTACCAGTTGTCCAGTTACGGTATCAAACGGTCCGGTTGCGTCGAAGGCCTTATCCGCTGCACCCGTTTGAACGAATAAACACATAGAGGGATCACAACATGATGAGAATCGCAATCTGTGACGACGAAGCCAATACCCGCGCATATCTCTTGTCTCTGATTCAGGCGCAGCCTTATCCCTGTGAAATTGCAGAGTACGCTTGTGCCGACGACTGCCTCGCGGACCCGCAAAAAATCGACCTGCTCTTTTTGGACATCGAGCTGAATCCCTCCGGCAATTCCCCGGACGGAATGGCGCTGGCGCGGAAAATCAGGGAACAGAATACCACCGCACAGCCAGTCATTATTTTTGTGACCGGCTACGAACAATATGTCTTCGACGCCTTTGACGTTGGTGCATTTCAATACCTGCTGAAGCCGGTGGACGAGAAAAAATTTGCACAGGTCTTTACTCGCGCGGCCGCACAAATTGAGACGGCCAGGGAAAAACCAGGGCGTGTCCTGACCCTTCAAACCTCCAATACCAACCGATCCGTTCCCCTGGACCACATCCATTACATTGAAAGCAGCGATCACAAGGTCGTGCTGCACCTGAAAGACGGCAGACTGTCCTATTACGCAAAAATCGGGGATTTGGAGCTGGAACTGCAGGATCAGTTTTTCCGCATCCATAAAGGCTACCTGGTCAATCTCTCCTACGTGAGCGGGTACAGCAAAACGGAAGTCACCCTGACAAACGGGGAAACGCTGCTGCTTTCCAAATACAAATACCAGGATTTTGTCAAAGCCTATCTCCGCTTTCTGAAAAGGGGGGACCGTCTGTGAGCGAAACAGGATTCCGGATTTTCAACGAGATTTTTTCGGTCGGAACCAAATGGGTCTATGCCGCTTTGCTGACCGCCTTTTTTTACCCCTTTCTCTCAACTCCGGAACTCGCGCGGCGAAAATCGCTCCTTGTGTTTTTCGCTTACGTCCTCTTTGAATGGATCTGCAATCAGGCGGCGCTTCCGCAGGGAACGTTCGCTCTGCTTTTCGCGGCGCTGCTGGTGTCTGTTTCCACGTGGATTGGCTTGAAAAAGTCTATGGTGTTCCTTCTGACCCTGCTCTACTTCAATGTTCGGATTTCCAGCGGCTTGATGGTGCAAAGCTTGTATTTCCTTGTGGAACAGTCCGTGCCGTACCAGCTTGAACCGCCGGAAGCCGTCTTCCTCCGTGCGGCCGTCCTGGTTACGCTGTTTTTGCTCTCCCATACCGTCCTGCTGGCGGTCATGCTCTATGCAATCCAGCGTCAAATAAAACAGCGGCGGCTGTTTCTCCAGTGGCGGGAGCTGTGCTATATCAGCTTAGTGCCAACGGCGGGCATTCTGTTCGGACAGGTCATCTCCCGTCTGCTGGTGGAGTTCGAGAACGGCGTTCTGCTTCAGCTCTATGAGCGGCACCCGGCCTTTCTGGCGGTCATTCCGGTACTGGCCCTGCTGTTTTACGCGGGCGCTTATCTGACCATCGCCTTTCAGCAAAACATGGCCGCGCTGCAAGAGGAACGCGCTGCCCTTTACATGGAATACCAACAGACGCAGATGATTCGAGCGCGTATTCATGAGGCGGAACAGTTCTATACGCAGATCCGCCGGCTAAAGCACGAAATGCGGGGCCATTTGACCAATATCAAAGGTCTGGTCCATCACGGCGAATACGCCAGCTTGCAGGACTATCTGTCCCGGATGGACGAGAGCATGAGCAGCTTTGCTTTAACGCTCCAAACCGGCAACCCGGTCACGGATGTGATCGTCAACGACACGAGGCGCCGGAGCCTGGAACTGGGCATTTGCTTCGAGGCGGATTTTCATTACCCGGCAGCCGGGGCCTACGACGCGTTTGACGTTGGGATTATTCTTCAAAATCTGCTGCAAAATGCGATGGAGGCTTGCGAAAAGGTGGGCGAGGGTGAGCGCTTTATTATGCTGACCGGAAAGAGAAAAGGACGTTTCTTTTTGATTGAGGTCAAAAACGCATTTGCAGGTGAGGTGGTATTCGGGCAGGACGGCCTGCCGGTCACAACCAAACGGGAAGACGTCCCCCTACATGGTCTTGGGTTATCCAACGTGCGCCGGGAGGCGGAGAAGTATATGGGAGAATTGGAGCTGAATGTCCGTCAGCAGGAATTTTCCGCAGCGGTTTTATTGCAGGAAAGGAGCAGTTCATGAGCAGTATCATTCAACCGGATTTCCAGACAAGGGCATATCGTGTCTCTGCAAAGGCCCGCGAGACACAGCGGACGGAAACACAGACCAGTCGTTTCCTCGACCTGGCGTCGCAGGTCAGCAGAGGCAAAGCCGACACCTTCACTGTCGGTATAAGCGGCACCATGGGTATGGCGGCCATGCCTGCCAGTTTGATGATGGACCTGTCGGCGGTTGGACAGGTTCAGGCAGCGGGTACGGAGGCCGTGGCGGCACCGTCCCTGGAAACGATGCTGAAGGCGAAATATCCGAACATCCATTACCACGTCTTTGACGCCAGCAGCGGCTATTGGCGCACGAGAAATGATTACCCGCATTACCTGCTGTATCAGGACGGCGACGAGGCGAAGGAAACGCTGGAAAATTGGCAGCCCTCCGGAGAAAATCCGTTCTACGGTTCCATAGACGGCAGGTTTACCGCTCCAAAGGAGATTCATGCCCTTGGCAGCGTCCCGCCGGGGAGCAAGGCCGTAGTGATTCATCCCAAAGTGCAGGAGCGTATGGAGCAGGACCCTGCCTACGCCCAGGAGATTTTTGCAAAAATTGATACTTGGTTTGCCTTTGATGCGGCCCGGAATGAGGCCATCCTGCCCGGCAGCACTTGGGATATGTCCCAGGCGGCCGCCATCGGGGAGGATGGGAACATCTGTAACGCCTGCTCTTCCAGCGGCGGCGGGAAAATCACTTACTCCAAAAGCGGCTCTGACGATGAAATCAGTTGGTGGGATTTACGTATGGCCCGTCATGCTGAATTTATGAAATTGGCGGTTCAGCATCAGATCGAGAACAAAATCCAGGCCAGCCAACTGGCGGCGTCCGCCGCGGCAAAGTCCCGGCTCGCCGCCATGATGAGCAGTGGAAATCTGCAAGCCGTTTTCGGTGACGAAATTGCCGGTATCCCCACAGAAACCGTCCTTGCAATTACACAGTCCCAGGTCTGGGGCGGCGGAATAAATTTCTAGCGCAATTCACAAGTGTTTCTGTAAAATAGATTAAAAAGCTGACAAACTCTGGAAACCAGTTGTTTTTAGTTTCCAGAGTTTGTCAGCTTTTCTTCTTGGTACGCCCCGAGGGATTCGTTCCCCCGGCCTTCTGGTCCGCAGCTTGTCTGAAGGCTCACAGCAGGCATTTTCAACTTTATTTGATGCTGTCCACTCAGAATCTTACCCGTTTTTTACGCTGCACATTCCACTGATTCCGCGGAGAAATTTCCTGTTCCGAGTTAGATTATGGGTCACAGGTATTTATAACACAACTCAAGAGCAAAATCCGAATCACTTTCCAAATATGCCATAGCAAAAGCGAAACCTCTTGCTTTTGTTGTCCATTTTACATATAATTAGGAAAGGTCCATTATTCCAATCGTTCTATTTTTTATGGAGAGGATGGTCTGTGGGAAAATAAGGGAAAATAAAAAACGATATAATATATGGAGGAAAGTATGGGCATTTATCTTGGTTCTATTGCAATCAGAAACCGATATGTAAATTTTAAGCCACTATACGAATATCAAAACGGAGAGTTTTATTTTCTAAATCAATACGACCGGCAGGCGCTTCTCCCAGAATCTTCCTTTGGAGACATCAACTTCTACTGTGAAGACGGCAGACAACGCGTCGATGAGATGTTTGTCTCCGACACATATTGTTTGCTTGAATTTGAAACGGAGGATCTGGAGCCGAATTACGCCAGCAGCGGACTTAGAAACCAGACTGGATACAAAATTGAAATCAGCAGGCTGGAATCCGGGAAGATTCACTATTTAGGCGATATTAACTATTATTACGTTCTCTCCGAGAGCGGTTTTGAGGGGAGCTATAAAACTAATCCGACTTTAGTCATCACGGACCCCTACGCTTATCAGGACCTGGAGGTGGTCATCCCAATCACAGAGGAAAAAAACACGGTAATCGGACCGTTTCGAATCGAATGGCGAGACCAGGATAACCATTTTGTGATTCGCACCGGCCTGGAAACACAAAAATATGTTCTGCATGGCTATCGCTTTCCGACTGATTTGAAGGAATACAAATTGCAGGTTGGCCATTATGGAGATGAACGCTCTTTTATCCACCTGGATACAACGGTTTGTACTGAAATTGGTATTGATGTAATTACAAAGGAGCAACTTTTGGCCTCCTTCCGCAGCACACTGAATCGAGATACTTTTATTGATGGAAAAATCGACCTTGAGAACATCGGCGAGCTGGCGGCCGCTCACGCAGAGTCTCTCTTTGTCGGAGAAGAACTTCCGGAGGATATCCGGGAAAACCGTTTTGACGCCATCCGTACGCTGCTGACCGATGAGGAGCAGCTGAATGATACCTTCGACTTCATTTCGGAGACGATTACAGGCCTGCTGGACAAATATCAGGACAGTGAGCAATACCGCAAAATGGTGCGGGATCTTGCGAACGATCCCGATTTCATGTCGAGAATTCAGCGCTTTCAAATCATCACGGACCGTATTGAAGCAAAGCAAAAGGAATTTGACACTCTGGCTGCGCGGGCAGCAGAACTGCAGCAAAAGCTGGATGAGGAGAAAAAGCAGGAATACGCGTCAGATCTTCTGGGGGAATATGATAATCAGATCAATGAGCTGCAAGCACAGCGGGAACAGCTGGAGATGGAAATCCTAGATTTGAATGACCGTCTGAACCTGTTGCAGGACGGCGCTGATCTTCAGAAGAGGCTGACCGACTTGAGTGAACAAGTAGACTATAAAGAGCGTCGGGAACGGGAATTGGATACCAAACTGAAAACCCTCAACGAGAAAATCAGCTCTATCTTTTCCAACAGCACCGAAAAGGCAATGTCCTTCGCCTTTGACGGGATGCTGACCAGCCGGATGCTCCAGCAAGCCGCGGAATGGGAGAACCAGCAAAACGCCATCAATTACCAAAGTAAAATCCGTGATTTGAAGAGTCTCACCCTCTCCCTGGTCAGCCAGGAAAGGCTGATCGACAATCTTGTGGAAAAAATCCAGCGTTATCGTCCGACCTATGATAAAAATGCCATTTTAAATATTTTAATATGCTATACGCAGGGATTTTTGACGGTTTTTTCCGGAGAACCTGGAACTGGCAAAACATCTATCTGCAAAATCCTTGCGTCGGTCCTTGGGTTGACGGTCCCTGAAACCGCCCCTTTCAAGTACAAGGACGGTGTTTCCACAACCCGTTTTGTTCTGGTGCCCGTCGAACGCGGATGGACCACCAAGCGGGATTTCATCGGATACTACAATCCCCTGACAAAATCCTTCGACCGAAGCAACCGCAAGATTTTTGATGCGCTGAATATTATGGACCTGGAGGCTAAAGGGAACAATACGGATATGCCGTTCCTGATTTTGCTGGATGAGGCGAATCTCAGTCCGATGGAGTATTATTGGGCAGATTTTATGAATATCTGCGATGACCTCGGTCCTGCAAGCGTCATCAATCTTGGAGATGATTTCTGCTTCAACATTCCTGAGCAGCTCCGCTTTGTTGCAACGATCAACAACGACCATACAACGGAGGCATTGTCACCCAGGCTGGTTGACCGGGCGTGGATCATCCGGCTCCCCAAGGTAAAGTCAGGGATGGCGCAGCCTGTCATGCTGACAGATGACACAGAGGAAGTCGTTGCCTGGAGCGCACTGGTTTCCACATTTGGCGCCGACAGCCAGAATCTGTCTATGATGAGTGGTACAGCTAAAGACATCTATGACGACCTGCTCAATAAATGCAGGGTATCCAAGATCAATGTCAGCGCACGTGCGGATGCGGCTATCCGCCGATATTGGTCGACCGCTCAAAGATTGTTTGAAAATGATGCAAACTATGGAACAGACGCCTCTATTGTCGCTCTGGACTATGCGGTATCTCAGCGGATCCTGACACATATTGATGGCAGCGGTGAAAAATATGGTCAGCAGCTGGAGGATATCCGTAAATTCTGCAGTGAGAAAAACCTTCGGGTATCCGCGGAAGTCCTATCCTCCATTCTGAAAAACGGCGAGGATTCTATGCAGTACTACCAATTTTTTGCGTAAATGGAGGTGCGCATGGATGAGTTCATCTTGCGGCTGCTGCCGGAAAACCACGAACCACAGGAGCTTGTTTTGCAGCAGCACCAGCTGGCCAATTCGATCCTTGATATAGCCAATACAGCTTCAGCTTATGTATTTAACGATTATAAATACCGTGCGCAGCTTGTCAATGCAAACGGGGACATCCATAATCTGGTGTTCCTGCTGAACGGCTCAAACATCCAGATTAATTATTCCTCAGACAGCGGAATGATTGTTTTCCAGGATCCTTCATTCGGGCAGAGAATTTTTAAAGAATGCTACGGCTTTTCCCAAATCACGCTGATTTTTGACGATGCACAAGGAACGCACTTTGTTCAGGAAACCGAATACATACAAGTCTTGGTGAGGAAGGGCCGGCAGAATGACTCTGTACTTCGCATGACGGAATATGTTTACAAGCAGAATTCCGACCTTCTGAACAGCAGGAAAGTTCTTCCCAGGGGCATGTCCGGATTGAAGAACGCCGCGCAAAAAACGCTGGAGGCGCATATCTTGCTGTTGGAGCAGATTTCCGCGGTTTATGAGGAAAATTACCGGTATTTTAAAATAAACAGCCGGTTTTCCACAGTCCCCGAAGAACGGATTGATCATTTTGAAAAGCTCCAGTTTGTCTCAAGAAATACTTTGCAGTACATAGTCCAGCATCCGGAGGAACTGCAAAAAATCCAGCATTCTTCCGGAATCAAGATTAGGAACTACCGATACCAGCCGAACAAAACTCTGGTGACAAACAACCGGAAATCGTTTGATATTTATGAAAATCGTGTTGTGTTAGGCTTCCTTTTGCATCTGCTGCATGAAGTGAAGCGCGTACAGCAGGAGCTTTCCCGCATCTCGGACAGTATACCGCAGAAACCGATGGAAACGGATGATTATATCACTTCCTCGTACTTTATTTACGCAAGGACTGCGGAATCTGTAAGACTTTTACTTCAGGATGTACGGCGGATCCAGCGTAAATATACTTCCCTGTATTATTTATATGCGGAGATATTGCCAATCAAAACGGCAGCTTGCTCTGTCCTCCCCCGCTTTACCCCTATGTTCCGGTCCATCCCGCAATACCATCAAATCTACGATTGCGCGGCCGCATGGTTTTCCAAGGGCGTATTCACCATAGACGAAGAGCGTTTTATGCTGTCGTTCATTAAAATCAGTACCCTGTACGAGGTCTATGTGCTGGCAAAGCTCATTAACTATTTCAGCGGTATGGGGTACACTATGACCACCAGCGAGAAGATCATGTATCCATCGCCAGGCAAATATTATGAAAGCACCGATTGCGATAACTGCTTTGTCTTCCAGAGCGACTCTTGTAAGGCAACACTGTACTATCAACCGGTTATTTACAATACAGATCGTTATGCAGTCAGTGGGATTGGATTATACCGTAATACCTCCATTTCATATCCCAAATCGGGAGACGGCATATCTTATAGAGGAAGATACTATACACCGGACTTTCTGATTAAATATGAATACCCGAAAGGCGCTTCTGTGAAATATTTGATTGCGGATGCGAAGTTCAGCCAATTGAAAACTGTAAAGAGCCAAGAGGTTGCGGAACTGGCATATAAATATTTGTTTTCGATTGCCCCCGTGTCAAAGAACGATCAGATCATCGGCATGTGTATCTTTAACGGACAATCCGATCTGCTATGGGATTCCCATACAAATATCTATGATTATGAACTGTCTCAGCCCATAACGCCAAGAGCAGATATTGTGACCCTGACGGAAAACGATGTAAACAACCTGGAATTGCACGAGGCATTGCTCAGGAACACCGTCGGACGGTATGTTACAGAGAATCCGCAAAAATTTGTGGAGCTTCCATTGCCAGAAATCCAGGCAGACGCAGAAGCTGTACCTCCGGAGCCACTTTGTCAGCCAGAGAATGCCGCGCAAACGATTTATAAATATCCGTCCGAAAAAAATACGCTCCAATCACATTCGGAGAGGGATAACTCTGACAAAAAGGCTGTGAGAAAGAAAATCTCACAGAAAAAAGAGGTGGACATTGCCGCAATTGCTCTGTCCGAATTAAACCTGGACAAGAAAATAGAACTGCAGTTGACTGCCGCCGGTTATGTCACAGTACAGGATTTGCTGCCCCATAAATCCAAGGCTGATTTGGATAATAATGTAATTTTAAACCGCAAAAGCCGACGTAAAATTTGTGCAAGACTAAAGCAGCGGAAAGTACATTTGCAATAATGCATGACATTCAAGACCGGACAGCGTCCTGAATCTGCTCTAATGGGTGGAGCTGGAGCAGATTCAATTCCACGACTTAAGACCCCCAAATATCAAGCCCAAGACACAAAATTTATTTGTATCTTGGGCTTAATTTTTGAATCTGCATCTCATCCACACACAAGTTTGTTACGCCGTAAAGCCACACATTTTCTGTACAAAAGCAGGTCGAAAATGCGGCAGCCAGCTTTCTCTCTAATGTTATCCAGCCCTAACCGCTCCAAGTTCCTGTACAGGTCACGGCACATATCGAACAGATAGCCGAAAATCAATTCCACAGAAAAAGCACATAGAACAAAGCAAAACCACCGAAATTCGTTGAATTTCAGTGGTTTTGGTACGCCCTGAGGGATTCGAACCCCCGGCCTTCTGGTCCGTAGCCAGACGCTCTATCCGGGCTGAGCTAAGGGCGCACATTATAATGGAATGCCGACTGCTCGAAACAGCTTCTTAATATTAGCACACCTTCCACAGAAATGCAAGGTTTTTTTTCGCATTTCCAAAATTTTTTTCTAAACCCTCTCCAATGTCCCTGTCAGCAAACGGGACGCGGCTTCCTGCCGCGTCCCATTCCCTCCGCTTACTGCGGCTTTACAATCAAATTCACCAGCCGGTTTTTTACAAAAATCGTCTTAGCGATCTGCATGCCTGCTGTCGCTTTCTGCACTTTCTCTACCGTCAGCGCAGCCTCCACAACCGCCGCTTCCCCGCTGTCCACCGGCATCGTTACCGTAGCCTTGAGCTTGCCGTTCACCTGAACGGCAAAATCCAGCGCAGCGGCAACTGTTTTGCTCTCATCAAACGCAGGCCAATCGCATTGACAGGCCATCCTGCCCGTCTCCGCGGCGTATCCCAGACGTTCCCATAGTTCCTCAACAATGTGCGGCGCAAAGGGGCTCAACAGCAGCAGCAAATACCGCAGATCGCCCTTGGTGCAGCCGTTGGCCGAGAACTCGTTCACCATCGTCATGAGGGCGGCAATTGCGGTGTTCATCTTCAGGCTGTCAACGTCCTCCGTTACCTTCTTCACCGTACGATGGATTATCGTCTCATTGGCCGGAGACACATCCCCTTCCTTTACCTGCTCCGCCAGATTCCATACGCGGTCCAGGAACCGCTTGGAACCCTTCACGGCGTCATTAGACCAGGTGGCGGCCTTCTCAAAGTCGCCAATAAACATGATATACAGCCGCATGGTGTCCGCGCCGTACTGCTCAACAATATCATTCGGATTCACGACATTGCCTCTGGACTTGGACATCTTTTCGCCGCCCTCGCCCAGAATCATACCATGACTGGTGCGTTTGGCATAGGGCTCCTTCGTGGGTACGACGCCGATATCATACAGGAACTTATGCCAGAAACGGCTGTACAGCAAATGCAGGGTTGTGTGCTCCATGCCGCCATTGTACCAGTCCACGGGAGACCAGTAATCCATGGCCTCTTTCGACGCCAGCGCATTCTCATTATGCGGGTCCATATAGCGCAGGAAGTACCACGACGAACCCGCCCACTGCGGCATGGTATCCGTCTCACGCTGGGCGGGGCCGCCGCAGCAGGGACACGTCGTGTTCACCCAGTCGGTCATCTTCGCCAGAGGGCTCTCGCCGGTGTCCGTCACCTCATAGCTCTCCACCTCTGGCAGCAGCAGCGGGAGCTGGTCCTCCGGCAGAGGTATCCAGCCGCATTTCTCACAGTTCACCAGAGGAATCGGCTCGCCCCAATAACGCTGACGGCTGAAAACCCAGTCCCGGAGCTTGAAGTTCGTCTTCTTCACGCCAAAACCATGCTCTACCGCATACTCCTTCATCGCGGGAATGGCTTCCTTGACGGTCATGCCGTTCATGAAGCCGGAGTTGATCATAATACCGTCGTCCTTGGCGGTGTAGGCGCATTTGGAGATATCGCCGCCCTCCACAACAGGAATAATCGGCAGGCCAAACTTGGTCGCAAAATCCCAGTCGCGCTGATCGTGGCCCGGCACGCCCATGACAATGCCTGTTCCGTAACCCATCAGCACGTAGTCCGAGACGAACATCGGGACCGCTTCGTTTGTAACCGGGTTGATTACCTCGATGCCGTCCAGCCGAACGCCGGTTTTCTCCTTGTTCAGCTCGCCGCGCTCGAAGTCGGACTTCCGGGCCGCCTCCGCCTGATACGCCGCCACGGCCTCCCAGTTTCCGATCCGGCCTTTCCACTTCTCCAACAGCGGGTGCTCCGGAGAAATAACCACGTACGACACGCCAAACAGCGTATCGGCCCGGGTCGTGTAAACGCTGATCGTATCCTCCGTGTTGGTCTGGAAGGTCAGCTCACAGCCCTCGGAACGTCCAATCCAGTTGCGCTGCTGGATTTTGACCCGGTTGATGAAATCCACGTCGTCCAGGTCGTCAATGAGGCGGTCGGCATACTTGGTAATCGCCAGCATCCACTGGGATTTTTCCTTCCGGATAACCTCGCCGCCGCAGCGTTCGCAGACGCCCTCCACAACCTCCTCGTTTGCCAGCACGATTTTACAGCTGGTACACCAGTTGACCGGCATGGACGCCTTGTAAGCCAAGCCCTTCTTGAAGAGCTGAAGGAAAATCCACTGCGTCCACTTGTAATAGCCGGGGTCGGTGGTGTTGACCTCCCGATCCCAGTCGAAGGAGTAGCCCAGCATATGGAGCTGTTTGCGGAAGTTCGAAACATTGTCATGCGTCACCTTGGCGGGATGGATGTGGTTTTTCACGGCATAGTTTTCCGTAGGCAGGCCGAAGGCGTCGTAGCCGATGGGGAACAGAACATTATACCCCTGCATCCGCTTCTTGCGGCAGATGATGTCCATGGCGGTGAAGGGCCGGGCGTGTCCTACATGAAGGCCCTGGGCGGAAGGGTAAGGGAATTCGATGAGTCCGAAGAATTTTTCGCGGCTCTTGTCCCCGTTGACCGCAGCAAACGGCTTTTCCTCAAGCCATTTCTGCTGCCATTTCTGCTCAATGCTGGTAAAATCGTATTTCATTTCGTCTCTCCTTTATCGTAATGGTAAATTGTGCTTTTCATCGTTTGAGGCAAACCGCCTCGTTTGCCGTCCGCCGGAACGGCCTTCGCCGTCGGCCTGGAACGAGCGGTAAGACGCGCCCTGGTACGCAAGCTGTCCGGAACGTCCTTCGGACAAACGGCGGTACTCCGGCTCGTCAATCCGAAACCAGAGTTCCTTGCCGTCCGCCAGGCGAAAGCCCGCATGAAAATAAAATTCCGGACGGCTCCGGGGCCGCTGCTTGGTTTTCCGGCGCTTTCCCGATACCGTGGCATAAACGGTCTGCATCGGTTCAGGGGCGGGAGGTTCCCGCCGTACGCCCGGGCTTGCCGCTGCGGGTTTCTCCTGGCTGACCAATGCACCGAGGGCCTTGGTGAGAACGCCCCATACGCCAAGATACAAGCAGCAGCCGCCAAGGTTTAACGTCAGTTCCACCAGGAAACGAATTCCCGGTATTTGGGCGAACCGCCGGAACGCCGGGCAGGAAAACAGCGCGTCCACCCCCGCGTGAATCACAAACAGGGAAATCGCAATTGCAAGGCCCCATAAAAGAACCCATCCCAGCAGATGGAGAAGCATACGAAGCAGGCTTTTCACGGTGCGTTCCTCCCCCGAAACGAAAACGCCCCCAGCCTGTAAAAAGGCCAGGGGCGCGCTTGACGGCACGCGGTACCACCCTGTTCAGCCGTCGTGTCTGCACGGCGGCCCTCACGGCCTCTAACGGGGCCATTCGCCCGCCCCTATGCAAACGCGTCGGGCGCGGGGACTCCGGGACCAGTCATGCACAGGGTTCCTCCACCGGCTCGCAGCGTCCGCCGGCTCTCTGAAGGCAGGAGAGGCCCCGTCTTTTTCCCTTCATCGTCTTTACCGCACTCATTTTACGGATAAAACCGGGATTTGTCAAGAGCCGTTTACGAATTGCAGTTTCCTTTTGGATTTCAGAACCCGCCGTGAAATTCCTTCTGCACGTTCGCAATCGCGAGGGATGCCAGAACCACGCCGGCAAATAATATAACGATGGACAGAATCGCCGCCGGTACGTTTGCGCCAAAGAACGCGGCAATCCCGCTGAAAACCAGGGAAATTGCCAGGATGAACAGTCCTTTTGAGAACATTTTATCGTATTTTTTCTTATCGAATTCTTTCGCGTGCGGCGAATGACGCTCATGGATCAAATGAATCTTTCCCCGATAAGCCGCGGCCGCGAGACCAAAGAAAAGAACTGCAAGCACAAATAAAAAGACAGAATAAGCAGCCATAGAGAATATCTTCCTTTCCAAATCGGGTAGTCTATTATAAGTCCCTGTCGGAAGTTTCGTTAAAACGACGGAGACCTCCGTTCGCCGCGGAGGGACAAGCCGGAAGAAAAGTGAAAGAAAATCATTGCAATTTCTGACAAGTTTGCTATACTAAAATTATCCAGCCAGCAGCGAAAGGAGAAACCAGATGCCGCAAGAAATTGACTTGGCCACATGGCCCCGCCGGGAGGCGTACGAACATTTCAGCGCCCGGTCAAATCCGTTTTTCAGCGTAACCTTCCCCGTGGACGTTACCAATTTGTACCGCTGCGTAAAAGCGCAGGGTTTGTCGTTTTATTACGCCCTCGTTTACCTCAGCACCCAGGCGGTGAACCAGGTGGAGAACTTCCGCTATGCCCTCGACCACGGCAACGTGATTTTGCTGGACCAGCGGAACCCCAGCTTTACAGATCTTCATCCCGGCAGCGACCTGTTTCATATTGTCACGATGCCGCTGGAAGGTTCGCTGCAAGCCTTCTGTGAGGCGGCCCGCGCCAGGAGCCGCGCCCAAACGGTTTTTCTGGTTCCCGACGCGGAGGCGAACAATCTGATTTATTATTCCAGCGTTCCCTGGTTTGATATCACGTCCCTGACAAACGAGCGCGATTTTGACCCGGATGACACAGTTCCCCGGATTGCATGGGGCCGCTACACGGAGACGCATGGACGGAAAAAGCTCCATGTTTCCATGGAGCTGAATCACCGCTTCATCGACGGCCTGCATATTGGCCGCTATTACGAGGCCCTGGCGTCCCTAATCGACGCCCTGTAAGCGCTCACGGCTTGCGCCCGCCGCGCCGCCGGGTGATTTTGACGGCCTTTTCACCTCCAGGAGCGGGTTCCGGTGTTTGGAAGATTTGCTTTAAGTGATGGTATATGGCACAGCCATGGGCGGACCCGTATTCCTTCACCAGCGCGTTGCACAGCGCCTGACGGTCTCCGGCTTTCAGGATAAACGGCAGATGCAGGCAGCTCTCGATGGAAGGCCGCAGGCCCACCTCCTGAAAGGCGTTGGCGTAGCGCACCCGCAGGGCGTCAATGGACGCTGCATAGCCTTTGTCCTGGCTGATGACATAGGCATAATCCGCTTCCCGGCGTCCCACCAGGACGCCGAGTTCGGTGATGATTTGGAAGTCAATGGAGTTTTTGCCGCCCCGTACGCTTTCGATATACTGCACGCTGGCCTTGGAGCCTTCACACAGCTTTTGGATTTTGTTCAGCGGCAGACCCTTTTGGTAGAAGATCAAAACGGTGTCCTGTTCGGAGAGCATGTCGACACCCTTCAAACCGGTGCCGATATTGTTGTCGCCATCGACGAGAAAGATCATTTTCATGTGAAATGGTTCCTTTGTAAAGAGTGATTTTCGGCGCCTTTTCGGGAAAAGGTACAAACAGGGCACAGTATAGCACTTTTGCCGTGAAAAAACAAGGGAAATCCTGCTGCATGGACGGAATGGATGGAAACAATCGAATGAAAAATCACTACGGCAGTCTTTGTGCCGCGATGTATGAGATTCTACACGAAAAAGCGCCGCAGGAGGAATTGGAATTTTATCTTTCTTATGCGGAAAAGGGAATGTCCATTTTGGAACCCTTATGCGGCAGCGGACGCTTTCTGATTCCGTTTCTGGAAAGAGGCTTCCGGATTTCGGGAGTGGATTTGTCAGAGAAAATGCTCGCGGAGCTGAAGCGAAAAGCGCCAAATGCCAGGGTTGTCCAGGGAAATATATTGGACTTCATTTCAGAAAAGCCGTTTGATTACATTTTCATACCCTCCGGGTCTGTATCGCTCTTCACGGATATGGAGCTTTGCAAAGCTGTTTTGCGGAAAATAAAATGCCTGTTGAAGAAAAACGGCAGGTTTGTTTTTGCGGTGGATACCGTCGCAGTCCGGCGCCCGGATGATTCCGATTACAAAACTTCCGTCGCGGTGAAAACAAAAGACGGGCTTGATTTGATTTTGAAAAGCAGGAATTATTATGATGAAAAAAGCCAGACTCAATTCTCGCCGGGAATCTACGAGCTGTACGACGGGCCGGAATGTCTGCGGCGGGAGGAAATGGATTTTCAAACGCATCTCTATAAACCCGGCGAAATGGAACGCCTCCTGCGCGACACCGGTTTTACCAACATAACCGTATATACATCCTATGACAAAGCGCTTGCAGAACCGAAGGAAACCGAAATGTTCTTATATGAGTGCACGTTCTGAAACCACTCATTTCTAAAAATGGAAACAAAATTGACGCTTATTTTTTATCAATTTGTTTCGACATTTTTCGAGGAAACCGGTATAATAAAGAGAGAAACGGAAGATCAGGCAAAAAGGGAGAATCACTATGGAGGGAGTAACTGAAAAACGCTGGCCAGGCGTGGCGGCGGTGCTCGCCGCGCTGGGCATTCTTTTGACCTCCGCCGGCTCGCGCAGTATGGCCGTCAGCTCACCGGCCTCCGCACCGCTGCCGCCGCCTGCCGCGGTGCATTTGGAAATCAAAGCGCCCCGCGCGGAAGAACCGTTCCCGGAGGAAGAAGACCCGCTTCCGGAAACCGCCGGCGGCTTGGTAGCGGCCTCGGAGCCGGTGGCGGATGAATATTTCGACGACGCCGTGTTTCTGGGCGATTCCCGTACGGAGGGCTTTTATCTTTACAGCGGCTTGAAGCATGGAACTTATTTTTACGCCGTCGGCGCGACGGTTTCATCCATTTTCACAAAGGCGGCCTGGGAGACGCCCGCCGGCAAAATTCCATTGCTGGATGCCGTTGCCCAGACGACGCCCGGTAAAATTTATATGATGTTCGGCGTCAATGAACTGGGCTGGACCAAGCCCGACAACTTCAAAAATCAATATGAAAAAGTCATCCGCCGCATCCGGGACGACCATCCCGAAACACAGATTATTTTACAGTCCATTCTGCCCGTCAGCGCGAAGCAGGACGCAAAGGAGTCTTACGTAAACAACGAGCGGATTGCCGTGTATAACGAGATCATTGAGGCGCTGGCGGAGGAAACGGATTGCTTTTACGTAAACGCCGCGGAATCCGTAACCGGCCCGGACGGATGCCTTCCGGCGGATTTGAACTTTGACGGCATTCATTTGAACCCTGCCGGCTGCCGGCTCTGGCGCGATTACCTCCGGACCCACAGCGTCGCCCCGGCGGTAAAGACGTCCTGAACGGCCCACAAAAATGTTAAGACCGAAAATGTCAAGAGTAAATGCGAAAAAAATATAAAAAATTTTTCAAATCGTCGAAATGTACTCATTAAACACAATTTCAGACGTTTTCCAACCTAAAATTTTACGGGGATAGCGCGCAATCCACCTTTCCGCGCGCTTGACTTGTGCGGCGGTCACTTTTCCGAAATCCGTTCCTTTCGGAAAGTGCCGCCGTATCATTTTATTTTCATTTTCATTGCTCCCCCGTTCGTAACTGCTGTACGGGTGGCAAAAGTAAACCTTTGTTCTTTTCCTCTTGCAAAGCGCGGAACGTTCCAGCCGCTCCACGTCCGCAAACTCCCCACCATTGTCAACGGTGATCGTGCGGAAGATTTTCCGGAATCGGCGCGTCCCGAATCAGTGTTCTATCCGATCAACGGCGGCAATCACGCTTTCCCGCGTCCTGTCTGGCATAAGTTCCATAATCGGAATACGGCTCGACGATTTGAAAAATTTTTTATACTTTTTTTCGCATTTTCTCTTGACATTTTCGAAATTTTCCGCGGGAACAACGAAAGCATTTGCCTTGCAAACCCTTGGCAAAGCGGCTATAATAAAACCGCTACGTTTTTTACGGAAAGGAGTTGCCTGCCATGGATTTGATCGCCGCAACTGCCACGGGAAACGCGCCCTCTGCCATTGGCATTGTGCGGGTCTCCGGTGACGGCTGCTTCGACGCCTGCGCCCATGTGTTTCGTCATGCCGGTGGCCTTGCCTTCGGAGAGCTGGAACCGCGCAGGCTCTATTACGGTGAAATGCTGGACCAGGAAGGCCGGATGCTCGACCAGGGGTTGGCGGTACGCTTTCCCGGTCCCGGCAGCTACACCGGCGAGGATTCCGCTGAATTTCACTGTCATGGATCTCCAGCGGTTCTGCGGGAGCTGCTGACGGCCTTGTTTTCCGCCGGGGCGCGGCAGGCCGGACCGGGGGAATTTACAAAGCGCGCGTTTCTCAACGGCCGTCTGGACCTGACCCAGGCGGAGGCGGTGGCCGACCTCATCGATGCGGAAACCGCCGCCGCCGCCCGCAACGCCGCCGCCCAATTGGAAGGCGGTCTGCGCCGGATTCTGGAACCGGTTCAGGACGCGCTGCTCGAAATCACCTCCCGATTTTACGCGGTGGTCGATTACCCCGACGAGGACATCGCGGACGTACAGCCGGAAGAAATTTCGGAATCCCTGCGTCTGGCGGACGAAAACCTGTCCCGCCTGCTGGACACCTGCCGCCGGGGGAAGGTGCTCAAACGGGGCGTCCGGACAGCTATCGTGGGCCTGCCAAACGCGGGCAAGTCCTCGCTTCTGAACGCTCTGGCGGGCTTCGACCGGGCGATTGTCACCGACGTGCCCGGCACCACCCGGGATACCGTGGAGGAATCAGTCGTCTGCGGCGGGGTGCTGCTGCGGCTCATCGATACCGCCGGAATCCGAAACACCGAGGATGCAGTGGAACAGCAGGGCGTGGAGCGTTCCCGCAAGGCCATGGAAACCGCGGATTTGATTCTGATGGTAATGGACCAGTCCGCGCTCCTCCAGCCGGGAAACGCGGAGCTTGGAACGGAAAACTTCTTCCTGCTTCACGAGGTTGCCGAAACCGGAAAACCCTGGATTCTGATACACTCCAAATGTGACCTTACAAACATTTGGGCCGGTTCCGCCGGTTTCATTGGAAAGGCGAACAATCCCGCCGCTGTGATACACCTTTCTTCCGTCACCGGTCAGGGCTTCGACCGTCTGGAACAGGCCGTCGCAGACCTGTTCCCCGCCGGAGACCCCAAAGAGGCCGGCGGCCTCCTCACGGACCAGCGTCAGGAAGAAGCCGTTTTCCGGGCGCGGAACGGCGTCCGGCGGGCGCGGGAGGCTCTGTCGGACGGTCTCACCCCCGACGCCGTTCTCACCGACGCCGAGGAAGCCCTTGAGGCTCTGGGCGAGCTGACCGGCCGGACCGCCAAAGAAGAAATGGTTTCCCGTATCTTTTCCCGGTTCTGTGTCGGCAAATAGTCGCTTTCAGGCGGTTTACAGGCACCGAAAAATATGTTACACTAACCGCGGTATATTCGCGAAAAAGAGGGATGACGCATGAGTCGAAACACCGTATTGACGCTGCTGCGGGAACGGGAGGACTTTCTTTCCGGTCAGGAGATCAGCCGCCGTCTGGGCCTGAGCCGCGCCGCCATCTGGAAGGCAGTGGACGCTCTGCGGCGGAACGGGTATGATATCGAAGCCCGTTCGGGCCTGGGCTACCGCCTCCGCGCCGCTCCCGACGCCCTGACGGAAACCGAAATCCGCAACTTCCTTGGAAAAACCGCCGTGATTGGTCAGGAGCTGCATTGTTTTCCGGAATTGGATTCCACGAATAACTATGCAAAAGGTCTGGCGCAGACCTCCGCCCCCGACGGTACGGCCATCATTGCTGACTCTCAGACCGCCGGGCGGGGACGGATGGACCGTTCTTTTCAGTCACCGAAGGGCAAGGGGATTTACTTATCGGTCCTTCTGCGGCCCGGCCTGTCTCCTGACCGCCTGCCGCCGGTAACGGCTCTGGCGGGCGTGGCCGTGTGCGAGGCGGTGGAACGGGTATGCGGTGTACGTCCGGGGCTGAAATGGCCCAACGACCCCGTGCTGAACGGAAAGAAGCTCTGCGGCATTCTAACGGAAATGTCCCTGGAAGCCGAAGCCTGGCATATTCACACATTGGTAGTGGGAATTGGAATCAACGTGCTGCATACGCCGGAAGACTTTTCCCCCGAGGTGCAGGAAATCGCGGTGTCCCTGCTGCAAGCGTTGGGAAAGCCGGTTTCCCGGCCTCGTTTGGCCGCGGCGCTGCTGGAAGAATTGGACCGGGCCTATGCCGCGCTCCGAAACGGCGGCTTGCGGGAATATCACGCGGCCTATTGCCGTGACTGCGTGAATTTAGGCAGAACAGTGCGTCTTCTGCCGACGGGCAGCGGCGGCGAGGAAGTGGCGGAAGCCGTGGACATTGACGAAGATTTTGGACTCGTGGTGCAGCGTCCGGACGGCGCCCGCCGGACGGTTCATTCCGGGGAAGTTTCGGTCCGGGGCCTTTGGGGCTACGTGGAATAACAGGAGGAAATGTATGGAGGAAAAAAACAAATCGCAGTCCGGGAGCCTGCCCGGGCAGCTTTGGGAGCTTTTCTGGACGTTCGCCAAAATGGGCGCGATTACATTCGGCGGCGGCATGGCGATGCTTCCGATTTTACAGCGGGAAGTGGTGGACGCGAAAGGCTGGGCCACCGAGGAGGAACTGACAGATTATTACGCCATCGGCCAATGTACGCCGGGCATCATCGCGGTAAACACGGCGACCTTTATCGGGCAAAAGTACGGCGGCGTGCCGGGCGGAATCGCCGCCACGCTGGGGGTGGTGTTTCCGTCGCTGGTCATCATCTCATTTCTGGCGGCCCTGATCTCCAATTTCGCGGATCTGCCCTGGGTACGAAACGCCTTTGCCGGGATTCAGGTCTGCGTGTGCATTTTGATTTTCAACGCAGTGATCAAGCTGCTGAAAAAATCCGTCGTTGATAAACGGACCGCGGCCATTTTCCTGCTGGTACTGGCCGGAGGCGTGTTTCTGGACATTTCCCCGGTCTGGTTTGTACTGGCGTCCGCAGCGGCGGGAATCGTTCTGAAGAATCTGGAGGCGAAACGGGCATGATTGCGATTTATGCAAAGCTGTTCTGGGAGTTTTTCAAAACCGGACTGTTCGCTGTAGGCGGCGGCATGGCGACGCTTCCCTTTCTACAGACCATCGGCACCTCCACGGGCTGGTATACATACAGCGATTTAATGAATATGCTTGCGGTGTCGGAGTCGACGCCGGGCCCCATCGGCATCAACATGGCAACTTACGTCGGCTACACTGTCGCGGGCGTACCGGGGGCCGTCATTGCAACGGCAGGCGAAATCACGCCGTCGATCATCGTTATTTTAATTGTCGCGGCGATTTTGAAAAGCTTCCGGAACAACCCTTACGTAGACCGGGCCTTTTACGGCCTGCGGCCTGCGTCCACGGGCCTGATTGCTTCGGCGTGTATCGCCGTGATGCTGGAAGTGCTGACCGCCATTCAAGCCATTAAGCCGGAGACCGGCATTCTGAACCGTTTTGCACTCCCCGAAGGTCTGACGCAGATTTTCAATTTACAAGGCATTCTTTTGGCCGCGGTTCTGCTCGTGCTGACCAATTATGTCAAGCCGGTGAAGGATCTGCACCCGATTGTATTCATTGCCTTATCAGCGGCGGCGGGCATTATATTCCGTTTTGCGGGAGCATAAGGGGCCTCCGCGTGTAATTCATACGGCGGTTGTGCGTATTGAAGGTTGACAGGGAACCGTTTGGTTGGTAAAATAAAATCGTTCAAGTATATGTGTGCGAGGGAGGAAACGGCAGATGTACCATTGCCATATCCGCTTCTATTTCGTCGGGCAGGAACCCAATGTGTTTTCCCATGTAAGAAAGGCTGTCCCCTTGGAGCATTTTACCTATGCCTTCAGCGAAAGTCTGGAGCCGTCGGCAGAGCTGGCGGCGGCTTCCGACGTCATCTTCGCCGCCTTGCAGGGAACCGAAGCCGTGGAGCAACTGCGCCTGCTCCTGGACGCCAAACGCCCGGAAGCCGAATGCATCCTTTTGACCGATGCAGCGACGCTGCCCCTTCTGACGGACTGCCTGCCGGAGGTTGCGGACCTCTGGCGTCTGCCGCTGTCCCGGGAGGAAGGTGAATTCCACTTCACCCGCTGGCAGGAGCGCTGCAAGCAGCAAAAGGACGCCTGGGAAACCAGTCACTTCCTGGAAGCGACCATCAACAGTGTGCCAAACCTGATTTGGTACAAGGACAAAAACGGCATTCACGAAAAAGTCAACGACAGCTTCTGCGCCACCGTCAACAAGGCGAAGGACGACGTTCAGGGCCGGGGCCACGCCTACATTTGGAACGTAGAGCACGATGATCCCGCCTGCATCGAGTCCGAAGCGGAGGTCATGCGCAAGCGGGAAACCTGCATTTCCGAGGAAACCATCCAGACCGGCGAGGGCCTGCGTCTGCTGACGACTTACAAATCGCCCCTCTACGACCTGGACGGCAGCGTCATGGGCACGGTGGGCGTTGCCATCGATGTCACCCAGGAGCGGGCGTACGAGCAGGAAATCGTGCAGAAAAACCAGACCCTGGAAGCACTGTTCACCTCCATGGACTGCGGCGTTATGTGCCACTCTCTGGACGGCTCCCGCATTCTCAGCGTAAACCGCGCCGCGCTGACCATCCTGGGCTATTCCACCCAGGAGGAGTTATCCGAGGGCTTTGACACGGTTGCTTCCACCGTTGCCGAGGAGGACAAGGAGCGCCTGCGGACGTGCATCCGGCAGCTGGACAAAGTTGGCGATAACGTCAACATTGAGTATCTTGTCCGTCACCCGGACGGAAAAGAGCTTCACGTTATGGGCAACGTGAAGCTGATTGAGGAAAACGGGGAATTGTTCTACCAGCGGTTCCTTCTGGATTGCACCGACCAAAAGCTGCGGGAAAAGGAGGAACGTGCCGAGACCGAACGCCGGCAAGCGGAGCTGGTACACGCCCTCAGCATAGATTATAGCTTTGTCAGCTTCTTTGACCTGGAAACCGGCATCGGATTCCCCCTGCGGGTGGACGAGCAGAGCGATCATTTTTCCGACCAGATTTTCGCGGCGGGCGTCCCGTACCAGGAGTGCATGGAGCAGTACATTCAGAAATATGTTTACGCCGACGATCAGGAGGCGATGCGGGCGGCAGCCTCGCCGGAGCACCTGCGCCGGGAACTGGCCAAGAAGAAGATTTATTATGTCAACTACCGGGCAGTTGTAAACGAGGAAATGCGCTTTTACCAGATGAAGACGGTCCGAGCCGGAACCTGGGCGGGGCAAAAGGGCATGGTATTGGGCTTCCGCAGCGTGGACGAGGAAACCCGCCGGGAGCTGGAGAAAAAGACGATTCTGGAAGACGCGCTCTCTCAGGCGCGGCGGGCAAGCCGTGCAAAAAGCACCTTCCTTTCCAATATGTCCCATGATATCCGCACGCCGATGAATGCGATTGTCGGCTTTACGAACCTGGCGCTTACCCACATTGACCGGCAGGATCAGGTAGAGGAATATCTGAAAAAAATCATGACTTCCGGAAACCACCTGCTGAGCCTGATCAACGACATACTGGATATGAGCCGCATAGAGAGCGGCAAGATTCACCTGGACGAAGAACTGTGCAGTCTTCCGGAAATTCTCCACGGCCTTCACAGCATCATCCAGGCGGACATCCACTCAAAGCAGCTGGATTTGTACATCGACGCCGTAGACATTACGCATGAAGAAATCTACTGTGACAAACTGCGTTTGAATCAGGTTCTGCTGAATCTGATCAGCAATTCGATCAAATACACCACCGCAGGCGGTTCCGTCAGCATCCGAATTACGGAAAAAGAGAGCGCAGCGGCCGGTTTTGCAAATTACGAATTTTTAATTAAAGATACCGGCATCGGCATGAGTGAAGAATTTGTCGCACACATTTTCGAACCGTTTGAGCGGGAACGCACTTCCACCATCAGCGGCATCCAGGGCACAGGTCTTGGAATGGCGATCACGAAGAACATCGTTGACATGATGAACGGATTTATTGAGGTTCGGAGCCGCCAGGGTGTCGGCACGGAATTCATTGTGTCGCTGATGTTCCGCCTGCCGACGGAGAGCAAGGAGGTCCAGGCCATTCCGGAGCTGAAGGACGTACGTGCGCTTGTGGTGGACGACGACTACAACACCTGCGACAGTGTATCGTATATGCTCCAACAGATCGGGATGCGTGCGGAGTGGACGCTCTCGGGCAAGGAAGCGGTTTTGCGCACACGGCAGGCCGTGACGCGGAACGACAACTATTGTGTATACATTCTGGATTGGCTGATGCCGGACATGAACGGCGTAGAGGTGGCCCGGCGGATTCGTCAGGAGACGGGCGATAATGTCCCGATCATTGTCCTGACAGCCTACGACTGGTCGGACATTGAGGAGGAGGCCCGGGAAGCGGGTGTATCGGCCTTTTGCCGGAAGCCGCTGTTCTCGTCGGAGCTGCGCAAGTGCTTAAAATCGCTGATGGCCCAGGAAGAAGAGGTAAGGAATCCGTTGGAAGCCTTGTCCGCGAACCGTCATACGGGCCGGATTCTTCTTGCGGAGGACAATGAGCTGAACCAGGAGATTGCGGTTGCAATTTTAGGGGAAGCGGGCTTCGAGACGGAAATTGCCGGAAACGGCGAAGCGGCGGTAGAGATGCTGAAGAAGTCGGAGCCGGGGTATTACCGGTTAGTGCTGATGGATGTACAGATGCCGGTCATGGGCGGCTATGAAGCGACGCGGGTAATCCGGAATCTGGATAATCCGAAGCTGGCGAACATACCGATTCTGGCGATGACCGCGAATGCGTTTGAAGAGGACCGGAAAGAGGCGTTGCGCTGCGGCATGAACGGACACATAGCGAAACCGATTGACATTGAAAAACTGCTGGAAACGTTAGATCAGGTACTTTGTTAAAAAAGTTGATGCAGCGCCAATAGAACTCCGTAAACGACGGGCTGATGCAGCATATAAATGAGCAGCGAGCGCCTTCCGACAGCCGCCAGAAGCGGCAGGGGGCGTTCGTTGTTTTTCGGGGTGTGCGGGAGGCGGTAAAGGAAGTAGCCGGACAGAAAGAGGAAAAACCAGGGTAAGAGGGAGAAGTAGTCGGTAGAGAAGAAGGAGGCGGGTGGAAAGCCAAGACAGGCAGTGAAATGGTTTTGGTAGAGGCTGGAAGGAAGGGCGGCGACGTGAACGCCCTCGAAGCCGAGCCAACCGGAATTGATGTCCCGGAAGAGGAGGAACAGGAGGAAGCTCCCCGCGAGACCCAGGCGGGCGGGGAGTTTTTCCAACGCGGGTCGTAAGAGAATGAGGAGCAAGGCGGAACCGCCCAAGAGGGTTAGCACGCCGCAGAAGACGAGGTTTTCGGGTAAAAAGAGGGCGGTAACGGCGGTAATAAGCGCGCCGCAGGCAAAAGTTAAGAGGCCACGTTTCAGCGGGTGGCGGCCCAAGGACCAGCAATAGCCCGAGAGCAGGATAAAAGTCCAGCAGATCGACTGTTGCCAAACGTAGGCGCAAAACCCCTGATACCAAGGCATATGGACTCCGAACATCCAGGCAAGGTCCCAGCAGGTATGATAAAGAATCATACTCACCAGCGCCGCCCCCCGAATCACATCCAATTCATTTTGTCGCATCGACAGATCCTCCCTTTTCCTTTCCAGGAAACATTGTGGACGCGCCTCACGGCGCGGGCGCAAGACAGCCATTCGAAATGGCTGGTCCAAATTTGAACCCCCCATTTTCTTTTCTCTTACGAGAGAAAAGAAAACGGGCCGTTCACGGTCCAAAAGAAAAGAGCGTTTGTTAGGTGCGGTGTAAGACTGCGGATTTCTGCCTCTGATAACGAGAAGTCCAAATCGACTTGCCTCTGCGTCTAATTCCGCTGCCGCTGCATTGGCGGGCGAAACAGCATGGTGGAATCAGGCGGTTGAAATCGCTTGACGGGAGCCAAACAAGAAGTTCAAATCGGCTTGCCGCTACATCTAACTCCTCTGCCGCTGCATTGACGGGCGAAATGGTGCGGTGGAATCAGGTGGTTGAAATGGCTTGGTGGAAATTAAACGAGAAGTCCAAACCAGTTTACCGGCGTGTCTATCTCTCCTGCCGCTGCTGCGGTCTCGAAAGGGACTCGTGCAATTGGGTGCGTGAAACGGCGCCAAAACCCCGGGATTATATCCCGGGGTTTACACTTTATTCGGCGAATTGGTCTGGATCGCGCAGAGCCTCCACGGTTTCCGACGGAGCCTTTGCATAAATCGTCAAAAGGTCCTCCAAGCCGGCCAAATCGACCAAAGAAGCTGGCAGTTCATCACTAAGATTATCCAAAATAATCATTTGCAAAACATCAGTATCCTCAAACACCGTATAACGCATAACTTCCTCATATTCACTTTCCTCATCAGGGTCCTGTCCGGTCTGAACGGTCTTCTGCTGCATATAAACATAAGTAAAGAGAGGCGTTTTATTTTCAACACTGTCCGCACGTTTCCAACCCATATCACCCTGCGTCAGCTCATCAACCTTACGGACACCCTCAACGCGGTCAATGGTGCAGATGGTTTTTCCATCAGCGTCCAGAACCTGCCAGTAATGCAATTTAAGGCTTCCGTCCTCATTTGTGATATCCCCATTAAAGGAATCCAGGGCATCCTCAAGTGCATCCTCCCACGGATCTTCGGATTCCTCTAAATCTTCCAAATCCTCTAAATCCTCATCCGCTGCAGACTGTGCGATCAAAACTGCGGGGAAACATCCGCACAGCAGTAAAGAAATTGAGAGCGCACAAACCCCGCAAAAAAGCAGAGAGACATATTTTTTCATAAAAAACCTCCATAAAAATGACCTCTATAGCAGATGAACAATTCCCATCATAAGAGCGGTGACAATACCGGCGGCGGCGAGCACGCCCAGAAAAATTGCCGGGAGCGCGTGCCGCATCCGGATATCCAGAACGGAAGCCACCAGCGCGCCGGTCCAGGCGCCGGTACCGGGCAGCGGGATCCCCACAAGAATGATCAGCCCCAAAAGGCGGTATTTACGCACCATACGGCCTTTCAGGTGAGCGCGGTTTTCGAGCCAACGGATTTTCGAGCCAAAAAAGCGCGTTTCACGCAGCCAATCAAAAATACGGCGGGCGAGGAGCATAATAAAGGGCACAGGGACCATATTTCCAACGACGGCAATGGCCGCGGCTTCCAGCGGCGGAAGTCCGTTGGCGATTCCGAGAGGAATCGCGCCCCGCAGCTCAAGAACCGGGACCATAGCGGCGGCAAAGGTGATAATTTCTTCCGGGATACCGGACGCATAATTTGCTAAGAATGGCATAAAGTTCCTCCATAACAAGGTTTGCGGTGCATCCGCAAACGTGGCTATGGATAGTTTACTCCAAGTTCAGGTGTTTTTTCAAGAAGAATATTGTAACAATATAGAAAATCGCGCCGTAGACAAGGACCAGGGCAATCATCATAAGCAAGCCGGTATGAATTGCGACAATGGCGGACGGGTCCCAATTCGATAGAAAACGAAACACGGGCGATTTGCTCAGACCAATAAGGAACATGGTGCCTAAAAACTGAACCAGGAACTGAAAGACGAAGAAGCAGCCCACAGAGTACGCCATTTTATGGTTAGGCAGGCTGTGCCCGGCAGCAAGCGCGGCATAAAATTGCAGGGAGAACGCAGCCAGAAAGAGAAAAATGAGCACAAGGAATTCGAGAATAATCACCGTGCCATTGAGGGCCTCGCTGATTTTGAGCTTCTGCAAGCCGCGCAAAATGTCGGCAAACACGCCAAAGAACTCCTGGATAAAGCGGACGTTGTAAGCAACAACCATACAAGCGAGAAAGAGGACAAACAGCGTCGTGATGAACCAGACGACGGAAACGATCAGCTTCGCCCAAATATGCTGATGAATCGAAACAGGAAGGGTCAGCATCAGATAGCCTTCATCCTGGAGCAAATTCTTGTAAAACCGCTGGATCATCAGCACAAATGACATCAAACACGCGGCAAAAATGGCAATTGCGAACGCCATGACCATAAAGCCGCCCAGCAGGCTCACGGCAGAAATCTGACTGTCAATCATCCAGCGTCCGGCGATATTGGAGCCGAAGGCAGTCACTAACAGAATGAGGTACAAGGGCAGCATGATCTGTCCTGTGGCACGGAATTCGTGCTTCATCAGTTTCCTCAGCATTTGAACACCTCCCGGAACAGCGCGTCGACGCTCATTCCTTTTTCCTCACGAATCTCATCCACGCCGGCCTGAAGCACAAGCTGACCCTGGTTAATAAAGAGCACTTCATCCAGTACTTTTTCCACATCTGCAATCAAGTGGGTGGAAATAACCACCGCCGCTTCGGGATTATAATTACTGATAATGGTAGAAAGAATGTAATCTCTTGTTGCAGGGTCCACTCCGCCGATTGGCTCATCAAGCAGATATAACTTTGCGGCCCGGCTCATAACGACAATAAGCTGCACTTTTTCCCGCGTACCCTTGGACATTTGCTTAATTCTCTGACTGGGAGAAATGTTCAGATGCGCGAGCATTTCCTCAGCAGCATCCCGGCGAAAATCCTCATAAAAGTCGCCATAGAAATCCAGAAGCTGTTTTGCGGACATCCAGATCGGAATGGCGGTACGTTCCGGCAGGTAACTGATATCCTTCCGGCTCTGGGGGCCCGGCGCACAGCCGCATACGCTGATATAACCCGCGTCCGGGGTCAGCAGACCATTCGCCAGTTTAATAAGCGTGGTTTTGCCGCTGCCGTTCGGGCCCAGAAGTCCGACAATACGCCCCGGTTCGATGGAAAAAGTCAAGCGGTCCAAGGCCGTCGTACGGCCATAATTTTTGCAAAGCTCTTTACATTCAAGCGCTGGCATTGGAATTTCCCTCCTCCTTCATCTCCTGTTCCAGCAGGGCAAGCACTTCCTCCTGCTGGAAGCCCAGACGGAACATAGCCTCTAAGAATGCTTTGATGTGCCGTTCGGCGAGGCTGCGTTTTGCATTTTGAATCATCGTTTTGTCCTCCGTCACAAATCGTCCCGCGGTACGCTGGCTGTATACTAAACCATCCCGTTCCAGTTCGGCCAATGCACGCTGCATGGTATTCGGGTTGACGCCCGCCTCGGTTGCCAGGTCACGCACAGAGGGCAATCGTTCTCCCGGCGGAAACACGCCGGCCACAATGCCCACCTTGATTTGTTGAATTAACTGGGTATAGATCGGGGCGTCATTGGAAAACTGCCATTGCATTTGTGAAACACCTCCTGTTTGATTGTGTTAGATGAATAATACAATAACACATTTCTGCGAAATGTCAAGAGGAAATTTGACGTTTACAAAAAATTACCAAAAAAATGTGCCCGGAGACTTGCTCCAGGCACATCGAATAGGAAATTTATCAAATTATTTACGTCCGCCGAAAAGGCCCCTGAGGAAACCGCCTTTGTCCTTTTTCGGCTTGGCTTTGGTTTCCGGGAGCTTCTTTTCCACGGCCTTCAGGGCCGCCGAACGCTCCACTTTGCCCGGCATATGAGGCTTTACGGTCTCCGCCGGTTTCGTCTCCGCACCATCCAGGCGCTCCAGGGCCTCGACGGCCTCCTGATAGTCCTGATCAGCGGATTGATGGTACAGATCCTTTGCGCGGGCAAGGTCCATTTTCACGCCCTTGCCGTTTTCGTAGCACCAGCCCAAAAGGAACTGTCCCCGTGCGCTTCCGCGCTCGACCGCCCGCTGATACCACAGCACGGCGTTTTCCCAGCTCTGCTCCACGCCCTTGCCGATTTCATAGAGGTAGCCCAGGTTGCAGGCGGCGGTACGGTCTCCGGCTTCAGCGGCTTTTTGATACCATTCAGCAGCCTGTTCCGGGTCTTCACCGAACTCGCCGGTCCCCTTGCCGAACTCCCAGCAGTAGCCATAATTGCACATGGCGCGGGGGTAGCCCTGGTTTGCGGCTTCGCCGTACCACTTGCAGGCTTCGACCCAATCCTGTTCCACGCCCCGGCCGGATTCGTACATATATCCCAGATTGCACTGGCCCGAAGCGTCCCCGGCCTCGGCGGCCTGACGGTACAGCTCCACGGCCCGGCCCAGGTCTTCCTCGACGCCCTCGCCAAACTCGTAGCAAACGCCCAAGTTGCACATGGCGCGGGGATAGCCCTGGTCGGCGGCCTTTGCATACCACTTCACCGCTTCCGCGAAATCCTGCTCCACGCCCCGGCCCTGCTTGTAAAAAACGCCCAGGCAGAACATTCCGCGGGTATCCTCCTGGTCGGCGGCTTTGCGGTACCAGTGAAAAGCCCTGGTAAGGTTCAGTTCCACGCCCTTGCCGAACTCATAGCACCACGCCAAATTACACTGTGCCCGCGGAAAACCCTGCTGCGCAGAGGCGCTGTACCACTTGACGGCTTGCTGCCAGTCCTGCACCACGCCGCGGCCCGATTCATACATATAGCCAAGGTTGCACTGTCCAGGCGCGTTGCCCATCTCGGCGGCTTTCAGGTAAAGCTCGACGGCCTTTTCGTAGCTCTGGGGAACGCCCTCGCCGCGTTCGTAGCACACGCCCAGGTCGCACATGGCAGGAGCGGAACCGGCGTCGACAGCCTTTTGATACCATTTGGCGGCTTCCTCTGCGTTCTGCTCCACGCCGATGCCGTAGTCAAAGGCCCGGGCTACGCTGAACAATCCACGTGGATCGCCCTGTTCCGCTGCCTTGCGATACCACTGATATGACCGCTCTGCGCTTTCCTCCACGCCCTTGCCGTGTTCATAGCACCATGCCAGATTGCACTGTCCGCGGGCCAGATCGCCCTCGGCGGCCTTGCGGTACCACTCCGCGGCCTTTTCCCAGCTCTGCTCCACGCCCTCGCCGGTTTCGTACATGAAGCCCAGACAGCACGCGCCGTCCTCGTCGCCCTGTTCCGCCGCGAGACGGTACCACCGGACGGCTTCCTCCTTGTTCAGCGGCACGCCCCGGCCCCGCTCATAGCAGAGTCCCAAGCAAAGCTGTCCGCGGGGGTACTCCTGATCTGCGGCGGCCTGGTACAGCTCCACGGCGGCGGCGTAATCACGTTTCACACCCTTTTCGTGCTCATAGCACCACGCAAGGTTGCACTGTGCGCGGGGGTATCCCTTTTCCGCTGCGGTGCGGTACCACTCCACAGCTTTTTCCCAGTCCTGCTCCACGCCCCGGCCGGATTCGTAGCAAAAGCCCAGGCAACACTGCCCCGGCGCGTTTCCCTGTTCAGCGGCAGCGGTGTACCACTTCACCGCTTGTTCCAAATCCATCTCGATGCCTGTGCCAAATTCCAGGCACCGGCCCAGCTCCGTCTGTGCGCCGGGATATCCCAGCCACGCGGCGGACTGATACCATTTTACGGCTTCCTCGTCGTTCTGCTCGACGCCCGCGCCCCGCCGGTACGCCTCGCCAAGCTGGAACTGTGCCCGCGGAAAACCTTGTTCCGCGCCCTTCTGAAAGCACTTGACCGCTTTGTCGTAATCCGTTTCCACGCCAATGCCGTATGTATAACAGTAGCCCAGATTGGTCAGGGCGGGAATGTATTCCCGTTCTGCGGCCTGCGCGTAGAGCAGCACGGCCTGTTTCGGGTCTGCTTCCACACCGATGCCCGCTTCGAAGCACCAGCCCAGATTGGTCAGGCCCAGAGGGTCATCCAGGGCGGCGGCCCGCTGATAGTAAGCCAGGGCGTCGGTTTCCCGTTTTTCGTCCACGGCATGGTTGCCCAGGCTTACCCAGTCGCCTGCGGACAATTCTTCTTCGGTCATAGCAATGAAAAACGTGCCGCCGCAGTGGGGGCAGACATCCGGTTCTTCTTCGGCCACGAAACCGCAGTCCGAATTTTCACAGCGATAATAGTCCATCTTATACGTTCCTCCCTTATGCTTCGTCACCGCCGGGAATGGCGGCGCTGTTATAAACGTCTGTAAATGAAAGGGCACGTCCCCGGTATTTGAAGCCGGGAAAGGTGTCCAGCTGCAGGCCGTGAATGGCCCGGAAAATACTTTTTTCAATATTCGGATTGGACCGTTTCAGGTCCCGCAAAAGCTGCTTGATCTCCTGACGCTTACTCGGTCCGGTTCCGTCGCCGGAGGCGTCCCGCGCCTCGGTGAAGCGGCAGGCGCATTGCAGAAAATGCAAATCGTTGTAATTCCGCCAGGCGATGACGGCGTCCTCGTGGACGCAGTAGAGGGGACGAATGAGTTCCATGCCGGGAAAGTTTTTGCTGTGGAGCTTCGGAGGCATGGCTTGCAGCTGCGCGCCGTAGAACAGGCCCAGAAGGGTTGTTTCGATCACATCCGAAAAGTGGTGGCCCAAGGCAATTTTGCTGCAGCCCAGTTCCTGCGCCTTGGCGTACAGACAGCCCCGCCGCATGCGGGCGCAGAGGTAACAGGGATTTTTGTCCACCTGGACCGTGACGGCGAAAATATCGCTTGCAAACACCGTCAGGGGAACGCCCAGGCGTTCCGCGTTTTCTTCCAGGAGCTTCCGGTTTGCAGGGTTGTAGCCCGGGTCCATGGCCAGAAAAACCAGCTCGAAGGGGTGGTCTGTGTGACGCTGCAGCTCCTGCATGAGCTTCGCGAGAATCATGGAGTCCTTTCCGCCGGAAATGCAGACGGCAATCCGGTCGCCGGGGGCGACGAGCTCGTAACGCTTTACGGCGGCGACAAAGGGGTTCCAGAGACTTTTGCGATAGGTTTTGATTAAGCTGCGCTCGGCGGTTTCCCGCGGCGAAAGTTGGCGCAATGCCGCATCCTCCTTGCAGTCAGAGATTCAGAGCCAGATGGCTCCCAGGCGGAGGAAGGAGGCGAATACCCGGCGGAACCAGGGTCGCTTTTGCCAATCCTCCAGGGTATAGAGTGCGCTTTCCTGTTTGATGACGTCCAGGTCTTCCATCAGCTCCTCCACGGCTGGCATATGGTACAAGAGAACACCGCATTCGTAATGGAGCTGGAAAGTTCGGTAATCCATATTCGTGCTGCCGATCAGGGCGACTTCCCGGTCGACCATGACGCTTTTGCAGTGCAGAAAGCCCGGCGTATATTTGTAGATCTTGACGCCATGGGTCAGCAGCTGGCCCCAGTAGGTTTCCGCAACCATGTAAGTGAATTTGTGCAGGTCGGGAATTCCGGGGATGAATAACCGCACGTCAACGCCAGCGTCGGCAGCGATGCACAGCGCCTTTTGCATGGAATCTTCCACGGCGTAATAAGGCGTTGTGATATACAGCATCCGCTGTGCGGAGCTGATTAGCTGTAAATAGGTGTCCTCGATAGGGTTGTCGGGGTTGTTCAGGGGGCCGTCGGTAAAGGGCTGACAGTAGCCGGCGCTTTGAGGAACTTCATGGCGGGGACGGTAATAGTCGTCTTCGTTGGGGAACGTGCCGCCCAGCATTTTCCACATCTGCATAAACTGGGTGACAAAGCCCCACGCGCCTTCGCCTTCAACCCGGACGGCGGTATCTTTCCAATAACCGAAGCGAACGATGAGGTTTGCGTATTCGTCGGCGATGTTCACGCCGCCGGTGTAGGCGTACTGGCCGTCGATGACGGCGATTTTGCGGTGATCGCGGTAATTGAAGTTGATGCGGCTCACGTACCGGTGAACGGGGTTGAAGACTTTGACTTCGATGCCTGCGTCCTGAAGGGCCTGAAGGCTTTCGTCGGTGAAGCGGGTCAGGTTGCCGAAGTCGTCGAAAGTGATGTGGACTTCGACGCCGGCGGCGGCGCGTTCTTTGAGGACGGCAAAAATGCGGTCCCACAGGGCTCCTTCTGCCAGGATATAGTATTCGAGGAAGATATAGACTTCCGCCCGTTCCATGTGGGCGATTAAGTCTTCGAAGAAGGCTTCGCCGGTAGGGAAATATTGGGCGGTGGTGTCGCGGTAAAGGAGGAAGCCGCGTTTTTGGAGGTATGCGGCGAGGCGTCCCCAGGCGGGGGATTGCCGCCGCAGGCGGGCGAGGTTGGTTTCGCTGTCATGCCGCTGGCCCTCGCGGATAGGGGCAGGGGGTAATTTTTTCAGGCTGAGGCTTTTGGCCTGATGGGTTCCGCCCCAGAGGCAGAAAAGCATGGTGCCGGCAACGGGAACGGCCAAGAGCAGGCACATCCAGACGAGCTTGTAGGAGGGGCTGCCGGGGCGTTGGTAGACGCGGATTGCGAAGATGGCTCCGATGAGCAGAAGAAACGCGTAAACGTAGCCGACGTTTTCCTGGAGGAAGATGGTCAGGAGTAAGGAGGTCAGGATTTGAGCGAAGACGGACAGAACGCAAAAGGAGATACTGGTAGCGGCAGAGATACGCCGTTCGATGTGTTCGTCTTCTACGGAATGTCGTTTTCGGCTCATAGTGTTCCGTCTCCTCCCCCCGTGATTCCACAAGGACTATTATAACGAAATCTGTTCTTTTCTTCAACTGTCAATTTTACCATTCTACTCACGAAATTCTCCTGCGGTGGGCGCGGCTTGCGCCGCGGGATGATGGCTTGCCGCTCATCGGCGGCTGGGCAGT